>JBCCSZ010000035.1:0-35065 GCA_039199225.1 Bacteroidota bacterium
CGAATCGCGCCGTTTTTTCCGATCCAAAAGTAGAGGTCACGGCCAACATTCGCAATGTCAGTAGTAAATCTGATATACAGTTTGAAGTAAATGGTCGCCGTAGCTCCAGCTTTAGTTTCGACAGCAACAGAGGTACTTTTAGTGCAAATGTGAACCTGACAGAGGGTACCAATAACATTCGCATCAAGGCCAACAACCAGGATGGAAGCGATCAGGACGAGGTAAGCGTAACTTACAGAAGAACCCGTAGACCTCCTAGTGTGAGCATTAGCAAGCCCTCGAACAGAGCAGTCTTGTCGAATCCACAGGTAGAAGTTACCGCTAGTACACAGAACGTCAGTAGCAAATCCGATGTACAGTTCGAATTGAATGGCCGTCGCGTCAGCAACTTCAGCTTTGATAGCCGCCGGGGGAGATTGACTACAAAAGTGAGTCTAAAGGAAGGCAACAACAACATACGGATCAAGGTGAGTAACTCGGATGGGAGCGATCAAGACGAGGTGGATGTAAGCTATAATGCCCGAAAGCGCCCACCGGTGATTACCATTACAAAGCCCAGTCGCGATGGACAGGGGACGCTCCTCAGTTCTGCCAAACTGGAAGCCAAGGTAGCGCATGTTGATCGCAAGGAAGACATCAGCCTACAGATAAACGGCACGCGCCAATTGAACTTCAGTTTTGACAGCAACAGCAAAATACTGAAAGCAACGGTTAAATTGGCAGAAGGAAACAACCGGGTGGTGATTGATGCAACAAATAAAGACGGCCGGGATCAGGCCAGCATCAATATTGTCCGCAAGGTGCGCCTTTTGGCTCCCATCGTGGAGATCAGCAATCCAAAGAATAACAGCAAAGTATCAAAGCAGCGCATCGAAGTAAAAGCCTCCATCAGGCGCGTCGAAAACAAAAACGAAGTCACTTTTAAACTAAATGGCAAGACGATCAATGATTTTGAATTCAAAGGCTCTGTCTTCCGAGCCAGTATCAATCTCAAAGAGGGCGTCAACAAAATCGAACTATCCGCCAAGACCAAGGGGGGCAGCGATAAGGACGATGTCAAAGTCACCTACACGAAGCCATTGGCCAAGCCAACAGTCGCTTTCATCAAGCCAGCAAAAGCTGGTGAAAGCACTCGCAACATGGACTACAGCATAGTGGCTAAAGTCAAAAATGTTACAGATAAAAAGGGCATTAGCCTATACATCAATGGCAAGAAGACTGATAAGTTTCAGTTCGATACTAGAGACGGAGAGATAGCAACTCTGACAGTATTAAAACCTGGCAAAAATACGTTCCGCATTACTGCTACGAACAAAGCTGGAAAAGCAGAAGCAGAAACCTATGTTCAGACCACTAGAAAGGTCTCTGTACCTGGTGGCAGCAAGGTTCGAAAGCCAACGATCGCTGATTTGAACAATACGGTACCAGTCGTGAATCCGCTTTCGCCGAACACGAGCCGGGTGCGCATCACTGCTACGATTAGAAACATTATCAAGAAGGATCAGATTACCTTCAAGCTAAATGGTAAGAACATCACCGATTTTACCTTTGATGCCAAATCAGGCAAGTTCACAGCCCTGGTTGAGTTGAGCAAGGGAAAAACAGAGGTCTACCTATCAGCCAAAAATTCAGCCGGTAATGTTGTAAAAGAAAAGACCATAGAGTTCTAGGAAGGAGGCCAAAGCGCCTATCTCATTCCTGGGGAAGAACAACTGCAGTTATCCAAGGAGTCCCGGGCTCTCTTTATAGAGGGTTCGGGCTTTTTTTGTGGGCAATTTCACGCCAAAAGGCTAGCTACAAACCGTAGACTATACATTGCCAATGACCAATCACCCCCAATACTAGATATACTTAGCTTGGTTGCGATCTAGAATAACATCTTTGAGTTCTTTGAGAAAAGCGTATTCTTCTGGTAGGACCTTTTTGAAAGCTTCCTTGACGGCAAAGTAGGTACCTTGCTCCAATTCCGGAAAACGTTGCTTGATTTGATCTTTGACAATGCGAACATCATCCTTGATCATGCCCCTGATGGAAGGGATTTCGTGCCAATCTCCCTCTACAGCTACAGCTTGCCCCAGTTGACCATCCGCTTGAGAGACGGGGTCGAGTTCTATGAAGCGATCTTGCTCGGAAATTGTTTGAGGACTGTCACTCAGATTTCCCTTTGGTAATTCCCAGTTGCTACCGGTGTTGACGAGAAAAATCTCCAGACCTTTCTTATTGATGCGATAAATAATCAAACGCGCCGAATCAAAAACATTCATAATAATTTCTTATAAGGGTATTTGCACAAAACAATAAGCTCTAAACAGGGAATTATGTGAAATGTTGCAGTTTGGTGGCCTAAAAGTACAAATTATAAGCTGCTCTGCAAGTTTCGAGCGAAAAAATTGTGATGTGATTAAAAACTGTAGAAGGGGTATGGAAATGAGGGACCTGGCAGAATTTCAGGTGATTTTTAGAACAATTTGAATCCAATCAAAAGCTTTTTTATAGATCTGGCCTGTAAATAAGTGCCTAGACAAATCAAATAAACACTACATTGAATAGACCTTACGTTTTTTTCGCTTCTTATCCACAGGAAATTCTTCCTTGGGCTCAGCCGAAGAATCGGGAACCTTTTCCGGGGCTGGGACAAGCGGATCGACCTTAAAGTCAAACTGCTGGAACCAATCCTCCATCGGAGCGCCCTGATCTGGGTTCATTTGTTCGAACTGTTTCTCCATCCACTGCATCATTTCCTGCATGTCGAATTGCCCAAATTCCATATCGGAATAGCCTTCCTCGCCACCTTTGAGGTCAAATTCCTTAAAAAACAGCGTATCGCTCCAAATGCGGGAGAAATCGGGCATCTGCTCGAAGTCCTGCATCATCGACTCAATATCCTTTTGAAACTGCTCGAAAACATCAGGCGTTTGCTCCTGAGTTTGGCAAAAACTTGTGTACGAAATGGAAAAGAGAAGGAAAAACGAGAATATCAACTGTTTCATAATCAATAAATTACAATTTAAAACGTCGAAGGCGAAAAGATTGTTTTGATATTTATTGTTACCTGATAAAGGACGAAAAAGCCTTTAATTTTTTTGAAAAAAGAGCTTCCTCGAGAAGCTGTCGAACTACTTTTACTATGACAAATTACGAAAAAATCTAACGAAACTCAATCCCTTATGCCGGAAGATCGCGCTGCACCAATTCCAACACAGCCAATGATATAAGGACCAATTTCTCCTTTTCATTCATTCGCTCTTCCACATACTGAAAAGCCCGACTGTGGGGCAGTTGCTCTTCGTTTGGCATAGGCAAGCTGGCCAGCTCGCGCTCTCCGACAATGATTGGCAGCAGTTCATTTTTCTCAGAGCGGTTGATCCGCCCGATCATTTTCCCCGAGCGCCCTTCGTACAAGACGCCCCCTTGCTTGATGGTGCCAACTGGCTGTCCGTCTATGGCCAAAGTAATTTCGTTATTGCGAAAACGATAGATGAATTCTTGTTCAGCAGTTCGAGCATATAAAATCGCATTGGGCTTGCCGGAGGATACATACCGCTTGTAGGCATAAGCAACCATGGGTTCGTGATAAATAGAAGTGAACATACCCTTGACGATGGTCGTCAGATTCTTCTTGACAGTCCGATTGCTTTGATTGAGCGACAGCAGTTCCAGCTCTTCTGTTTTCCAGGGAATCAACTCACTAGACCAATTGTCTAACTCCTCCTTTAGCATCTTCAAATCTGCCTGCACTTTACTTTTACTGGGCTGAAAGTTGGTCAATAGCCGGTACAGAAGGTAAATTCCGCCACCAATCAGGGATATAGCGAGGATGGATATGAGTAGGAAGAGGAGTCCGGTCATGGGGAGAGGGGGTTGTGGTTTTGTGATTTGGTGATCTGTGGTTTTGTGATTTGGTGGTTTTGTGATCGGTGACTGGTGATTATTGTGATTATTGGGTGCCGGACCTTTGGTTTATGCGGATTTTATTGGCTGAGGGGTTGTCGAACATTTTTCGGCGGACTTCTAGGGCTACTCGGTCTTCTTTGGTCAATACTTGGAAATTGCCTGCTAGGATTTGGTCCATTTCGGTGATGATTTTTTCTTTGTCTTCCCAATAGCCACCAATATCTTCAGCTGAGACATCGACTGTAATATCTTGCATCCAGTCTTGTTTTATTTTACTGATTTCCGGGTGGAACTGTGGGCCGGCTGTCCAGGCTTTGTCCATGGCTTCCAGCGTCTTGAGGTGGATGCCTTGCCCCAAAAGGCTGCTGCCACCATAATCCCAGGTTTGGAGGAACCAGGCGTAAAAGAAATTCTCTACGCTGTCTTGCGCATGAGCTTGTTGACAAAATTGTACAAAGGCATCATCCTCTTCGCCTTCCGTAGCTGCTGCCAAGGGTTGCCATTTCTTGTAGTCGTTGAACAATTGATACATGGTACCTTCGGCGACCAATTGTACGATATAGGCAGGAATGGCTTGTTCGAGCCAAAATAAATTGGGTGCATTGGCATCTATGATTTCAAAGCGGTCTTGGAGTACAACCGATAGTTTTTCGCAAAGCTGCAAGCCATTTCGATAAGCCAAAGCCAGCTGGTCGCTCGTTTTAGCAGCCTCAATTTCTTGGCGATAAGCTTCGATGCGCCCGGCCAGTTGTGCGCCAAATATCTGTATCAAACGCCCGTTCATCAGCTCCCTAGCCAAAGGAGTTTGGTTGCCTTGCATGGGGAGTAAGCCACCAGCAAAAGCCCAGCCCTCCGTACCAGCCGCCGTTTTGACCTTGATCCAGGGCTCGTCATACAGGATACTTCGCAATTTGATGCGATCCTTAAAATCACTGACTTCCCCCATATGCTCTACAATAACTCCTTCCGCCAATTGCGTCAAAACAGCTCCCTCTTGACCCGCCTTGTCTCTCAGTCGAAATTTATCCAGCGCGATGACCCATTGCTGGTTACTGGATGAGGATGGATTTTCTACAACTTGCTCTGATTCAGTCTGTTGTACGGCAGGAGCTTTGGTATTTTCAGCATCCGTAGCATCTGTTTGGCAAGCCGACAAGGCCATCATTGTACCCAAGGCGAAAGACAAAATTGAAAAGTGAGCTTTTGAAATCATCGAGGCAAAGGTGTAAAAGTTGATTCAAGTGACAAAAAAACAGCCCCATAAACAACGGTGCTTATGGGGCGAAGGTAGTTTATCTTTCCGATATCTTAACCGAGATAAGACTTAAGATTATTTCGATTGTATGATTTACGTAGCCTACGTATGGCCCGCTCTTTTATCTGGCGAACGCGTTCTCTAGTCAATCCATAGAGTTCTCCGATCTCCTCCAAGGTAAGCGATTTGTAGCCGTTCAACCCATAGTAAGAAGACAGCACTTCCACTTCTCGAGGAGAAAGGATGGATAGACCCTGTTGTACTTCCTCCTTTAAGGACTGCTCCATGAGGTTGGTATCCGGACTAGCACTTTCACTGCTTGAGACGACATCCAACATGGTAGAATCACCGTCGTCACCGCTCAGAGGCGCATCAAAAGACAAGTGTCTACCATTTCCTTTGAGCATATTGGCAACTTCCTTTGGCGTCATTTCGAGCAATTCGGCCAATTCCTCATTGGTTGGCTCGCGCTCAAACTCCTGTACGAAAGAAAGGAAAGCCTCATTGACTTTATTGTAAGAACCTACCTTATTTAAAGGCAAGCGAACGATTCGTGAATATTCCACGATGGCCTGCAAAATGGATTGACGAATCCACCACACGGCATATGAGATGAACTTAAATCCCTTTGTTTCATCGAAACGCTTGGCAGCCTTCATCAGACCTACGTTTCCTTCATTGATCAGATCACTCAGCGAGAGACCCTGATTCTGGTATTGCTTGGCGACGGATACAACAAATCTGAGGTTGGCTTTGGTCAGACGTTCAAGGGCTGAATTGTCGCCCGCTCTGATGCGTCTCGCCATCTCGGCCTCCTCGTCAGCTGAAAGCATTGCGATCTTTCCAATATCGTTGAGATATTTGTCCAATGCAAGACTCTCCCTCGCAGTAATTTTATTTGTAATTTTTAATTGACGCATGATGGAGCACTTTGAAGATTTCTCTGGGAATTACAATTATTAATACGTTCGAAAAGGGGAAAAGTTGCCTGCTTGTAAAAAATACTTGACTTTTTAATTAAAAAGTATTAAATGCAACAATTCCTATTTAAGTACAATAGCTATTCCAAAAAAGTTTCCATTTCACAAAAAAAATACCCGGATCATAGAAATAATGATCCGGGCGGTGTTTTATATCACTGAAAAGGGCAAAAAAGCCCAATTTATTCTTAGTTGTGATGTGGCTTTTGCTCGCGCTTACCAGTTGGTCTATCCATCAAAGCTTTGCGAGAAAGTCTCAGCTTACCTGTTTTGCGGTCTACACCGATCAACTTCACCTTGACGTCGTCTCCTTCTTTGAATACCTCATCTACCCGCTCGATGCGTGAGTGAGAAATTTCAGAAACGTGCAACAAACCGCTCTTTCCGTTGAACTCCACAAAGACACCATAAGGCATAACAGAAACAACCTTTGCCTCGTACACATCACCAACTTCCGGCATAAAGGTGATCGACTTAATGCGCGCCAAGGCTGCATCAATGGAAGCTTTGTTTGCACTAGAGATGTTGACAACTCCCTTGTCGTCTACCTCTTCGATGTTGATAATTGTACTGGTCTCTGCCTGAATTTCTTGGATGATGCTACCACCTGGTCCGATAACCGCACCGATGAAGCTCTTGTCGATCAGGATTTCCACGATTCGTGGCGCATGTGGCTTGTAATCTTCTCTTGGTGCTTCAAGTGATTCTGCCATTTTGCTCAGTATGTGCAAGCGTCCTTCACGAGCTTGTTCGAGCGCTTCGGCCATCACATCGTAAGGCAAACCTTCGATTTTGATGTCCATCTGGCAGGCAGTAATCCCTTTTTCTGTACCTGTTACCTTAAAATCCATATCTCCCAAGGCATCCTCGTCACCAAGGATATCGCTGAGAATCGCCACACGCTCACCATCGGAGATCAGTCCCATAGCAATACCAGATACAGGTGCTTTAATTTTTACACCACCATCCATCAATGCCAGGGCGCCAGCACAAACAGTAGCCATGGAGGAAGAACCATTCGATTCCAAAATGTCAGAAACGATCCGTACCGTGTAAGGATTTTCTTCTGGCAAGACCATTCTCAACGAACGAGCAGCCAGGTTTCCGTGTCCTACTTCCCGGCGACCAGGGCCACGCAGGGGCTTGGTCTCTCCAACTGAGTACGGAGGGAAATTGTAATGCAGAATAAAGCTGTCATAGCGCTGGTCCAAGGCCGTATCGACCATCAGATTGTCCATCTTGGTACCCAAGGTCATTGTGGCCAGTGCCTGCGTTTCTCCGCGGGTAAAGACAGCAGAACCATGTGTCGACGGCAAATAATCAACTTCCGTCCATATGTGGCGGATTTCATCCGGCTTGCGGCCATCCAGGCGAACTTTCTCCGCCATGACCATCTCGCGAATGACTTCCTTTTTGAGTTTATCGTAGTATTCTTTGGCACGCCCTTCATTCTCCTCCATATACTCCTCGCCCTTCTCTTCGAGCAGCTTTTCAATCAAGGAAGTTCCAATTTCTTTGAAACGCTCTTTGCGGGAATGCTTATCGAGAGCCCCTTTAGCTACTTCCAAAATAGCGTCATGCGCCAATTCTTTCACCTTGGCCTTCAGCTCTTCATCCACTTCTACAGGAACTACTTCCCGCTTCACGGTGGCCTTTTCGCCGACCAACTGCGCCAAGTCCAGCTGTGCCTGGCACTGTACCTTGATGGCCTCATGCCCGATCTTGATAGCCTCAATCAAATCCGCCTCAGAGCATTCTTTGGATTCACCTTCCACCATCATCACATTGTCGAGGGTCGCAGCCACGATGATGTCAATGTCTGCATTGGCCAAGGCCGCACGACCAGGGTTCACTTGGAATTCACCATCTACCCGAGCCACTCGAACCTCAGAGATAGGGCCACTGAATGGAATGTCAGAAACAGACAAAGCAGCAGAAGCAGCCAGGGCAACAAAGGCATCTGGCATTACATCCTTCTCGATGTCGGCAGAGATAAGATTGATAATAAGTTGTGTTTCATTCATGTAGCCATCCGGAAAAAGTGGGCGGATGGCGCGGTCGACCAAACGAGAGGTCAATATTTCGTAGTCGGAAAGACGAGCTTCTCTTCTGAAAAAGTTACCTGGGATTCGGCCTGCAGAGGCGAATTTTTCCTGATAGTCAACGGAGAGTGGAAAAAAGGATTGGCCTTCTCGGGCCTCTTTGGCTGAAACTGCCGTAGCTAGCAGCATTGTGTGGCCAATTCTTACGAGGGCGGAACCATCAGCTTGTGTAGCTAATTTACCGGTTTCAATGACGACTTCTCTGCCATCGGGCAAGTTGAAAGACGTACTGATAGGAATTTGCTTCCCCATGTCTGAAGATTGATTTAGTTGAGTCAAAAAATGTGTCGCAATAAAGTAAATTGCCCGTTGGCACTTTACTTGGTGGAAAAAGTTATTTCCACGAAATAGCTACAGAAGAGGATGATCTACACCGGGTCTGGTTGGTTTCAAAAAAAGGTGCGGCTGGCGGTTGTCCCTTTTGAGACAAAAACATACATACAAAAAATTGGTGCAAGCAGATCGTGATGTATTTCGCTGGTCCTTTAAATCGTTTGTGTTTCTTGCGGACGATTAACTGTGCTTGCGATCTATATTCTTCTTAGCTTCTTGTTATCTCTAAGCATAACGAAAAAAGCGGAAAAGTGTTTCAGGGTGATCCACTTTCCCGCTTTGGAAGTTAACTTACTTCCGGATTCCAAGCTTCTCGATCAGCGCCCGGTACTTGGTAATATCATTGTTTGCCAAATACTGCAGCAGGCGTTTTCTCTTACCAACCAACGTCAGCAGTGTACGCCGACAGGAGTGATCCTTTTTGTTGGTTTGTAGGTGCTTGGACAACTCCTGTATACGATAAGTAAACAGGGCTATTTGTCCTTCTGTAGAACCGGTGTTATTTTCGCTTCCACCGTATTCTTTGAAGATTTCTTCTTTCTTTTCTTTCGTCAGATAAATTGCCATAATTTAAATTTTTACCGTTAGTGATCGCTGGAATCAGTTACAGCGCTGCAAATGTACACATTTTACACGTATCGCGAAAGGAAAGAAAGGAATTAAATAATCCAGCTTACACGGAAAGTAGCTGCCAAAGGGAAAAGCAACTTTCAAGTGTCCCACTTTTTGGTCATTTTTACAGCTGAAAGCTGTGTAGACGTTTATTGAACAGCTGGCAATTTGAGCCATCAGACAACAAAATTTAAGCTATGAAATTAAGAGAAACAGCCAAAAGAAAGCGACTGGCCAATTTCATTATTGACCTTATCGTGATCGGCACTCTGTTGGAAATCACTTTCATATTGGAGAGCAATATGGACTATAAAGTTCCCATGAAAGTCCTAAGGGTCATCATCGCATTGGGAGGGTATTACATACCACTCGAATTTTTCCTGGGCAAAACCGTAGGTAAATATGTTACACGCTCAAGGGTCGTTGATTGGCGAGGCCAGCGGATCAGCCTGCGAGCGGCCGTACTCAGGTATGCCTGTAGATGGATTCCCTTTGAATTTGCCTCATTGGCTTTGGGCAACGATGCCAAGGCTTGGCATGATACCCTTTTGGAAACTTATGTAGTAGACGAGTTTGATCCTCTGTATATGGACACGGCCCAAGACGTTTTGGACGACGGCCAGATTTGAATGGTCATGCGTCTAAGAATTGATCAATTCGGCCTGTGAATGTACATCGGGTTTGAGCTGGCTTTTCTCAATCGTTTGAAGCGGAAAAGATAAGTAGAAGGCTGTTCCTTGTCCAGGCATCGACTCCACCCTTATGTGTCCTTTGTAAGCTTGCATGATCTTTTTACAGATCGAAAGCCCAATGCCTGTACCCGGAAATCGGTCCTGGTTGTGCAATCGACGGAACATCTCAAATATCTGTTCTTGATAGTCGGATTCAATACCAATACCATTGTCTCGAACGACAAAATGGCCAAAGCCCTCATCTTCATGGAAAGTAATAAAAACAGAAGGTGTTTCAGAATCATTGTATTTGATGCCATTTTCAATGAGATTCTGAAAAAGTTGGTGAATGCGACTGCTGTCTGCCTTGATGTTGGGCATGTCCGCAATGTGTATCTGGCTGTGTGGATAATACTCCTCCGTTTGTAGCTGACGGGCTATTTGCCCCAACAGGCGGCCCATATCGACCTTTTCTTCGCGCAGAATGTGGTTGCTGGTACGGGAATATTCCAAGATGTCTTCAATCAGCAGGTGCATTTGGCGGGCGTTATTGGTCACAAACTGGATGTACTCGCGCCCTGTCTCATCTAGGTGATCGTTGTATTTTCGGTTGAATAAATTGACAAAACTAACAATGTTGCGCAAGGGGGTCTTCAAATCGTGCGATGCAATAAAGGCAAAGCGCTCTAACTCCTCGTTGCTTTTCTTAAGCTCCTCATTGGAACCCTCCAACTTGCTGTTCATCTTCTTGTAGCCTTTTTTGAAGGAACGTACGACCGTTACGAACAAAGCCATGATCAACATAAAGCTCAACAGGATAAAATAGCTGGACAAACTTCGATTCAAATCTGTCGGAAAATCAAAACCTACCATTTCCATGACCAAAAACATAACCGCTGCCATAGCCGTAATAAAGGTCCATACGTTGGCATCTTGTCGCTTCATATAAAGGTGTGAGATTGGCGGAATGGTTAGGAACCAGAACAGAAAGGGCGAATGTATGCCTCCTGAAAAGGCCATGAGCCCCCCCATTATGACACAGCTGCAAAAGGCAAAGTAATGCCCACAGACTTTGATGTCGCCAGAGTAGTACATTAAAGGCAGAAAGGTGGAGGCGCAAATGAGTCCAATGATTGTGATCCAACAACCGGAGAGGAAGCCTCCCATGTAAAAGATGGGTATGAGTACAAAGGTCGTCGCAAAAATGTACAATAGGTCGACGAGTATGATCAAACGGGCTCTACGATAAATGTCTTCATCAGCTCTTAACTTAGCCGACAAGAAGCGATCAGCAATCTTCATAGTTGGTAGGTTCGAATTGGGCGGGGCTTGCTGTTATGTAAACAAACACCGTTCCATCGTCTGTCCCATCCAAGTTGTCCAACAATTCACTTCCTTTGGACTGGCATTTACGATAAAACTTGCTTGGCTTGGTCCCAAAGAGCATCCATTTCTTCCAGGCTCATCTCGGTCAATTGACTAGAGGCATTGGCTTCGATGTATTCAAACCGCTTTTTAAACTTTTTATTTACCTTTTCCAAAGCCGTTTCTGGGTCGATGCCTTTAAACCGAGCATAATTGATCAATGAAAACAAAATGTCGCCAAACTCTTCCTCTTGGGCTGCCGCCGATTCATTGCTTTGCATCGCTTCCTTGAACTCCGTCATTTCCTCTTCGACCTTCTCCCAAACCTGCTCGCTCGAATCCCATTCAAAACCCACCTGGGCTGTTTTTTCTTGCATGCGATAAGCCTTTACCATAGCCGGGAGAGAACGCGGCACACCGCTCAAGACCGACTTTTTTCCTTCCTTGAGCTTCAACTGCTCCCAGTTCTTTTTGACGTCCTCTTCATTTTCAACCTCAACATCTCCGTAGATGTGTGGATGCCGATTAACGAGCTTGTCACAGACTGCATGCAGTGCATCGGCAATGTCAAATGCCTTTTGTTCATCCGCAATTTTGGCATAAAAGACCATATGCAGCATAATGTCTCCAATCTCCTCTTTGATCTCTCCCATGTTTTCATCCAAGATGGCATCTGCCAATTCGTAGGTCTCTTCAATGGTCAAATTTCGAAGGCTCTGAATGGTTTGCTTGCGATCCCAGGGACATTGCTCCCTCAATTCGTCCATAATAGTCAGCAAACGGGCAAAAGCGTCGAGCTTTTCTTTCATATCTGTTTACGATTTGCAGTGTAGATATTGAAGTTGTACTTTTGCAAAAGTAAACTCTTTGAGACCAAAGTTTGTTTTTAAATAGAGAAAATGAATACTGGTTTCTATTTTAAGTACCGACGAATTCACAGCTAGGCTGCCAGGCAGCTTTTCGATCTGAATTCTTCAATTTTTTCAAACCCGAATCTCCGCTTATGGAATTCTTATATGTGTTGTTGATTGTCTTCGGCGTATTTGGTGTATCCATCATTATGATTAACATCCGCCACATTGTAACTGGAAAGGAGTTCAGAGGAACTTGTGCCACTAACAATCCCATGCTGAAAAACCAGATCGGTGAGTGTACGGTCTGTGGTAAAAAGCCTGATGAAGAGTGTAAGATGCCTGAAGTGAAGGGGGCGTAAGGGAGTATGACTTTTTTTGGTGATTAGCCGTTGGCTTTGTGATTTGGTGATTGGCCTTGTGGTTTTGTGGTTTGGATAGGGGTGAACTGGTGATTTTCTCCTCGTTCGAATAAGACTGGCAACCGCCAAGTGAAAAAATACCCGCTTATACACCTGCCTACGTATGGTCACAACAGGCTTTTAACCCAAGTTGTGATGAATAAAGCATTTCAAGAAATCGTAGATTTTATAGCAAATGTTCCAGTCAGAGGCTTTATTCGCCATGCATCGCAACCTGAATTATTTAATGAATCGATAGGTGCATTTTAGTAGGAAGATGTTGTGGGCTTGATTGGAAAACAGGCGATCGGCCAGTGTATTCAGCAGGCGGCCCTTTTCATCGGGGAAACTGGTGTTTCCTTGAGACCATACCAAAAAGAGTTCTGAACCAGCTATGTATTCCCAGCGCAAAACCAGATTGGAACGAAACTCCACCGTGCTAAAGTCTGGATTGTTGAAGCGATAATCGACCTTGCCATCTAAATTTTCATCTACCAAATACTTGTCTTGTTTTTCACTGAAAGTCAGCTTTTCGTCGGGATAGACGGCATAGCGGTCTGCGTGCTTTTCGGCTAGGGGATTGGTGATGTACTTGAACTCGTCGTAGTTGATCTGCGTAATGAAAGGCTGGCCGTAGTACTGGATGCTCAAGTCTGGTGTAATGGAATAGTTGACCCGGATAGAAGCGCTCAAGGTCTTTTGTTGAACCGCTCCGGTGATGTAGCGCGTTTGGGCTTGAAAGCCCTCCTGGCCAACATACTGAATCGGACGCGAAAATTGGGTCCAAGCCGGAAAGAAGGAAATTTTCAGGGCGTTCATAGGCTGCACAACGAATCCAGGGGAATACCTCCGGTAGCGAACCGTTTTTTCAAAGCCCCAACCGTGGTTCATATTGAAATAGAAATTGATTTTATTTTGCTCGCCGGTTCCCACGTAGAAAAAATTGCCGATGCCCGATGGTCTGCGCAGCGCAGGGCCTCCTCGCAGGGCCTTGGTGGAGATGTCGAGGTTGTCGTGACTGATGCCGCTGCCCATTTCCCAATTGTTTTTAAATTGAAAGTGCATATTAACATTAATCGCTCGGTAGATATTCCGACCGCTAAAGTCCCAGCGCGCCCAGTGATTGTAGTTGAAGGAGGCTCTTCTAAAAGGACCAAAAGGATCGGTAATTCGATAACCAGTCCATGCAAAATGGTTGATTTCATCTGCCCCCGATAAGAAGCCAATGTCGTTCAGTTCTAAGTTGGGCGAGCGCCAGGTGACACCCGTTTCAAATCTCCAGTTGCCACCAAACTTAGCCAATTTGACAGTTCCGCCATGGCCGGCAAGGCTGGTAGCAGCGGTATCTACTTCCAGGTGCTCAGCATCTGGCCGTTGAAAGTAATGCTCGAAGGATTCTTGTACCAACCGCATGGATTCCCGGCTACCACTGATGGCACTAAACAAGCCTTTGGCAGAAAATATCCAACTTTGGTCTTTCCACTGGCGCGTGAAATCCAAGCCCCCAGTGTAAGCGGAGCGACTTAGAAAATCCAGGTTGGTATTATCCAACTGGCGGTTGGTTGCCGTGAATACTCCTCCAATGATGGTATTACCCCCATCAAAATCTTGTTGTACACGCCCCACGAAATAGCTGGTGAGTGGCTCAACTACTTCTTCACGCCGCTCTCCCCTATTATCGATTTCAGCAATCTCCTTTGCAGTGACCGCCTCTAAAATCCCAATGGATAAGCCTTTTTGGGTTTTTCCACTGAACTTGGCCGCCCCCAAAATGGAGGTATTGATCGGCAGATCGGTGTATTCCCAATCCTCTTTGTCTGGCTCACCTTTGGGAGCGCCACCAATCCGGCGGGAATAGAAGATCAAATCCCGGTCAAAGCCTCCCCCCGCTTCCGACCCAGTCAATCGGTAGTTGAAGATGTTTCTGTTTTCAACGAAAAAGGGCCGTCGCTCGCTGAAAAACACTTGATAGCCATCCAGGTTTACAACAGAGGGATCGGCATCGACCTGCCCAAAGTCGGGATTGATGGTAAAATCCAGCATCAGGTCGCTGGTAACAGCCACTTTGCCATCTATTCCGGCAGAAAGCTTCTGCGCAGTACCCGTGACAAATGGATTGCCTTCCTCTTTTTCGAAAGACTCTGCCTGTGCCAATAAATAGGGTTGCAGTTCCACCTGCTTTTGTGGCTTTAGCCCTTTGAGGCCGCGAAGTTCTCCAAACTGACTCACCCAAACACCGGCATTCTGAGGTAGGAATTGCCAAACAGAGCGTTCATTTTTTCGAAAATCCATACGGGTGAATTGAAGGCCCCACACCATATCCTCCTTGCTGGCAAAACGCAGCTGACTGAAAGGAATCTTTACCTCAGCAGTCCACCCTTGCGGATCAGGGCTTGTTTTTGCATACCAAATGGGGTTCCAGGAGTCGTCCCAATTATCACCATTGTTGGAAACCAATTCATCGCCTTTGACACCGGAAGCAGAGATGGTAAAGGAAAAAGCGGTCCGTTTATCAAAGTAGCTGTCGATGTTGATCTCTACCCAGTCGCCATCGAAACCATCGCGACGAGACATCCGCCGGACCACCTTATCAGGCTCGGGATCAAAATTGTGGTAGGCAACGTATAGAAACTTATCGTCGTACAAAATCTTAAAGCGCGTAGCCTTGGAAGGGGCATGCCCTTCGTAGGGTTGTCGCTGCACAAAGCCACCACTCCAGGCCACAGTGTTCCAGATTGCTTCATCTGGTCGGCCATCCAAAACGGGTGCTTTCCCGTTGATTCTTTTTGTGAAGTAGGAACGCTGTAGTGCCAAAGTATCGGCAGGTAGGCGTTGGGTTGTTGGTTCAGAAAAAGACTGTGCAAAAGACAAAAAACTACAGCAAAGTAGACAAACGATTAGGTTAACAGCTTTCATTAGATCGAATGGGTTTGTATCTGTGTGTGACATCCTGGTTGCTCAACGAGAATCTATGGAATTGAAAGACCAAAGATTTTCGCTTTGCTTTTCGGAATACACCATCAAAGACAAAACGTTTGCCGAAGCGTTGTCTAAAAAATGTTAAAATTTTGAGTGGCTTACTTTTTTCCGTTGAGCAAATGCCCCATTAGCTCTTTTTTGGTTTGTAGGTAGGACAGATTTTCCTTGCTAGGGCGGATGATTAGAGGAACACGGCTAATCAGTTGGATGGGAGAACTTTCAAATGCTTCTATTTTCTGTGGATTGTTGGTCAGCAAGTGAATTTGTCGAATGCCTAAATCCATCATAATGTCAATGGCAATATCGTATCTGCGGGCATCGACTTCCAGCCCTAGGTGAACATTTGCATCAATAGTATTGAGACCTTGATCTTGGAGGGTATAGGCTTTCAGTTTGTTGATCAGACCAATGCCGCGCCCTTCTTGCCTCAGATAAATGACAGCCCCCCCTTTGCGTGCAGCAATTTTCATCGCTTCGTCCAATTGCTCTCCACAATCGCAGCGAAGCGAGCCGAACAGGTCACCCGTGAGACATTCAGAATGTACTCTAATGAACACTGGCTGGGAGGGATCAAAGTCTTCGTGTACCATTGCAAGGTGGGGCATATTCTCTCTGATGGAATCCGCGTAAGAATACATCCGAAAGTTCCCCCACTTGGTTGGCATCGCAACTTCTACGATTCGCTTCATTTATTTCGATAATATCTGATGGCTAGGCCGCCTTTTACGTTAAAATGCCGGATGAATCCGCAAAGAACGCACTAAATTGTTAATTTAAGAACTAAGACTAGTACTAATCTCAAGTTCATAAACAAGTCTGTCGAACGAATGGTTCTTAAATTCCGATACATCCTGCTGTTGCTGCTTTTGCCTTTGGTGAGCCTCCCATCGGCTGGCCAGGAGGCGACCCTGAATTGGGAGCAGATCGATCTCAAAGCCCGCAAGGCTCCCCGGGAAGTGGCCAAAAACATCCCTGGCTTGGTTGCTTTTTTGAGTGAAGGTTTACAAACAGATCGCCAAAAAGTTCGGAGTTTCTACACTTGGATTGTCCATCATATACTGTATGATCAGAAGGCTTACAAGGAAGGGCGGCGGCGAATCAATCGCAACATCGCTCAGTTGATGAAGCGGCGCAAGGCTGTGTGCTTTGGCTATGCCCAACTACTGGAAAGATTTTGCCAAGAGGCTGGTATCCCCTGCTTTGTCGTATCCGGCTACGTGCAACCGAGCGATTTCAGCACCCCCAACCACGCCTGGAATGCAGTACTACTGGATGGTCAATGGCAATTGATGGATGCTACCTGGGAAAGCAATGCCCTGGGTAATTCACACTATCTGCAAACTTACTATGGCTTGGATTACTTTGCCACACCTGCGCGGCACTTCCTGTTGGAACACCTGCCTGCCGACCCAACCTGGCAATTGTTGAACCACCCAGTTGCTTTGGACCGTTACCGAAAATATCAACTGACACAGCCGACGGACAGCAGTACGTATATTGATTTTGTAGACAGCTTAAGGCAGTTTCAAAGAATGTCCATTGACCATAGACGGTTGAAGACCGCCGAACGCAGCTTCCGCTACAACCCCAGCCCTGGCAACCGTCGAGAATTGGCCGCTTGTTACATTGATTATGAAACCTACCTCAGCCGAAAAGCGGAAAGCCTAGAATCAATGGATGGCAGCTCAGATTCTTTGCTGATGCTGCAACGACAGATGGTACATCTATGCGAAAAAGCAGAAAAGTTGGATAAGATATTTGACAATCAGATAGAAAACTGCGCGTACAATAGACTGAACTACGCCATTGCGCTCAACAACCAGCTGGTCAGAGAATCTGAAAACCTGGATGAAGAAAGGGTAAAACAAATTCAGGAAGAGCAGGTATACCACCTACGCGAGGCAAAGGCCCGCCTGGGACAACTTCCCCAAAGCATCATGCGAGAGATGGCCCTACAACAATGTGAAGACTTGCTCCGTCAACTAGCTGCAGAAACGAAATAATTGGGATATACTTAGCAACTTACAGGGCGCAACAGTCGCTTCTACCCCAAGGGTAATTGGAAGAAAATCCAGGTATTGATGTATGTCTCTCTAAGCAAATTAGCTTATATGAAAGTTGCGATTCAGCTGGAGGGAAGCCCCTTGGCCATCGCAAACTAAGCTCTTTAGAACATCCTTTTGTTACCCCTTTGTGAAAATAAGTTATTGACCAGAATAAGTCCACCACCTAGGGCGAAAGCTCCTGTCGCAATGTAAAGAATTAGCATAGGTGAAAATGGTGTTTTGTGTTATTACTATAAGCTTTGGCTTTTTAGCGGATACGCTTAAGGGGACTCTAATATAATTTATTTTCAAAAAAATGATAAAATTCCGTCAACATTTTATCCTGATTTCTGACAAAAGGTGTCAATCAATGGGCCATAACATCCTCGTTGCGTCTTGTCGAAGAAATTTCTCTGTTGTTTTATTCAAAATAAAATTAGTTTACATTATCTTTTCACTTGCTATTGCAGACATCACCAACTATAAGGCGAAAATTTATTCTATTTGATTGAACCAATCCACGAGGATTATGAAAATTTTCAGAGAGATCACCCCGTTGCGGAAGGAAGACGTTTTCACAATCAAGGATACTCCAAACGCCCGCTTTGATTATCCGCTGCATACACATCCAGAATTTGAATTGACATTGATCCTCAATTCGGCAGGGCGTCGGATTGTTGGCGATTCTGTTGAGAGGTACAGTGGCCCAGACTTGGTGCTGATTGGCCCAGAGGTGTTCCACAAGTGGGACGATGACGACCTGCCCCCTGATCGCAAAAGCACTGCCCGAGCTTTCGTCATTCAGTTTGAACCTTCTTTGTTTTCGGAGACTTTGCTCAGCAAGCAGGATTTTTATCCCATCAAGTCTTTGCTCAATGAAGCCAAAAGAGGGATTGCTTTCAGCGGGCCGACGCGCAAAACCATTGAGCTGAAAATGAAGAAGCTTTGCCGGCTTCAAGGCATGGAGTCCGTTCTAGAGTTTTTGAGCATTTTGAACACGCTGGCGCTTTCCAAAAGTCGGCGTTTTCTGGCCAGTGAAGGCTTTGATTGCCAAGCGCAAATTTTTCACAACCAGCGCATCAACGATGTTTGCGACCACCTCCGGCGGCATTTCAAAAATCGAGTGCAAATCGCAGAGGTAGCCAAAATTGCCAACATGAGTGAGTCTGCCTTCAGCCATTTCTTCAAAAAGAGTACTGGCAAGAGCTTTACCCGCTTTTTGATCGATCTGCGCTTGAGCTATGCTTGTAAACTCCTGCTGGAGACACGGGAGCCTGTCAGCCAAATTTGCTACAGCTGCGGCTTCAACAACCTGTCGAACTTCAACCGGCTTTTCAAAAAGTACAAAGGGCTCACGCCTTTTGATTACCGCAACCAATACGAGCAAAAGGCCGTAAACTACAGGATGTCCTTTCAGGCACTGCAGTTGATTTCCTAGTGAGGCTGCCGTCCTACCAAACGGGACCTATACCTGACCCTAAAAACATGATAAAAGTTACCGAACTGGATTCCAACCATCGCCATCTCGAAAAGATGTCGGCTGAAGAATTATTGACCAATATCAACCAAGAGGATCAAACGGTTGCGCTTGCTGTACAAAAGGCCATACCATTCATCGCGCCACTGGTCGAATGCATTGTCGAAAAGATGAAATTGGGTGGTCGGCTGTTTTACATCGGTGCGGGTACCAGCGGGCGCCTGGGCATCCTGGACGCATCGGAATGCCCACCGACTTATGGGGTTCCGGATGATTGGGTGATTGGATTGATTGCCGGAGGGGATGTGGCCATCCGCAAGTCTGTCGAACAAGCTGAAGACGACCAAACACAGGCATGGAAGGACCTCCAGGCATTTTTCATCGACGATAAAGATGTGGTCATCGGCATTGCGGCTTCTGGCACTACGCCCTATGTAGTCGGCGGCTTGAAAGACTGCCGGTCGTCGGGCATTACCACTGCTTGCATAGCTTGCAACGAGGGCAGTCCCATGGCCGAACAAGCCGACTATCCCATCGAGGTGGTTGTCGGCCCCGAATTTGTGACAGGCAGTACCCGGATGAAGTCTGGCACCGCTCAGAAACTCATCCTCAATATGATCAGCACCAGTTGTATGATCGGGCTGGGACGGGTAAAAGACAATAAAATGGTGGACATGCAGCTGAGCAATACCAAGCTGGTCGACCGAGGGACGCGCATGGTTATGAACGCCTTGGATATATCCTACGGATTAGCATCAAGCTTGCTCAGAGAACACGGCAGCGTGCGGCAGGCTGTTGCTGCTTATCAAGCAAAGTGATAGGCTCATCACAAATCAACTTACTATTTGCCATTCACCAAGCGCCAGGCAAAATCGGGATTGACCGACAGCCAGTCAGATTGGTCTTCGCCCGACAATCGAACGATCTGGAAGCGATCCTGAGAGAGCTTGTAATAATCAAAAGCCTCCCGGATGAATGTTCCCTTTCGCTCAAATTCCTCCTCTGAAATACCGATTACAATATCTTCTGCTGGAAATTCGGTCATTTTCTCAGAAAGAATCTCCAAAAAGGCCAGTAGCTCTTTTTTGTAGGTAAAAGAACATTGTTGCCCTCGGTGAGAAACATAGGTTTTGAGTTGTTCCACATTTTGAATGTCCTTTCTGGGGTCAAAGACGGGCTCTTTTTCCACAACGACCTCCTCCTCTGAGGGGGTAGATTCTTGTATCGGCTCAAGTTGTACTGATGAATTATAAGTGAACCCCTGCTCATATCTTCTGCGGTCGATGGGGATTCTCTCCTTTTGAGGTGGCACTATAACGTCAGGAAGCGTCAGTTCTTCTCCTTCTGGCAATTCGAATAGCCGCAGATCATCCACCAACAGATTGCCATTGTACGGCTTCAGCGTTCCTCTTTCATAAAAAGCTTCCAGTGTAAAAAACTCGTAATTCTCCTCCGGACGAAAACGAAAGGTGTATATCCGCCAATTGGTGTGGTCGATCAAATCCGAGTGTACCAATAATTGCTTTTTACCACAATAGCCATCGGCTCCAAAAATGCGTAGGACACAAGGGGTTGTATGGTCAGTCATTTTACCTTCACGATCTCTGGAAGGGCTGAGATATACAGGTGATCTGGCTAAGGCCACCTGAAAGTGGTACAACTTGCCCTTTTCCAATTTAGTGTCCTTCATACGCTGTGCAACACTCTCCCAGGTATCGTTGTCACGGACGACCAGCCCTATGTAAGTATTGCCTTTGAGAGCAGGCGTACTCACGCCGAAGAACCAGTTGTCTTCATCAGCACTTGGTTGTACATCTGGCACCGACTCCGTTGCAGGACCACAGTCGAACCAGCCTCGGTGAGGACGTCCGTGTAGGACTCCCGGGCGCGCGCGATCCTCGAAGGAGCCATTGGTCAATTGGATTTCAGTTCCTTGGCCAAAAGTAAAATCGGGTAGACAAAAAAGGAGAAAGGCAAAGCCTAGAATAGACATCAAACGCATAGCTTTTAATTTTTTCCAATATAACAATAAGTCGTTGAAAATCTATCCACCTGTCTGGAATCCTACAGATTTCATCAATTTCAATTCCCGAACAGCTTAGAGAAATACAAATGTGCTTCAATTTATTATATTTGGTAGATGATGGGATGTTTGGTCTATCCATTTCAAAGATGTAGTAGTGTCTTCCGATTCGCAGCTCTCCTGTGGAAGTACATACCCATGCTCAAGCGTCCAGGGATGTTGAAACCATCCTTGCTTGCGCTTTGCTTGTGCATCGCAGGGTCCATTTCCGCACAAGAATACTTTCGTCTACTCGACCAGCCGGAAAACTCCTTCCGTCGCAAAGTCGCTCGCTTCCCCAATGGCGATGTGCTGATCGGTAACTCTTCTGAGGAAGCACTTTTCTCCATGGCCAATGGCAAGATACTGATGACCCGCATGGATCCCTGTGGCGTCGTCCGCTGGTCGCAGAGCTATGAACGAGAAGGGGAATATTTAAAATTTGCCGACTTCGACATCAACAGTCGTGGCGAGATATTCATCTACGGCAGTGCTTTTTCGGGCCTGAGCGAACTCATCTTTTTATTGAAACTCAACAGCCTTGGTGAAGTGCTGGCCTTTAGGCATTACGATCCACAGACCATCGACCATTTCACCTACAGCTGTGATATGCGCGGAGATCAACTAATGGTCTACGGGCTGATCCTCGGCTTTGGAACGCAAAAGCAAGGCTTTTTGGCCATCTTCAACAGCGACCTTCGGTTCCAATGGGCCAAGACCTTTTCTCCTTTCGAATCCGAAGGGGAAGCCATTTTCACCAACGATGGGGGATTCCTTTGCTCATCCGGACCATTTCTCTACAAGCTCGACGGCAATGGAGCGCTGCAGTGGGCCAGCACCCTCAGCTCCACTTTAGGAAGCTTTCCAGCTGCCGGACCACTAGAAGTTCCAGGGGGATACATCTTTGAGTTCAACCGACGAGATTCCAGTTTTTTCTACAAGCTCAATGGCAATGGCAATCTGGACTGGACCTCTGATTTGTTTCCAGCCTCTAAATATGGCGCCAGCATGACCCTCGAACCAGATGGTCGTTTATTTGCTACCTACAACTGCCCCGGGCAAGACGAAAATCAATTGTGCCAGTTGATGGTATCTCCCAGTGGTGTCATCAGCGAACAAAAACAATTGGACATCGACCTCACCATATACAATGGTCCACTCTATCACAGCATCGATGACAATCAATTCGTCACCCTGGTCGCCAATGGCGATCCTCTCTACATCAATCGGGTGGATGTTTCTGACTTCATCATGCAATTCGCTCAGGAGGAAGCATCTAGTGATTGTTTCACTTGGGAGCCTTTTTCATCTTTGACGAACAACCGGGATCAGTTGCTTTTTCAACCATTGGATACAACTGTTTTGGATTACAACTTTGTGCTACAAAACCTGGGCAAGGTCATTGAATTTGAAACAGAACTACCCTATCAGGAGCACTGTGAACGAGCCTCTGGCCAGCTACTGACCCAGCTTGATACTTTCCTGAATTGTGAATTCGATTGGATGGTTGAATTGCCTTCGGAGGACTTCCAATGGGAGGACGAATATCCTGACCGTAGGCGCATTCTGGAAGACCCTGGCCTTTACAAAGCTTCCAATCAGGATTGTGCTGCTCTGCGGCTTTTTGAGTACCGATTGGAAAAACCGCCCTGTGATTGCGACGTTTATCTCCCCAATGCTTTCAGTCCCAATCAGGATGGTATCAATGACGAGTTGCAGCTCTACAGTGCTTGCGAAGTTGTAGAGATGCGCATGAGCATCTACGACCGCTGGGGCGTAAAGGTATTTGAAGGTTTTGGACAAGATATTCGTTGGAATGGCCGCTTCAACAACACGCCGTTAAAGGTCGGTGTTTACGTTGCAATCGTTGAGTATCAATTGGTTAACAATGCCGGAGATATTCAGGAAAGTATGACCTCCCAAGACATTACGCTGCTGCGCTGACCTTGCTTGAAACTTCATTCTGACAATCAGATTATTTATTTCAAGAGTAGCTCATTACACCCAATTATTAATGGTATTTTCCTGCTCATTATTAATATTATTTTCATTTATCCTACCGATTATATCATTGTTTTATTAGATTAGCAACTAATATCAACTTTAATCTGATCTAATTTTTGACTTCTGTAAAATCATGAGTTTATGAAGCGAAAGACTTTACTTTTAAGGCCGAAATTACTTCGGCTAAGTTTACTCTCACTCTTTTTGGCAGTGGGTACTATGCTCTCTGCCCAACAAATGGTTACGGGTACAATTACTGATGCAGAAAGTGACGAGCCTCTTATTGGAGCCTCCATTTTGTTGCAAGGTACTTCTTCCGGTACCATCACAGATTTCGAGGGAAAATACTCTCTCGAAGCGAATGAAGGAGACGTTCTGGTGATTTCTTACACTGGATACTCCACTGTCGAATTGACCGTAGGAACGGACGATCTATCTAATGTACAACTCAGTGAAGGGGTAGCACTTGGCGAAATTGTCGTAACAGGCTACTCTGTAGAATCCAAGCGCCAAACAACAGGTGCCGTTTCTACTGTGAAGGCACAAGATTTGAAAGCGATTCCCGTCGGTAACATCGAACAAGCCTTACAAGGTCGTGTTGCAGGGGTTACCCTGATTACCAACGGCCAACCTGGAACCAACAGTATCATCCGCGTAAGGGGCTTCGGTGCCTTTGGTGGTAATGAGCCACTCTATGTTGTGGATGGTGTACCTGTTGCTTCTACCAACTTCCTTTCTCCTGACGACATTGAGACAACGACCGTTCTGAAGGATGCCGCTTCTGCTTCCATCTACGGAGCCAGAGCCGCCAACGGTGTAATCGTCTACACAACCAAGAAGGGTTCTCGCACAGCGAAGAAGCTGACGGTTAGCTACGACGGTTTGTTCGGTGTCACCGACCCCAATGTCAACGGAGCCCCCAAAATGCTAACACCTCAGGAGCAAGCCGATTGGACGCACATTGCTTACCGCAACAATGCAGCTGCCAACGGTACAGAGCCTGAGTACACACACCCTCAGTACGGCACCAATGCACAAGCAACACTGCCGACTTACTTGCACGCAAACGGCCAGAATGGCGTACGCGGCGATGTGGATGTCGATGCCATCCGCTCAGCGTTCGAGTCCAATCCAGAAGAGGTTTTCCTCATCAGACCCAACCTCAACGGTACCAACTGGTATGATGAAGTTACCAGCGTTGCGCCACTCAACCGCCACAGCCTTGGTTTCAGCGGTGGAACAGAAAGAGGTATCTACTACTTCGGCCTGTCCATGCAACGCCAAGATGGTATCTTGATCAACAATGAGTTTGAGCGCTACACTTTTAGAGCCAACTCTGAGTTTGACTTGACAGACTTCCTCCGCATCGGAGAAAACCTGCAGTTTACCTACCGTTCTGTCAGAGGTCAGTCCGGTGGAAATGGTGGTTTGGGTATTGCTGATCAGGAATCTGAAATCCTGGCTGCTTACCGTATGCCGACCGTTATCCCGGTATTCGACGAATTTGGTAGCTACGCAAGTACAAAAGCAGCTGGGTTCAACAACCCACGTAACCCTGTTCGTCGCCTGACCTTGAACAATGGTGACGACAGAGGTTTCAACGCCAACGCTTTTGGTAACGTCTACCTCGAACTCGATCCAATCAAAAACTTGACATTGCGCACCAGCATTGGTGGACAGTACGACAACTTCTACTTTGTCAACTACAACTACCGCTACTTAGGTGATTCTGAGCCAGAAGCTAGTAACACTTTCTCTGAAGGTAGTGGCTACGTTTTCCAGTGGGTATTTACCAATACGGCTAGATACAAATTGGAATTGGATCAGCACACTTTCACCTTCCTCGGAGGTATTGAAGCTTTGAACACAGGTAGTGGACGGAACATGAGTGGTTCTGGTATCAACCCATTCTCTACAGATTTGGACTACCAAAACTTGTCTACAGTTGGTAACCCACAGGTTGGTAGCTTCCTGTTCAATGGTGTCAACTTCTACTCTCTGTTTGGTAAGTTGGATTACAACTACAAAGACAGATACTATTTGACTGGTTTGTTGCGTCGGGATGGTTCTTCTCGTTTCGGTGAAAACAACAGATTCGGTGTATTCCCTGCCTTCTCTGCGGCATGGCGTGTAAGTGGTGAGCGATTCATGGAAAGCGTTCCTTTCATCTACGATCTGAAGATCAGAGGTGGCTGGGGCCAGATGGGTAACTCCAACAACGTTGATCCAAACAACCAGTATTCCTTGTTTGCCTCCAACAGAAGTAACTCTTTCTACCCAATCAGCGGCCAAAACAATGGTGTTGATGAAGGATACTTCCGTTCTCGTATCGGTAACCCAGATGCAAAGTGGGAGACCAGTGAAATGTCTAACATCGGTTTGGATGCCTCCTTCCTAGGTGGTAAGGTAGAAGTTATATTGGATTTGTGGCGTAAGGATACCAAGGACTTGTTGTTCAGCGTACCGCTGGCGGGTGTTGTTGGTAACGGAGCCGCTGCTCCTGCAGTAAACATTGCTAGTATGCGTAACCAAGGTATTGACATTGAGATTGTCAACCGCGGTAATGTTACAACAGACATGAAGTACGAGTTGATCGTAAGAGGTGGTTTCCTCGACAACGAAATTACTTTCTTGGCGCCAGGCCAGGAGTTCTTCGGAGGAAATGGCTATCGTGGTATCAACCCAATTCGCAACGAAGTTGGACAGCCTCTCTCTTCTTTCTACGGTTACAAGGTGATCGGCTACTTTGCCAATCAGCAAGATGTCGACAATTCTCCAGAGCAGCCAGGTGCAGGCATCGGCCGCTTCAAGTACGAAGACATCGATGGCGATGGTGTCATCACACCGGAAGATAGAACATTCATCGGAAATCCAGTTCCTGACTTCTCTGGTGGACTTGATTTCAAATTGATGTACAAAGGTTTTACCCTACAGACTTACTGGTACACTTCTTTGGGTAATGAAATCTTCAACATGTCCAAGTGGTTTACAGACTTCTTCGGTACTTTCGAAGGTTCTGGAAAAGGTGTAAGAGCAAAGCAATCCTGGACACCTGAGTTGGGCGACAATGCTGCTGCTCCGATTTGGGAATCTGCTGCTAACTTGAGTACTTCTGGTGCGGAAAACTCCTGGTATGTTGAGAATGGTTCATTCTTGAGACTACAGCAGGTTGCTGTTAGCTACGAGTTTACCAATAGCATGATCTCTCGCTGGGGACTTTCCAGACTGAAGGTCGGATTTGCTGCCAATAACCTCCTGACGATCACTGGCTACGATGGCCTCGATCCAATGGTTGGTGGTGCTGTAGATACCAATTTCGGAATAGATGTTGGTAACTATCCTGTAACCAGAAGCTACAACTTGACGCTGGGAGTAAGTTTCTAAGCGTTATTGCCATTGATTTGATTCAAAACTGTAATTAAACAGACAAAAACACCAGTATTAAATCAGTATCTTTAGCAATCAAATAAGTTAAAATTCAATTAAAATAATTGTTCGATGAAAATTTCAAGAAACATTTATAAGTTTTTCTTAGCAGGCTTGATGGTTGCCTTGATGGCTACTGCCTGCCAGGATAGCTTCCTGGAAGTGACACCAACTGGTTCTTTGGGTAATGCTCAGTTGGCTACCAAAGATGGTGTCGAAGGAGCCCTCATCGGTGCTTATGCTGCCCTTCGTGGTGTGTTCGGTAACCGCTTTGAAGGTCCTAACAACTGGGTAACAGGTTCCATCCTCGGTGGTGATGCCAACAAAGGAACAGACCCTGGTGATTACTCTTCCATCAACCCAATCCAACGTTACGAAACAGATCCAACAAATGTTGATTTGAATAACCTTTGGAGAGGACGTTACGAAGGTATCAGCCGCGCCAACTCTGTACTCAATCTCGTTGTTGAAACAACAGACCTCACAACGGAAGATGCCACTCGCATCAGTGCAGAAGCTCGCTTTTTGAGAGGTCACTACTACTTCGACCTCAAGAAGATTTTCAACAGTGTACCTTACATTGACGAAAAAGTAGCTGCCGCAGATATTTCAACCGTTCCTAACTCTCCAGACTTCTGGTCAAAAATCGAAGAAGATCTAAAATTTGCCTTCGACAACTTGCCAGAAACACTGCCAGAAGCAGGTCGCGCTAACAAGTGGGCTGCTGGTGCTTACCTCGCAAAAGCATACCTCTACCAAGGAAAATACGGAGAAGCTAAGTCTATGTTCGACGACGTTATCGCCAACGGACAGACCACTAACGGTAAGCCTTACGCCTTGGTTGCAGACTACCCAGAAATTTACAACGCGGAAAATGACAACCACGAAGAGTCTGTCTTCGCAGTACAAACAGCGATGAACTCTGGTAGCACAAACAATGCTAACTGGTTCGATGACTTGAACTACCCATACAACACAGGTAACGACGGTCCTGGTAACTGCTGTGGTTTCTTCCAGCCAAGTTTCGATTTGGCAAATACTTTCCGTACGAATGCAGATGGTTTGCCACTGCTTGATGGTTCTTACAACGATGCAGCGAATGCATTGAAGAATGACTACGGTGTTGAAGCTAGTGATGATTTCACACCAGACGAAGGAAACCTCGATCCACGTATCGACCACTCTATTGGCCGCCGTGGTATTCCTTACCTGGATTGGATCGCCCACCCAGGTAAAGCTTGGATTCGCAACCAACCATACGCAGGTCCTTACTCTCCTAAGAAGTACATCTACTACAAGTCTCAGGAAAATACTTTCACTGATGGTAGCTCTTGGACTCGTGGATACGCCACGATGAACTACACCATCATCCGTTTTGCTGACGTATTGTTGATGGCTGCTGAGGCAGAGATCGAAGCTGGTTCCCTGGAAAAAGCTCGCGAATATGTCAACATGGTAAGAATGCGTGCAGCTGACGAATCTACATGGGTAAAAGATGCAGATGGCAACAATGCAGCTAACTACGTGATCGGTGAATACCCAATGTCTGCTTTCGATAGCAAGACAAATGCTGAGAAAATCGTTCGTATGGAGCGCAGATTGGAGCTTTCTGGCGAAGGTCACCGTTTCTTCGACCTCGTAAGATGGGGCATCGCTGCTGAAACTTTGAATGAGTACCTACAGCACGAAGCACAGTTCCTCGTAACGAAGTTTGGTGGTGCTACATTCACAACTGGTAAGGAGTACTTGCCAATTCCACAAGAACAAATCGACATTCAAGGTGCTGACGTTCTCAAGCAGAACGATGGCTATTAATTGAAACGTCTTTTTAAAAGATATGGGGCTGTCCTTTCGGGCAGCCCTTTTTTTGTGCTTCTACCCTATTTAATTTTGCGAAATCAAAGATAGATCGGCAAAATCTGGCTATCTTCATTTTCTCACTAAGTCGACTTTGAAAAATTAATTGATCGTGCAGATGTACTCGTGGAAAACTATTTTAAACCTTATCCTCGCCCTCACTACTTTGTTCTTTTTCAGTTGCCAACAAACCAAGCCATCGTTCAAACGCATCGGGGCTGAACAAAGCGGTATACAATTTACCAATACCATCACAACCAACGACAGCTTCAATATATTGGAAAGCGAATTCGTGTACAATGGAGGGGGCGTTGCCATTGCAGATGTGAATGGCGATGGCCTGCAAGATATTTTCTTCTCTGGCAATCAAGTGGCCAATAGCCTATACCTCAATCGAGGAGACATGCAGTTTGAAGAGGTAACGGCGCTGGCAAAGCTTCAAAAAAACGACCCCAACCAGTGGTCCTCTGGTGTCAATATTCTGGACATCAACCTGGATGGAAGGGCCGACATCTATGTGTGCAGCACCCTCAACGACGATCCTGAGCTACGCCGCAATCTCCTGTACATCAATCAAGGAAATACGCCTGAAGGCATACCGACCTTCGTCGAATCTGCCAAAGCCTATGGCATTGATGACCCTAGCCATTCTTCGCATGCACAGTTTTTCGATTACGACAATGATGGCGACCTCGATCTATTCGTCGGTGTCAACCTAATCGAAGAGAAATACCCCAATCAGTTCATCAAACTCAGTCAGGATGGCTCTGCCCCTAACCGAGACAATCTATTTGAAAACAACTGGAATGATTCATTGGGGCATCCGGTATTTACCGACGTATCCATCGCAGCTGGCCTGCTGCAGGATGGCTACAGCCACAGCACCTTGATCCACGATTTCAACGAAGATGGCTGGCAAGATATTTATGTGGCCAACGACTACCAGAGCAACGATCTAATCTTCATCAACAATCAGGATAAGACCTTCACCAACCAAGCTGGAAAAATTTTCAAGCACTTTTCTCTATCGGCCATGGGCAGCGACGTGGCCGATATTAACAATGATGGTGGCGCTGATTTTTTCGTCTCTGAAATGCAGCCTTACTACAACAAGCGAAAAAAATTATTTCAGGGTGGCAGCAGCTATCAAAGCCAACAACTGACCGAAAAGTATGGCTATGAATATCAATACACCCGAAACACCTTACAGCTTCATGCAGGCACCAATCCCAAAACAAATCTGCCCATCTTCAGTGAGATTGGTATGTATGCACGGGTGCAGGAAACCGATTGGAGCTGGGCAACGCTTTTTGCCGATTTCGACAACGACCGCTGGCAAGACCTGTACATTGCCAATGGATTTCCGAAAGATGTTACCGACCGGGACTTCTCGGATTTCCGGGCATTCGCCAGCAGCCTGGTCTCCAAGGACAAACTGTACGCTGCCATCCCAGAGGTAAAGTCGCCCAACTTCCTCTTTAGGAATACCGGACAACTGACCTTCGAAAATGTAACCGAACAATGGGGGATCGACATTCCTTCTTTTTCCAATGGAGCGGCCTACGGCGACCTCGACAACGACGGCGACCTCGACTTGGTCGTTAACAATATTGATGATCCAGCATTTTTGTTGGAGAACAATGCCCCCGCTAAAGGCACGCACTACTTGAGAATTCAGCTTCGGGGGGATGCTAAAAATCCGGATGCCTTTGGTGCCAAGGTAGAACTGCGCCACCAGGGCTTGGTGCAAAAAGCCTTCTCTTTATCCGGAAGAGGCTACCTATCGATGTCCGAAAATATTTTACACTTTGGCTTAGGCAGCGTCACCCAGGTCGATAGCCTGCTGGTCACCTGGCCCGATGGTCAACAAAGTCTAAAGACCAATGTCGCCGCCGACCAACTCATCGAATGGACCTACAGCAAGTCGGAAAAGCAAATTGCTCGAATCAACGAACAACGCCCCGCACTCTTTTCAGATCAAAATCAGGCATTGGGATTGAGCTACGAACACCAAGACCTCGATTTCATCGATTTCAACTTTCAACGGACCCTACCCCACAAGTTCTCCCAATACGGTCCTGGCCTGTCCATCGGTGATGTAAATGGTGATGGCTTGCAAGATGTCTTCATTGGAGGCAGCATGGGTATGGACGAAAACTGGTTGATACAACAAAGCGATGGTCAATTCCGCACAGATACCGTAACGTACAAAACCAATGACAAAAAAAGAGAGGAAGACACTGGGAGTCTACTTTTCGATGCCGATGGAGATGGCGACCTTGATCTATACATCGTTCGGGGCAGTGGACAATTTCCGGAGGGTAATGAGCTGTACCAAGATGTATTGTATCTCAACAATGGACAGGGACAATTCAGCTTGGCAGAAAATGCATTACCAGAGCTGAGGTCCAATGGCTCTTGTGTGAAGGCAGCCGACTTTGACCGCGATGGCGACTGGGATTTGTTTGTCGGGAGTCGGGTGAAAGCGGGCGCCTATCCCCTGCCCGGCCGCAGCTATTTGCTGCGCAACGATGGACAAAACGGCCAGGTTCAATTTACGGATGTAACCGAGAGCGTTGCGCCAGCGCTCCTCCGCCCGGGCATGATCAGCGATGCTATTTGGACAGATTTTGACAACGACAACTGGCCTGATTTACTATTGGCTGGCGAGTGGATGCCGCTGACCTTCATACGAAACCAGGAGGGAACATTCGTAGACCACACCCCCAAAAGTGGTATTGCCGACCAGCGCGGTTGGTGGAATAGCCTGGCTTCAGCCGACCTCGATCAGGATGGTGACATGGATTACATCGCTGGAAATTTTGGAGAGAACATTTACTTCCAATGCCAGGCTGGAGAGCCACTGCGCGTTTATGGCAAAGACCTCGATGCCAACGGTTCCATCGACCCACTGATTTCCTGCTATTGGCCCGACTCGCTTGGCAAAAAGTACGAGTACCTCTATCACCCAAGAGAAGACCTCATCAAGCAATTTGTCGGTATCCGCAAAAAGATCAATACCCATGCAGAATATGGAGAGTCCACCGTTCAGGACCTTTTCCCGGCAGAACAAATGGCCGATGCGCTAATTTTAACGGCCAACTACATGAAGTCTGTCGTTATTGAGAATAAAGGGAACGGTCAATTTCAGCTGCGTGCGTTACCCACAGAGGCGCAATTTGCCCCCGTTTATGGCAGCTTACCATATGATTTTGATGGCGACGGCCTGCTGGACATACTGCTGGTAGGCAACGATCATGGGATGGAAGTACAACAAGGCAGAGCAGATGCTTTCATGGGCATGGCGCTGCGCAACAAAGGAGGATTCCATTTCCAGGCAGTTCCACTCACCGAAAGCCACTTTACCGTTTTGGGGGCAGGCATAGGTATTGCACCAATGCTTGTTGGCAACAATCGAGAGATCGTTTTGGCTACCCAAAATAAGGACGCGCTTCGGGTCTTTCAGTCTACACAAAACAGCACAGCAACCTACACCGCCTTACAGCCCAACGAAATTAAAGCCAGATATTATTTTTCCGACGGCCAAACCCAATTGGAGGAATTCTTTCTGGGCAGTGGATTTATGACCCAAAAGGCCAGGTACATCAAGCAGCCGACCAAAGTACAAAAGGTAGAACTACTGGATGCAAACGGGCAAATTACCCGCAGCCTGGAATAGCTTTTCCATTTGATCGACAGGCTAATAAAACTCCCCTGAATATTCATTTGTCAGCTCGCAAATTTGTAAATTTGTTAGGGTCGACTCCATATTCGGCCTACGCTACCGCTGAAACAGAAGACATCTGCCTATGCACCAACGGTTTCTTTCTCAAAGATGCTTCGCTTTGTCGAGTTTGCTGATAATCAGCTTGCTCTGTATCGTTGCTTCCTGCACTTCATCTGTTTCTTATCCCGACGAAATTGCCGATCGATTACCCGATAAAGTAGATTTCAACTTTCACATCAAGCCCATCTTATCCGATCGCTGTTTTAATTGCCACGGGCAAGACGAAAGCAGTCGACAGGCCGGTTTGCGGTTGGACACGAAAGAAGGTGCTTTTGCAGATATGGACAGCAGCAAATGGTCCAGCCATTTTGCCATCAAGCCCGGCAGTATTTCCCAAAGTGAAATCATTCAGCGCATTTATGCGCAGGACGAAGACATAGTCATGCCGCCGCCGGAATCTAAAATGGCACTCAGCGAATACGAAAAAGCCCTATTGACCAAATGGATCGAACAGGGAGCCGAATGGAAAGAGCATTGGTCCTTTACGCCTCCGAGCAAGGCTACGCCTCCCAAAGTACAAGACAAGACCTGGCCCATAAATTTCATCGACCAATTTGTGTTGGCCACGCTCGAAAAGGAGGGCTTAGCGCCTTCTAAGGAGGCCGATAAGGAAAGGCTACTTCGGCGGGTAAGCATGGATTTGACGGGACTGCCACCTAATCTCGAAACGATGGATGCCTTTTTGACCGATGACTCCGCCGATGCTTACGAAAAAGTCGTTGATCAACTTTTGAAATCCGATGCCTATGCCGAACGCATGGCCATGAATTGGATGGACTTGAGTCGCTATGCCGATTCGCACGGGCTGCATGCCGATGGTTGGCGATTGATGTGGCCTTGGCGAGATTGGGTCATCGATGCATTCAAGAAAAATAGGCCCTACGATGAATTTGTCACTTGGCAATTGGCGGGCGACTTGCTGCCCAATGCCACCAAAGAGCAAAAGTTGGCTACTGCCTTCAACCGCAATCATCCCATGACGGCGGAAGGTGGCGTTGTGGATGAGGAGTTTCGATTGGAATATGTCTTTGACCGTACCAACACAGCCGCGACGGTTTTTTTGGGCCTGACAATGGAATGCGCACGTTGCCACGACCACAAGTTCGATCCCATTTCTCAGAAAGAGTATTACCAAATGTCTGCCTTTTTTAACAATGTCAAGGAGTTGGGGATGACTGGCGATGATGGCAATTACGGCCCGATGCTTCCGCTCCCGGATACAACAACAGAAAGGCAAATTGCGGCTTTGGACCAACAAATCGAGGAAGTTGAACGCCTCCTAGATCAGCAAAAAGCAGAAGTAGCTGAAAACAGTGCATTCATTAAGGCATTGCAGCGACGTCCAGAAATAGACCTCCGATCAGAGGGTCGGCATTATGCTTTTGATAAATTCCAGCGACGCAAGCACAAAAACGGATGGTACGAAAAAGTGCTGGACCCACCGTCCGAAGTAATCGCCTCTGACAAAATTGTCCTTAAAGAAGGATACAAGGGAACAGCTTATCAGGTGACCAATGATTACGATTTGATCCACCTGGGCAAAGAGGGCTATTTCGAATTTACCCAAGCTTTCTCCGCTGGGGCTTGGATCAAAACCGATACCAGTGGCAGCAACCAGACCATCCTGTGTACGGCAGGTGATAAAAACAACTTTTGGCGAGGATGGGAGCTTTACCTGGACGAACACAACCGCCCGGCTGCCCGACTGATCCATTCGCTGCCACACAATTACATTCATGTCAAAGCAAAGATCGATAGCATTGCAACAAACGCCTGGCAACATGTCTTCTTTACCTATGATGGCAGCGGAAAAGCGGCTGGACTACAATTGTTTGTCAATGGGCGAATGATCAAAACAACGGTCGAATTTGATCGCCTGTACAAAAGCATTCTGCCCGTCCACAGTGGCAACCACCAACCGGACCAACGATCGGTTCGGGTCGGCAAGAGCTATCGGAATTTTACCGGAGAATCTGGCTTATTTTCAGGTATGTTGGACGAAGTAGATGTATTCTCCCGACAACTTAGTCAACTCGAAGTTTCCCACCTGGCGGAAACACCAATGTTGAATTTGGCTCAAGTTGATCCAGAAAACATCGAATCGAAGGACAAAGAAATACTACTCGAACATCAATTATTGAAAAAGGAAGATGGCTTTCGGAAAGCACAGGAAAATCTAGCTGATTTGCGCAACCAACGCCTGGCGGCTTTCAAGGAGGTTCCAGAAGTGATGGTGATGGAAGAAATGCCAGAGCCACATGCTGCCCATGTCTTGTTCCGTGGCGACTATCGCATGAAACGGGAGCGAGTAACAGCTGGAACGCCTGCCAAAGTCTTGAACTTTCCAGACAATGCCCCGCGCAACCGCCTGGGCTTGGCCCAATGGTTGATGCACAAAGACAATCCACTCACGGCCCGGGTAGCCGTCAATCGCTACTGGCAGCTGTTCTTCGGCCAAGGTTTGGTCAATACACCGCAGGACTTTGGTTACCAAGGAGCGCTGCCCTCCCATCCGGCCCTGCTGGACTGGCTGGCCGTTGAGTTTCGGGAATCGGGCTGGGACATCAAGGCCCTTTGTCGCAAAATCGTTCTGTCGGCTACTTATCGCCAATCATCTAAAGCCACGCCAGCCCTTTTGGAGAAAGACCCCTCCAATCAGCTTTTGGCCAGGGGACCTTCCCATCGACTAGCTGCAGAGATGATTCGGGACAATGCGCTGGCAGCTTGTGGGCTGCTGGTCCATAAGGTCGGTGGCGAGAGCGTCCGCCCCTATCAACCAGAGGGTTTGTGGATAGATAAGGGTACCTTCTCGCACAAGCTACTGCGCTACATCCCCAGCCAAGGCGATGATTTGTATCGACGCAGCCTTTACACCTTTGTCAAGAGAACCTCCCCCCACCCCGCCATGCAAGCCTTCGATGCTCCCAACAGAAGCATCTGCACCGTGCAACGCGAACGCACCAA
>JBCCSZ010000036.1:0-35037 GCA_039199225.1 Bacteroidota bacterium
CCTTGTGGTTTTGCATGGGTAGAGCGCATAAAAAAAGCCGTTCCCCTGGGGAGAACGGCTTTTTATGGCTTTTCAGAAAGCTCACAACCATCCTCCGGTCGTTTGGATTACGCTAATAATCACGACTATAATAATGCTGTTAATAATGTGGTTGTATTGGTTCTGGCTCATCTCACGGTTTTCAAACTAAAAAAGCCACCCTCAACGAGAATGGCTTTTGGAATTTATATTTTTAGGCTACCATTCTCGTCCGTTATTGTCCCACGACAATAATGCTAATAATGACGATAATGATAGAAATGTAATTCATTTTCAAAAACAGTTTTGATTCCGTTGAATAAAAATGGGCAGTATTCTGATAAATAGCAAACTTTCTTGAATATTTTTATTTTCTAAGTCTTCTGGCTTGGCCTACCCAGTCGTCTTTTTGAATCCTACCTGGAAAGAAGCGGATGGCATTTGTCAATTGCTCAATCAGCGGCTGGTCCAGTTGGCTGATCTGCTTAAATGTGTAGAGGCCGATTTCATTGAGTTGCCCTTCAATAAAGGGACCGATTCCATCGATTTGCTGTAGGTTGTCTTTTTCACTGGCATTGGCAGCGTCGAGTTGGGTCCCTAATGCTTTGGCAATGGCTTCGCGCGCTTGTATCACTTGCTCGTTGCTTTGTCCAATGAGAACTTCGACTTCTTCCTCTCCATCCTCTTGTGACTCTTGGACACTTTCCTTGAGCAGGCGATTGTCATTTTCAAGGCGGCTCAATTTAGATTCAAGAGAGGATAGCTGGTTGGCCTGTTGGTGAAACCCCTGACGAATTTCATCGAGGTCTTCGCCTTGGCCATTGCTATCAAAGATGACTGACCCTTGTCCATTTTGGCGCACTTGCAGCCGAAGCGCTTCGTTTTCGGCATCCAATTGTTCATTGCGACTTATCAAGCTTTCCCGTTCCAATTGGAGGCGTTCCAAGTCGACTGTAAGGCGAATGTAGTCGGCTCTGGTAAATTCAGTTTCTTCCTCCCCATTACTTTCAGCATACTCGTGATATACCGATAGCTCGGATTGTGCCTTGCTCAGTTGTTCTTCTAGTTGGTAAATACTTGTTTGAAGCTGTGCTTTTTCCAACTCTAGCTCATCCATATTTTTTTTCGAATGGGTCGTTTCTGTTCGAAAGGATTCCAACTCACTGTCCTTTTGCCCAAACTGCGCCTGTAAGGCATCGTAATTGGCCTTTGTGGTGATTAAGCTTCCAGTCTTTTGTTTGAGGCTTTGTCGAAGGCGGTTGAGGGTTCGGCGATTTGACAACCAACAGAAGACCCACCCGATGAGGAAGGCACCCAATAAGAAGATCAATAAAACGGTGCTGTCCGTACTGTCGAGGCTGGCAAATAGTTGGTTGATGAAGTCGATGAAATCGGATTTTGACATAAGTCGAGTGTTTTTTGGCCTTTACAATTGTGTGCTATCAGGTTCAGCGGAGTAAAAGAGGTTGAATTTGGCAGCATCCAACATGGCTTCCTCAGTTGTCTCTTCTGCCTCCAAGCGAATTTGCTGGTCTTCGACCCCTTGCTGGTTTAACAGCTCTTTGAGGGCATTGGCTCTGGCCATACCCAGATTTTCGAAATAACCTTGGCGGATGTCGCGTTCACTAGGCCGATAAAACGCCGTTACAGACAACAATTGCAAACTATCGGCCAAGAGTTGTTCGGCTACTTCCCGTATAAAAGCCATGTTGTTGTCGCTCAATGCTGCTTGAGCACTCGAGGGCGAAAAGTAAAACTGTTCGTAATCTTTGAGCAAAATGGAATCTCCAAGGGTCAATTGCAGGGTTTTGGTCCTTTCTTTGGGAGTGGCTACCTGCTCTGTTGTACTATTGTCGCATAGGTTTTTAATTTTGCAGACATAATAGTAGCGGACCGGGATGGCCCAAATACAGAGGGTCAGAAAGCCAAAAAAAAGTGATTTCATAGTTTTGCTTAGATATTTCAAGTTGTGATTTCCGCTAAAGGCCGATCAAGCAGTGCGTAGAAAAGCCTTTTATTTCCCGCCTGTCAATAGGCAGGCTCGCAACTTGGATTAGATAACCAAACTAAATAGGCTCTAAATTTACACAATATTGCAAGACTCGCAAATCAACTGGGGACCAACCATCAAAGGCTTCAAATCTTATTTGTTGTTGGAGCGTTCCCTTTCGGAGCATTCCATAGACGCTTACATCAGAGATGTGCGCAAGCTCGAACAATACATCCAACTGAATCAATGGTTGCTCAGCCCCCATCAGGTAGAGCTTCAGCACCTGGAATCTTTTATCCTCTACTTGAACGAACTAGGTCTTGGCGCGCGTTCTCAAGCCCGCATCCTGTCTGGCCTCAAAGCTTTTTACAAATACCTGTTGGTGGAAGATTTGACAGATTCCGACCCGACGGATTTGCTGGAAGGGCCTCGACTACAGCAAAAAATCCCAGAGGTGCTCAGTTATGAGGAAATTAATAGACTCTTGGCAGCCATCGATCTGAGTAAGCCGCATGGCGTCCGAAATCGAGCCATGCTGGAAACGCTTTATGCGTGCGGGCTGCGCGTCAGCGAATTGATCAACTTGCGTATATCCAATTTGTATTTAGACATTGGTTTCATAAAGGTAATCGGCAAGCGCGACAAGGAGCGCATCGTCCCCATCGGAAAGGCGGCCATCAAGCACATTGGCTTGTACATCAAAGGCATTCGAAGATTGCAGGAGAACATCGATCCGGCGCATGAAAACTTTCTCTTTCTCAATCGCCGCGGTAAAAAGCTGACGCGTAATATGGTCTTCATGTATGTTAAAGAGCTGGCAGCTGCAGCAGGAATCAGCAAGAATGTCAGCCCCCACACCTTTCGCCACAGCTTTGCTACCCACTTGGTAGAAGGTGGAGCCGACTTAAAGGCTGTTCAGGATATGCTGGGGCATGAATCCATCATTACGACTGAAATTTACACCCATTTGGATACCGACTATTTGAAGGAGACCATCTTGAGCTACCACCCTCGCAACCAAACACCGCCTGTCGCCACTGAGGCGTCGGATCATGTAAAAGAAGAGTAGGCCGTTCAGCTGTTATTCTTTTCTTAAAAAGTGTTAGCGCTTGTATTATTCCTTTCGATCAAAGGGTTATTTTTACGACTTCATTTGGGTCACCCAAATCATGGTCTTACTTGTAGGCTGTTGAAATTGCAGCTTAGGTAGAATTGTGGATGGAAAATACTGCTGGATTACGCACAAATAAACATGGTAAGAAATTTACTTTCGGAAAAAAATGCTGGCCGATTTTTGCTGCTGTTCAGCCTACTGCTGTGGATGACCTGCGCTCGCATCGTAGCACCCACAGGCGGTCCGAAAGATGAACGCCCTCCGCAATTGGATTCGCTCAACTCTACCCCCAACTACCAAACGCGCTTTCAAAAGCAAGACATCATACTGACTTTCGATGAGTGGCTGGCCGAATTGCGAGACGTATTTAACCAAGTCGTTGTGACGCCGCCGCTACAAACGCGACCCGAGGTCAGGCTCAAAAAGAAATCTGTCATCTTTGAATTTCCGGAAGATGAAGTGTTGCGAGAAAATGCCACTTACATTATCAATTTTGGTCAAACCGTCAAAGACTTGACCGAAGGTAATGTTGTTAAAGACCTGCGTTTTGTTTTTTCAACAGGAGATTACATCGACTCTTTGGAGGTTAAAGGGAGTATTGTTGATGCATTGGAAGGCAAGCCAGTGGAAAATGTTTTGCTGATGCTTTACGACAATCTGGCAGACTCGATCGTGTACACAGAGAAGCCTTTTTACTTTTCGCGAAGCGATAAGAGTGGTAAGCTGGAGATTAAAAATATCCGAGCCGATACCTTCAAAGTGGTTGCCTTGGAAGATGCCAACCTGAACTACTTGTTTGATCCTGCCAACGAACAAATTGGTTTTTTGGACAGCTTTATTGTCTTGAATGATTCGATTGTGCCAAACATTGAGATTCGGCTGTTCAGACCCCAACAACCCATCCAAGTAAGTGAAACAGCCCTGAAAACCTACGGTCGGGCCAGCCTTATTTTTAACCAGCTACCAGAAGACGTAGTGGTAACCCATCAAGATGTTGGGCAGCGGGTTTACTACGAAAACATCCAGGATACGGTTCGATTGTGGTACGATATGGATACGGTGCAGAGTTGGAGTATTTATGTGCAAAAAGATACCTTGCTTCGCGATACCATTCGCATCAGAGCACTGGACAGAGGACGCTTTCGAAAGGCACAAACCGTCAGGGTGGTCAGCGATGGAAAAAAAACGGATGCACCAACAGCCATAGATGTCCACAAAGGTATTTCTCTGACCTTCAACCATCCGATATTGGCATTTGATACCAGCCGCATTTTTTTGCTGGAAGACAGCAGCCAAAATTTGGTACTGCCTTCGATTGCCATAGACAGCACCAATCAGCGCCGACTCCGGTTGCTGTACGACTGGAAGCCCGACACACTTTACCAAGTCCAGCTGTTGCCGGGGGCGATCACCGACTGGTTTGAGCTGCAAAACGACAGCTTACTCTTGGATTTCAAAAGCTTGCTCTTTAAAGACTATGGCAATATTCGCATCAATCTAACGGACATGGACACGGCAATGGCCTACGTTTTAGAGTTGAGGAGTAAGGATGGATTGCTTATTGCCCGGGAGAAAATTCAAGGGGATTCGGTTTTTCAAAAAAATTATCCACAACTTTACAAAGGTAATTACGGAATTAAATTGATCGAGGACCGCAATGCGAATGGCCGTTGGGACACCGGAGATTACGACAGCCGAACCCAGCCGGAGCGACAAGCAGAAAAGGCACTGGACGAGCTGCGAGGCAACTGGGAGGTCAACTCCGAAACTTCCGTCCGCCAATTGCTTGACGAAAAGCCAAAGCTAGAGAATTCAAATGGCCCTCCCAATCAGTAGGTGGCCGTATGCATTAAAACTAAAAGGAGCAGATGAAATTACGCGCATCCAATCTCAATAAAATATACGGACGTCGAAAGGTTGTCAACAATGTCTCTGTCGAGGTCAACCAAGGTGAAATTGTTGGATTGCTGGGTCCAAATGGAGCCGGTAAGACGACTACTTTCTACATGGTTGTGGGTTTCATCAAACCTAATGCTGGACAGGTTTTCTTGGATGGTGCCGACATTACGAGCCTGCCGATGTACAGACGGGCGCGCGAAGGCGTTGGTTACCTGCCCCAGGAGCCATCCGTCTTTCGGAAGCTGAGTGTGGAGCAAAATATCAAGGCGGTGCTTGAAATGACACCACTGAGCAAGGCCGAACAAAAGGACAAATTGGAAAGCCTCATCGATGAATTCAGCCTCCACAAGGTCCGCAAGAGCAAGGGAGATACGTTATCTGGGGGAGAGCGTCGCCGGACAGAGATTGCTCGAGCCTTGGCCACGAGTCCTAACTTCATTTTGTTGGACGAGCCCTTTGCTGGAATCGATCCGATTGCTGTAGAGGATATTCAGTACATTGTGGCTCGTTTGAAAACCAAGAACATCGGCATCCTCATCACAGACCACAACGTGCAGGAAACGCTCTCGATCACAGATAGAGCCTATCTGATGTTTGAAGGCAGTATTCTGAAGGCAGGAACGGCTGAGGAATTGGCTGCCGACGAGATGGTTCGGAAGGTTTATCTCGGAACTAATTTCGAGTTGCGGCGTAAGGTCATTGACCTAGATGCAGACCGTTCTAAGTAATCTTGTACTTTTCAATTAATCATATTGCGGCACCCGAGCATTCATCAGGCGGAACCACAGAGGAGGTACCAAAGATAAGATAATGGAGCCTGGATAGCCCAACGGCAGTTGCGGACTCTCATCAAAATGACGCAGTACTTGGTATTTTCGACTGGCTTTGTAATGATGATCAGAGTGGCGGGTCAATTCATAGAGGAATATGCGGCCCAATTCGTGGTCGGAATTCCAAGAATGAATAGGCAGAACCTTCTCGTATCGGCCATTGGGCAACTGCTTGCGGCGAAGACCGTAATGCTCGATGTAATTGACGGTTTCCAATTGAAGAAATCCAACAATAGCAGCGGTGATGGCCAGTCCCATTATTGCCCAGCTGTAGTATAGGCCGATGGTCAGCAACCAAGCCAATTGGAGCAATTGAAAGAATATCATTTGATTGTGGATGCTAACGACTGCTTTCCCTCTTTGTGTCAGCTGTCGGGCTTCAATTTTCCAAGCATTCATGTAGACGCCGCTAACGGACCGCAGCCAAAAAGCATAAATATTTTCGCCATATCGGGCAGATGCCGGGTCCTTATCGGTTGCCACATTCTTGTGGTGGCCAAAATTGTGTTCAATGGTAAAATGCATATACAAAGCCGGTAGCAATAACAGGTACCCCATTGTTTGGTCAAACCAGTGCTTGCGATGTCCCAATTCATGGGCTACATTGATGCCAATACTGCCAATTAGAACACCCATACTCGCCGTCATACCCGCGATTTCCCAGCCGCTTTTCAGTCCGGAAAAGGCCGTCTCGAAATAAAACCAAAGCAGTCCGTATAAGATTGGCACATTGAGATACAGCAGTACGTCGAAGAAAAGGCGCTTCGACTTCTGAGGCTCTTCTTCGGGCGGGTGATTATCCGTAGATTTTGGTAAAAACAATTCCAACAAAGGAATGATCACAAACCCAACGTAGAAGGCACCGGGCGACCATACACCGCCCCAAGCAATGCCCAATCCAGCAGACAATGGCAAGAGATAAGCCAATAAATACTTTAAATCTTTCATGATCTGATAAAAATACTAAATTGAAATGAACCTCGCTGCATTTCTTGTGTAAACTCCTTTTGTAATCCAACAATTGAAAACATTTGTCTCAAAATACACATAAAATGAAGATGAGAATCTGGATTTTTCTACTGTTTTTCGCGCTACTTCCGATGTGGCTGCAGGCAAATACCTCTCCAAAGCCTGAAAAAATCTACTCTATTACTCAAGTACTCAAGCCATTGGCTTACTACCAAGAACAGGCAGGTCTGTGGAAAGAAGTAATTGATCGTACGCCCGTCAATGCCGATGCTTGGCTGAACTACTATGCGGCTTGCCGAATGGCCAACCTTCGCACCTATACTAAGGAAAAGCCTTTCGATCTAGACAGCATCATAGAGCAGCTATCGGCCAAAATTCCAAATACCTTTGAATACCACCACGCAATGTCTTGGCATGGTCAACACAATGAAGCGACCTTTCAACATGCCCTCCGTGCTTACGAATTGGCTCCCGACCGCCCCGAAACTTACCCCCACCTGTTGGTCTTTTACGAGCTGAATGGCAACAAAGAAGCAGCTGCTACCATCTTGCAGAAATGGTTTGATAGTGGCAAGTATTCCCCAGGTATTCTGGCTTGGAATTACAATATGCTGATGTCCCTAGAGCAAGATGCCATCTTGCTCACCTCTGGAGACAATGATACTTATCCAGCTTGGATCTTGCAGGCTGTCCAAAAGGTCCGGCCGGATGTGAAGGTGTGGAACATCAACTTGATTGCCAAAAAACAAGACTATTTAAAGCGGCTCTTTCAAGAAAGCGACCTCCCAAATTTTGATCGCCTGCCAGAGGAATACCCCAAGCCAGAGTTTTATTTCAATGCCCTTACCCGACATTTGTTGGACTCTGCCGATCAGCCCGTTTACCTCGGCGTTGCAACTTCGCGCACCCTTCGTGAATTGTACAGCGAAAACCTGTACATGGTCGGACTCGCCTTTCGCTACAGCACCCGTCCGTTTGACAATATTGCTGTACTAAAGCACAACTTCGAACAGAAATTTTTGACAGACTATCTCAATATTGAATTGTACAATGATTTCAGCGAAACAGTTGTCAACCAGATGAATCTCAATTACATTCCTCCTTTCATCGTTTTGCACAAGCATTATACGACCAGTGGAGAATTGCAAAAGGCAGATGATCTGAAAAACTTAACCCTTAACATCGCCCGTAAAGGTGGTCAGGAAGAAAGTGTGAGGGTATACCTCGGAGAGGAAAAGAAGCCGAAGTCTCCCATAGAATCGGTTATTTCGGTAAAGAAATTGGATAAGGCTATGATGAAAATCAGAGGGAATCTCTGGGCCGCCCAGACAGAATTGACCAATGAATCATATGAAAACTTTCTCATTGATTTGGTGAAAAATAAAGCTTTCGATCAACTGGCCATTTGTCAACCTGGCAAGACAGACTGGCGGGCTCTGGTAAATAAAAAATTTAACAAGACACCTCGTTCTGCCGTCTTTGTCAGCACCCGCGACTCTGGAGATTTCCAAAAAACAATCGATGACTTTGACAATGTGCCTGATAATATCTTGTTTGAAAATGGCCATCCCGACGATGAAGAGCTGCCTATACAAAACATCAGCTATGAAGCAGCCACACTCTACTGCAAGTGGATCACAGAAGTATACAATAACACAAATTCGAAAAAGAAGAAATTCCAAAAGGTCATCTTTCGTTTACCTACAGAAGAAGAATGGGAGTTTGCCGCGAGAGGCAAACAAAAGTCAGGCTTGTTCCCTTGGGGTGGTTACTATGTCCGCAATGACAAAGGTTGTTACCTATCCAACTTTGACGTCAGCGAAATGGCACCTTGTAAGGATTGTAAAAATAAAGCAGTCGCGAATGATGGAGGCTTTTTCTCTGTAACTGCTGATGCCTATTTTCCAAACGATTATGGCCTTTATGGCTGCAGCGGCAATATAGCTGAAATGGTCGCCGAGAAAGGAGTTAGCAAGGGTGGCAGTTGGGAAGATAAACCCAAGGATTGTCAGATTGAATCCCAGAAATTGTACACCAAGCCCAGCCCGGCAATCGGTTTCAGGGTATTCATGGAGGTTGTGAAGCAATAAGAAGGTCGAGCATGTTTTTATTTAAAAAGAAATACAAATCTCGTACAGATGAAGAACTGGTGCCGATGGTAGCGGATGGGGACGAACGTGCTTTTGGAGAACTTTATGACCGCTATGCCAAAAAGATGCATCAGTATTTTTTCCGAATGCTGTACCGCGACCGAGAAAAGGCAGACGATTTTACGCAAGACCTCTTTCTAAAGTTGATTGAAAAAGGAAAAAGCTATGATCCTGCTCGCAAGTTTTCTACTTGGTTTTACGCCGTAGCTGGCAACATGTGCAAAAATGAATACCGGACCCGAAGCCGCAGAGGAACAACCGAATCGCTATCGGACGAGCTGGTTCGCCAATTGGCCGATCCAGGCATGACCGATCCCTACTTCTCCAATGCCATCGATCGAAAGGCATTCGATCAATCTTTGTCCGAGGCCATTGAACGCCTTGAATGGCCGCATCGGCAGTGTTTTATCCTTCGCTATCAGGAAGGACTGCCAGTCAAGGACATTGGAGACATCGTAGGCTGTCCGGTTGGGACCGTCAAGTCAAGATTATACTATTCCGTCAGAAAACTGTCGGAGCAATTGAAAACATTTCAACCCTCCGCCTCGAAAAAGTCTAAAAAAGGCAATGGTTGTCAAAAATCTATATGTGATGAGAAACAGTGATGAAAACAAACTGGATGAACGTCTAGAACAGTTGCTTCTGACAGCGGATTTCCGACAACTCAGCCAAGCAGATCAGGCGTATGTTTACGACCGAATGGATGAAGCGGCCTTTCAGGATGCGCGTCGGGTACTACTGGCAAGTCAAGCTTTGTTTGACCAAAATACAGTGCAGCCGAATCCTGAACTGCGGAGCCAGCTCATCGAGGAGATGCGTCGCCGAAAGACGGCTGCTAGCGGCCGCTCACTGCATCGACTGGAAAAAGCAGCGACCTATCGCATTCCATTGTGGCAGGCAGTTACTGCTGTAGCTGCGGCGGTGCTATTGCTCTTGGTTTTCCGGCAGCCAGTTGAAATCTTAGTGGAAGGTCCGCCTAAAATTGTCTATGAGTACAAAACGGATACGGTGTTCAAGGAAGTGCCTGTGCAGGTGGCGATGGAGGCGCCGACCCCCAAGATTATCAATCGCAACCCACGCCGGGTAGTGGCTACAGACAGTGCGTGGACTGGGGTTAGGCCAAGACGGCGGGTGGAGGAAAGCTCGACGGCAGACGTCCTGGGAGAGCTTCTTGCGAGCAATGACTCGGCTGATTTTCACCAAGTCATCAACCAGTATCTACCGCAACGACCAGCGGCCGGCCGACCCGTAGCGGTAGATAAAGATTTGATGCATTTTATAACAGAGATTCACTGATTTATCGCAAAGTTGAGAGACATCAGATTTTGACCATCAGCTTGGTCTTTTGTCTGTTGGCGGTTTGGATACGGTAGTAGTAATGTCCCGGCGGAAGGCCATGTGAGTCGAATCGGATTTGGTGCTCACCCGCTGGAAATTGCCGATTGGAAAGTACCTTGATTTCGTGTCCCAGGTCATCAAATATGCTTAGGCGAACCCACTCACCTTTACTTTCAAAGGCAATCGTTGTCCAGTCCCTGAATGGATTTGGAAAATTGTAACTCACAATGCTTTCCCCAAAGCTGTCGAGGTCTTTGGTAGAAGTTGTGGCCTGGCAAAGGCGAAGAACCGGGATGTACTGAAATTCATTGTACAACAAAGTTTTGACCTTTGATTCTGGTACTTCGAACCAATCCATTAGGATGGAGCCGTAGATCGAGCGGAAGTCGAATTGCATCGGGATACCCTCTTGCACCGTTACATCCCTAGAGATTTCTGGATTGTCTCCCAAAATACCTGGATTGACGCAGGAGCCAAACAGCATCATGGGAGCTGCCGTACCATGATCGGTCCCCAAGCTGTCGTTGGAACGGATGCGTCGGCCAAATTCAGAGAAGGTCATAGCAATTACCCTCTCGTCCAAGCCTTGCAGCTTCAAATCATCCATAAACAGCTTTACGGCCTCCGATAGCTCTGCCAACAGATTGGCGTGAATACCTTGGGTAGGATCACCGGCAGCTACTTGATCGGCATGCGTGTCAAAACCTCCAATATTGACGACATAAATACTGGTTTGTAAGCCACCTGAGATCAATTGTACGACGGTTTTGAGGCGGTTGGCCAAGTTGTTATCGGCCGGATAGTTGACTTGATTGCTGCCGGCATTAGCGGCATCTGTGATGACCCCTGAATAGGCATTGCTTTGTACAATCGACTGGCGTAGGAAGGCCAGCTGGGTGCCGTAATGATTATCGGGCAAGGGTGTATCTGTCCCTTCGCTGATGGATGTCAGGGAAAAAGGATCGGTAAATGCCATGCTGAAGTTGCCCCCTATGCCCTGGCAAGTTTCAGATACGATATTGTCGAGAGAAATGGCGAATGGATCGGGGCAATCTTCGTTGGGGTAGGCTTCTGGAAATCCTGGAAACTGGTCGTCCAGATAGCGGCCTACCCAGCCGGAAGTGATGATTTCGTCGGCTGCCGAGCCGGTTGTCCATATGTCCGTAGAGCGGAAGTGTGAGCGATTCTGATTGGGGTAGCCTACGCTTTGCACGAAGGTGGCTTGGGCATTGTCAAAAACCGATTTAATACCGCTCATATTGGGATGTAAAGCCAGATTATCGACCAGTGGCAAGAGGCTGTTTTGGGGAAGTAGGATGTTGCTTCTTACATTCGCCAGTTGATCGTATTGATCGAGGGGAACGAGGGTATTGAGGCCATCGTTGCCGCCGTTGAGTTGGATGAGTACCAAAACCCGGTCGGAGCTACCATTGCCATTGTTGAAAAAAGAGGGGCGGGCGATGGCAGAAAGGCTCATGCCGTTGAGCAACAGCGGAAGGCCGACAGCAGAAGTTGTTTGTAGAAAATTTCTTCTTTTCATTTTATGAGGATTTTAGGCCAATTTGTAAGTAGGATTTTAAATGCCGGGCAGCTTTAGCTCAGGTGTATTTCTGCCATAGAAAACAGCGTCTTCATAAAGCTCTGAAGCTTTCGTTCCACACTTTGTTTCAGCTCTTCATCGCTGGGGTCTCCCAAATAATTGGAATATTCAATCGTCCATTCGTAGTCCGGTAAGCCAGGTATCAGTAGTTCTTTGAGTGCATCTCGTTGAGCTTCGGTTACTCCCATAGGAAGGAAAATATTAGTGATCTCATCGATCATGTTATTGACATCGAGTGCATCATCCAGTTTGGAAATAAAATCGAGAACGTCAATTTTTAGGACATTCTGACCAATCACTATGGCGGCCTGTGTCAGTGCGTCGGTGAAGACCAAACGCTTGGAAAGTGTGGTAGAGTTGATCCAAAACTGGTAGTAGGAAGGTTCCTGGTAATAGGCTTTCCAGCCTGCAACATTGGGCGGAATAAAGTAGACCATTTGAAGGTCGTCTGTGTACCCAAAAAAGGCCAACCATTCCAAATATTTTGGCGTTACGTCTTCCGAAAACTTGACTTCTGATTGCCTCAAAAGCCCCACCATGAAATCCAATGGATTTTTGATCATCGCTCCCATACAGGCGGGATCGTAAAAATGCTCACTTTGCAGCAAGGCTTCTAGTACGGGTTTGACCTCAAAGTCATTGTCTCGAAGCATTTGTGCCATGGGTTCGATGACATTCATCTCCACCTCCTCATTTATATCGTAGTAGACAAACCACCTGTAAAACTTTCGGCAAATGAAACGAGATACTTCCTCTTGCTGAAAGATGATGTCTACCAGGTCGCCGTATTCATATTGGCCGTTGTCATTGATAATGGCATTGTTGAAGCGATGGGAAAGCTTTTTCTGTGTTATATCGTGTCGATTTTGAACGAACAAAGGGGTAGGCTCTAATCCTCCGGCGCCGAGATAGCCTTGTACGACCCAACCTGTGAGGACCCTAGCAGCTTCCACCACATCGTCTTCTGTAAAGGTTGTGTAGTCACCTGGACCAGCGAGTTCTCCTTTCCCAATGGTAAACAATTCGAATAGCTCGCGGGCATAATTTTCGTTGGGAGCGCGACGGGAGTTTTGATTGCCATTGAGGTAAAGCAGCATAGACGGATCGATGGTGATCTTCTTGACTAAGCGTTTGAAATTACTCAAGGCATTTTCTCGTAGCAGGCTGATGTAGACGTATTTAAACTTAGGGTCATTGATGTTTTCCGTTACGAAGTGATTGTGCCAAAACAAAGTCATTTTTTCCCGGATGGAGATACCTTCGTTGAGGAGCAATCCAAACGTCCAGGCGAATAGCGAACGTCTTCGGTAATTGGCAAAATTGGTTTGTGCGCTATATGGTTGGTCTACCCAAGTGCTGCCAATGGGAACATTTGGATCATTCCGAAAGTAGTAGTTGACGGGTGGGTCTGGCATGGGCTGATCGGAAAACAGCTTGCTGATGGTGGCAGCCATACCATCTGCAACGGCTTGTTTGATCTGAGCATTGGTGGCGCCGAAGGTGCTGCGTCTGAGCAGATGTGCTGCCTGTGCGTATCCCCACGCACCACTGTAGGGACTGAGGCCAGAACCCAAGGTCATCGCAGCAGTTGTCTTTTTTTGTGCAGTTTGCTTTTTCTTTCTGCCAAGAAGTGTAGACAATGTAGCTCTTCTGTCCATGATTCAACAATTTTGATGAGAAGATATTGGATATGCCCTTTGACTGGGCTTTGCGCAAAAGGTTTAAAGTTCTGTTAAAGTTTGGATGAATATTTCTGTTTTTTACCCAGTAGCAGCTTGCAAATCAGGGCAAGCTGTCTATTTTTGCTATTCATTTAAGCAAGATAACCTATGTATCCTGATCTTTCCTACATATTGCATGCACTTATCGGTACCCAACCCGATAATGCCTTCTCTATTGTCAAAACCTTCGGATTACTGCTGGTTTTGGCCATCCTTACGGCTGCATTTATTCTCGATCGGGAGGTACGTCGCAAGGAAAAGGAAGGATTGTTCAAGCCCGTAAAGATCAAAATTATCACTGGCCAGCCAGCGACACTGATGGATATGTTGCTCAATGCACTCTTGGGTTTTGCACTGGGTTTCAAGTTTTTCTACATCATCAGTAATTTTTCAGACTTTCAAATCGATCCAGCCGACATTATTCTGTCTGGTAAGGGCAATTGGCCTGCAGGTCTGATTCTGGCTGCCATTTTTGCGGGCTTGAAGTGGTGGGAAAAGGATAAGCAGAAATTGGATAAGCCCCAAGAAAAACTAGTAGCAGTCTACCCACACGATCGGATTGGAGACATTACAGTGCTGGCTGCCATCTCAGGGGTCATTGGGGCTAAGCTATTTGCCATAGGCGAAGACCTGGACTTATTGCTTAGTGGTCAGGTAAGTTTTTCGGAATTCATCGGTCAATTGCTTTCGGGCAGTGGACTGGCCATTTATGGGGGGCTGATTGTTGCGTTCTTTGTGGTCTTCTTCTACTTGCGCCGAAAAGGCATTCCACCGATTCATTTTATGGATGCAGTTGCACCCGCCTTGATTGTTTCCTATGGTGTTGGCCGCATGGGATGCCATCTATCTGGTGATGGCGATTGGGGAATTGCCAGTGATTTGGCCGATCGTCCAAGCTGGCTGTCTTGGTCGCCTGATTGGCTGTGGTCTTTCAACTATCCGCACAACGTATTGGAGCGCGGTCAGGCCATTGCAGATTGTACCTGGCGGTATTGCAAAGAGTTGGAGAATGGCGTTTATCCTACCTCGGTCTATGAGTTTGTTATGACGCTTATTATTGGCTTGATTTTGTGGAGTCTTCGCAAGCGGATCAAAATACCGGGCATGCTGTTTTTCATCTATCTTATCTTTAACGGAATGGAACGTTTTTGGATAGAAAAAATTCGAATCAACGATCGCTACGATGTAATGGGATTCCAAACCACTCAGGCGGAATTTATCGCTGTGATTTTAATGATCGCAGGGGTTATCGGCTGTGTTTTTTTGTGGCAGCGTAGTCGAAAAGCAACCTGAGTTAATTTATTAACTTATTTCATAAAGCATGGAAATTAAATATTCTTTTGTAGGGTTCATTGCAATCCTCTCCCTTCTGGGCCTCTCCGCCTGTGGTGTCAATAATTATGTGGTCAATCCCGAATTTCCACAAAGGACTTACTTGAGACATTTCAAACCACTTTACGAGGATAAACTGGAAGAAGGCTCTAAACTAGTAGGAGCTACCATTTATTATTCCGTAGAGAAAACACCTGAAAACACTTACATCTATAAGCAATACTATTCTTCTACAATGCAATTGACCCATTTCATTACCTATTCCGACGTGCAACGCCAGAACAAGGATGGTAAAATAGTCGAATGGTACGACAATGGGAACAAAATGCATGAAGGTCAATACCGAAATGGTATGCAATATGGTGAGTGGAAGTATTACAATTACGATACAGGTCATCTTGATGAATATGGTTCATTTAAAGATGGTTATCGGGACGGAAAGTGGACCATTCTGGATTCGCTTGGCAATGTTTACTTTGAAAGGACTTATGCCAATAGTGGAAAAGATTGGGAGATGGTTTATTTCAATGACGAAGGTCTTAAGACGCGAAGGCTGGTGTACTTAAACGGTAAAAATGTTCGGGAAGAGGTACTGCTTGAAACAGAGGTAGAAGAAAAGGTAGCAAATACAGAGGAAGATTATAAAATTGAAGAAGAAATGCCTTACTTGGCAGTCTGTAAGGATATGGAAGGAAAAGAGCGTGCAGCGTGTAGCAATAAGACCATGCTCGTACACATTTACAGAAATATAAAGTATCCTGCTTCGGCCAGAAACAACAGTATCCAAGGGACAGCTTTGGTGCGCTTCGTTATCGATAAAAATGGAGATATCGAAAATGTTGTAGTTCTGAGAGGGCTGTGCGATGAGATTGCTGCCGAATGCAAAAGAGTGGTTAATACCTTGCCCAAATGGGCGCCAGGTATACAAAGAGATAAACCAGTAAATGTCACTTTTAACCTGCCTATTAAATTTCGTGTTGAATAGCGTGACGAAACAATAAGCAGTGCCGTCTTAAAGGAGACTTTCGTAATAAAGTCATTTTTATTACTCATTATAAAAAATCAGAAATGGGATTATTTTCGTTTTTAAAAAATGCCGGTGCAAAGCTTTTCAATAAAAAAGAAGAGGCTGCAGCGCCGGAAGTAGCTGAAAAGGTTGAATTGAGCCGTGAGCAGATATTGGCACAGGAAGTTCAAAAGCTGGGCATTCCTGTCAGTGGTTTATCCATTGACTTGGGCCAGCAAGTCATCGTTCATGGTGCTACAGATACGCAAGCTGAGAAGGAGAAGGTCATCTTGGCCTTGGGTAATGTCGACGGTGTTTGCTCTGTTGATGATCGCATCACTGTAAACAATCCAGAGCCAGAAGCTGTATTTTACGAAGTACAAAAGGGAGATTCCCTCTCTTTGATTTCGAAGGCGCATTATGGTGATCCTATGAAGTACAACGCCATTTTCGAAGCCAACAAGCCTATGCTTTCTCACCCCGACAAGATTTATCCAGGTCAAATGTTGAGAATTCCTCCACAAGCCTGATTCAAGATATTGGGAAAACCGGTTCGCCCTGGCGGATCGGTTTTCAACCTTCCTTTACCGCTCCATCCAAAACTTGGTACAGCAATTCGGTCGAGCGGTCCCAGTCAAATTTCTTTCGTTGTAATCTGCCTTTTTCGATCAAGGTATCGCGCATACTTGGATGGCGGTACAGGCGAACCATCGCTTCACTGATTTGCTGGATAGAATGAGCATCTACGAGCAAAGCTGCTGCTCCGGCGACCTCTGGCAAGGAAGAATTGGTGGAGGTAATGACTGGCGTATCACAATTCATCGCCTCTAGGACTGGCAGGCCAAAGCCTTCAAAATGCGATACATAAACGAGCGCAAAGGCAGCTCCCATCAAGCGCGCCAGCTGTTCTTCGGACAAAAAGCCCAAAAAGTGAATGTCTTTTTTATGAATGGCCTCGTCATAGGCACTCTTAACAGGTCCTGTTTGCCAAGCCCATCGCCCACCGAGGAGCAATTGGTGCGGTGCCTGGGTTTCTTCCTTGAAACGATCAAAAGCCCGAATCAAACCATCGACATTTTTTCGAGGGTGAACGGCTCCCGCATAAAAAAAATATTCTTGCCCTTGCGCTTGCTCAGCCCTGACTTGCGCCTTTTCAGCTTCTGCTAAAGGGCTGAAGATGTCCCGACAGGCATTGGGAATCCAGGTGATTTTATGAGCAGGAATGTCGTACTGTTGAATAATATCCTCTTTGGTATACTGAGATACGGCCGCTATATGATCTGCTTTTGCCAAAAAGAGTGGGACATAATGGTCGTAGTATCGTCGAACCAAGGAAGGAATTTGATCCGGATGGTGCAAATGAGCCAAGTCGTGGCAAATCATCACCGTCTTACAGTCCGTACGAAGAGAACAATAATTGTCTGGTGACAAAAACACGTCTGCTTTCCATTGACTCAAAATAGGAGGGATGGCCCATTCAAACCAAGCATACCAGAGAAATGGATGTCGGGCCGGTGGGTAAACAACTTTAGCACTTACCTGTTCACCAAAAATAAAAGCCGGATCATAGGGTCGGTCGAATAAAAACAAAAACTTGTCCTCCGGATGCTGGTCTACCAGGCGTTTGCACAATTCGAAGGTCACCCTACCGATGCCTTCGAGCCGGTCTTTGAGCAAAAAGCGGGTATTGACAGCAATTTTCATTGGATTGACAAGTTCTGTTATTTTCGTAACTTTTCGGCCAAGAGGCTAAATAAAAATATATCCATTTTTAGCCCAGCAAAATAAAGTGTAATTAAAATCTATTAGTTAGTGATTCAGACAGATGTTCTCATTATAGGCTCCGGTATTGCCGGACTGACCACTGCCATCAAGCTGGCCAAATCCAGGCCCGATCTAAGAATTGACGTATTGACCAAAACCTACGAACGCGAAAGCAATACCCGTTATGCACAGGGTGGCGTAGCAGCGGTCTGGAACTTCGAAACAGATTCGTACCTCAAACACATAGAGGATACCCTTGATGCAGGAGATGGTTTGTGCAACAAAGAAATTGTGGAGATCGTGGTCAAGGAAGGTCCCGAGCGCGTCAAGGAGATTATTGAGTGGGGAGCTCGATTTGATAAAACGAAGAGCGATCAGTACGACCTTGGACGCGAAGGAGGGCATTCCGAAAACCGCATCCTACACTACAAGGACCTAACAGGCTGGGAAATTCAGCGAACATTGGTTGAATACAGCAAGCACCTGGACAACCTTCATTTGCACGAGCACTACTTTGCCATCGATCTCATCACCCAGCACCACCTGGGATATATGGTCTCGCGGGTTACGCCCAATATCGAGTGCTATGGTGCTTACGCCCTGGATAAGAACACGACCAAAATTCAAACCCTCCTGGCCAGAACGACGGTCGTTGCGACCGGAGGCGCTGGCCAGGTGTACAAATCTACCACCAATCCAATCATTGCAACAGGCGATGGCATTGCGATGATGTATCGGGCCAAGGGGCGAATTGAAAATATGGAATTCGTGCAATTTCATCCGACATCTCTCTACAATCCGGCTGGTGAAAACCCTTCCTTTCTGGTTTCGGAGGCGGTTCGGGGTTATGGTGGCATTTTAAAAACCAAGGAGGGAGAGGAGTTTATGCATGCCTATGATGAACGGGGCTCCCTGGCCCCGCGGGACATTGTCGCACGGGCCATCGACAATGAAATGAAAAAGCGAGGAGACGATTTCCTGTGTTTGGACTGTACCCATCTGGAGAAGGAAGGCTTTACAGCTCATTTTCCAACGATATACGAAAAATGCCTAAGCCTGGGCATCGATCCGATGAAGGACATGATCCCCGTGGTCCCGGCCTGTCACTACATGTGTGGAGGCATTGCCACCGACGAAATCGGCCAAACCTCCATTCAATACCTCTATGCTTGTGGAGAATGTACCAGTAGTGGATTGCATGGTGCCAATCGTCTAGCCTCCAATTCTCTCTTGGAGGCAATGGTGTTTGCCGATCGCATTTCCAAAGATATCCTGCAAAGAATTGATGGGATAACGCATAAGGAGGATATTCCAAATTGGCATACGAAGGGAACCATGAAGCCCAAAGAAATGGTCTTGATGACTCAGAGCTGGAAAGAGCTGAAAGAAATTATGAGTAGCTATGTGGGTATTGTCCGTTCGGATGTCCGTTTGAAGCGAGCCATGGACCGTCTTTGGATACTGTATCGCGAAACAGAAGATTTATACAAGACGACTTCTGTGTCTCCTCAGCTTTGTGAGCTGCGCAACATCATCACCATCGGCTATTTGGTGACGCGTTCGGCTGCCATGCGCAAGGAGAGCCGCGGGCTACATTACACAACGGATTTCCCTCAAAAGCGGAATTTTGTGGAAGGCTCTATTCTCTAACAGAAATATTCCTCTAGGGCCTCCATAAGGGCTTGCTTGCGACTGACGGAGACACTTACGTTGCTTCCATCCTCCATGACGACGTAGCCACCCTTGCCTCGAATATATTTGAAGATGTAATCCAAGTTGATGATAAACGATCGATGGATACGCACAAAACGGTCCTTGTCGTTGAGTACTTCTTCAATCTCGCGGAGGGTCTTGCTGACTAGCAATTGCCGCTGGCCGACAAATTTGAGAACGGTATAATTGCCTTTGGCTTCTAGGGAGACCAACTGTCCGACTTTTTCGAAATAGATACCTTCGACGGTTGGTAGAGCGATCTTTCGCTTTTCTGATCTATTGGAATAATACTTTTTCAAAGGACGTAGTGGTAGTCGATTGTCTAGTTTGTCTGAGGAAGGCTGAATCATAATAGCTGATGTTGGTTTACAAATCGGGCAGATATTCTATTGACTCTATTTGGTGTATCAATTCATGCTAATATTACGGGCAATTTTACATCCTTCAAACCCATTAAGCGGCTATATGTCAGTTTTCTAAATTTAGTGACCAAATGCTTTTTTGCTACTTTTTGGAATGATTTTTCTAATTTGAGCTTTCATTGCTACAATTTTGAAAAGCTATGCCCAAGACTCCCTCTAGTAAGCTGTTCGACATTATCAAGTCTCTGTCCGGGCCGGAAAAACGCTACTTCAAGCTGTTTGTACGAAGCAATAAAAGTGATAAAGACAATAAATACATTCAGCTGTTTGACGCCATCGACGCCCAAGCTTCCTATGACGATGAGGCCCTGCGGCATCAAATTTATGATGGGCAGCCCATTCAAAGTCGAAAATTCAGCGAGCTCAAATCTTATCTTTATGAGCTGATTTTGAAGAGCTTGCAAAGCTATGATGAAAAAAGCTCAGTCGATTATCGCCTAAAGAGCGCCCTACAGAGCATCAAAGCGCTGTACAAAAGAGCGCATTATCAAGACTGTACAGAGCTGGTCCACAAAGCCAAAAAAATCGCAGCTGAATTTGAATCCTATAACCATTTGTTGGAGTTGTTGCGCTGGGAAAAGCAGGTGGCCTATATCCAATTAGACATCAGCTATTTGGATAAAAGCTTGCCGGGAATTGAGGCCGAAGAGCGTGAATGTTTGAAGAAATTGGCCAATATTGCCGACTACAAAAATTTCTTTTATCATATAATAGTCAGCATTCGAAAAGATTCTCTCCTGCGGAGTGAGGAGAAGATTGAAAAGCTCAATAAGTTGATCGATCACGATTTGCTCCGAACGCCCGACAATGCCCTGTCTCATACGGCCCGAGTGCTTTATCATCGTATCTACGGCCTGTATTATTTCAGCATATTATCCTACGATAAGCTTTACCAATCGGGTAAGGAATTGCTAAAGTTGATGGAAACCCGGCCAGTATTGTTGCGAGAAGATCCTTCGGAATACATCTCTGCTTTGAGCAATTTTGCAGCTTGCTGTGGCCTGCTCAGAAAATACGACGAGGTGAAAGACTGCCTGGAAAAATTGCGAAAAATCAAAGGCACTACCCTCAACGACGAATTGCGTATACACATCGAGTATTACTCTAAACTTTTTGCGCTGTATATCTTTACCGGTGATTTTGAAGCTGCTCGTAAAGCCATGTTGATCCACCAGAAAGAACTCAAGCGCTTTGATAGAAAATTCTTTGAGCGTGGCCGATTTTACTTTCAGTACTTCTACATCTACTTTGGAATTGGCGATTACGACCAAGCACTCGAAGCTCTCAATCAATGGCTGAACCTGCCTCGGACCGATGAGCGGCAAGACCTACAAAGTCTTGCTCGTATCCTCAACCTGATTCTTCATTTTGAGATGGGAAATACCTTATTGTTGGAATACTTGCTGCGTTCGACCTACAGATACCTGCGAACCCGCAATCGCATTCACGGCTTTGAACGTCGGGTGTTGGCTTTCATCCGCGAATCCAACAAATTTAGGAGTCGGCAAGAATTAAAAGCTGGCTTTATCCGCCTCAAAGAAGATTTTGAAGAATTGTCTCGCATCCCTTCCGAAAGGGTCGTTTTTCAGTATTTCGACTTTATCGCCTGGCTAGAAAGTAAAATCAACAACCAATCATTTGGTAAGGCCGTTCAGGAGCGCTACCTCGCCCAAGAGCAGGGCTAAAAGCAGCCAGACCGAAGCCACTCAGTTGGCTTCAGGTTGACCGAGTAGCTGAAAATCAGTAAGATAGGCTGCAGATTTTCACTTCTCTTTGGCCGCTGTTGGCGACTTTGGCAATAATTTTGCTGAAGAAAGGCTTGGATAAATCTCCCCCATCCTCATACTCCCCCCTATTGTACATAACCAATAAAGTGCTTCAAATTGATCAACAGCAATTTGAAGTAGGCAAATAGCGCACTAAAATATAGGCTGTTTTAACGATAATGACCATGAAAAAGACATCTCCATTCTTTGGGTTCTTCCTTCTCATAGTTGCAACATTTATATTGCCGCAATGCTTACAAGCGGCCACCTACACGGCGGTGAAAGACGGTATGTGGCACGACGATACTCTTTGGGACCTCGGCTCGGTTCCCGGACCATTAGACGATGTTGTCATTGATGGCTACTCGGTTACCTTCGACGATGCTTCAGGTATTGTCACCGTCAATAGTATTGCGCTGACAAATGCAAGTGGTGTAGGAGATACTTATCTGTTTTTGAACGGAACAACCTGTGAGTTGACGGTAACCACAGATTTTGATGTGACCTCTGCCAATGTAGATCGCAGGGTGGAGCTCAACCTAGCGGGAAGTGCCAAATTGTTCGTTCGACAGCATATGGAATTTACTAGGGTAAACAGCAACAATTTTAACAAGCGACTGAAGCTGGAACTCAATGACAGCGCTGAGTTGACAGTCGATAGTACTTTTACTTTTTACTATGGAGATGCAGGTGCCTTTGAATTTCTGGGAGAAGTGGAGTTGAAGAACAGTAGTCAAATGACCATAGGTGGAAGAGCCTACTTTTATTTGATCAGAGGCGTTGGTCTGACCCTCTCTTTGACCAACTCTGCCTCCTTAACGTTTGAAGAGGATGTGGTGATGCAACAGCAAGGGGGCGGTATCCTATCGCTCAGTGTATCGAACAGTGCAGATATGAACTTTAAGAAAAACCTGACAATGACCATTTCTGATGGAACCAGTAATTCCCTTTCCGTTTGGTCGGCAGGCACAGTCACTATAGACAGTAGTTTGATTCTTTCTTCAACCGCTGCGACGGAAGATATTACTGTATTAGTGAACGGAAGCGACTCTAGGTTGGAGGTTAAGAAAGATATTATTTTAAGTGCAGTAGCTGAGGACGACGTGGAGATTGACTTTAGTGGAGGAGGTCAGTTTTTTGTAGGTGGCAATTTTTCTCGACCGACGAACTTTGGTAGGCTGCGCATGTCGGCAAATGCTGTTTTGACTTACAATGGAACAGGTGCGCAGACGGTTGCAAGAGAAACACTGCCGGGCTCAGGGACGGATGATTTTGAGTTTACAAATGTCGTTTTTAACAACACCTCTGGCATTCCTATAACTTTGGAAGGCCCGGTTATCATTGCCGATAGCTTGGCATTAACCAATGGCATCATTGCGACCGATGGGACCAATTCCTTGACCATTGGGGATGGGGCAACCATTACTGGCGGGAGTTCTGCGGCATTTATCTCTGGTCCGCTCATCAAACAAGGGTCTACCAATGGACAACCTTTTTTGTTTCCCATTGGCAATGGCGGCGTTTATGCGCCCATAGAGATCAGTGCGATGAGTAATGCTACGGATGGGTACACCGCTCAGTATTACAATTGTCCACCGCCCTTCGGCAACAGCATCGACGCAAGCCTGGACAACATCAGTAGCCAAGAATATTGGAGCTTGCAGAAGGTTGCTGGCACACCCAATGTAAATGTGCGCCTATTGTGGATGGACTCAGATGAACGGGGCATTAATAATCTGGATTCTTTGGTTGTCGCCTATTACAATACTGGGGATTCGGAGTGGATGAGCCTGGGGAATGGTGGCACAACTGGAAGTGTTGGTGCTTCGCCTGGTTCGGTATCCAACGACCTGAATTGTCCACCACCTTTTGGTAACGGTAATGAACTCTTTACCATCGGCTCGGTAGATGACGTACTCAATAGCTTGCCAGTAGAATTGACGAAATTTACTGCCAACCTAGTGAATAAGGCTGTCTTCATCGATTGGGAGACGACCTTTGAACAGGACAATGATTACTTCCTGGTGGAACATTCGGCAGATGGTCGGATTTTTAATGTCCTTGATTTTGTCGAAGCGATGGAAGACAATAACCAAATGGTCAATAGCTACGGCACTGTAGATCGAGATCCAGTACAAGGCTTTAACTATTATCGTCTCAAACAAGTTGATCTGGATGGTACCTTTTATTACTCGGAGATCATCGTGGTTTCACTTGAAAATAAAGGTAACCCAATTCTATTTCCCAATCCTGTAAGTGATCGCCTCAGCATCCACATGGGTGGTACGAACCAGTCTGCGGTAGATGTTCAGATATACGACAATACTGGAACACAAGTTTTTCGCAGAACCTACCGCTCACAAGGTGGTGTTTTTCAATTGTCATCTGCTGAAATTCAAAATCTTCTGCCAGGCTACTACAACCTTTTATTGCAGAACGAGTATGAATCCCACAGCATGAAGTTCTTAAAAGTCAATTAATCAGCTCACCAAAATTATCTGAAAATAAAAGTAGATTATTGGATAAGATGACTGGGCAGTTGAGTCAATCAATTGCCAGTTGAACAAGTAGTTTTTCAATGAATTTACAATTCTGATTCGATCAATTTTTCAGCCTTATCCATCAATAGTCTTTCTGGCAAAGTAATTGCATTTTAGTTTGTGGCTTAATTCCCCCAACTCGTCTGATACTCTATTCATCTCCCCTCTCGCTCGGACGAGCCTGTTACAACCACGTACAACAAACGCATATTTCATTTGCCATGAAAAGAACGATTACATCACTTTCTTTTGCTCTTATTTTACTTTGCGCTTCGGTTGGTTATGGAGCAACTTTTACGTCTGTCCAAACGGGGAAATGGCATGAAAGTACTACCTGGGATCGGGGTGCTGTGCCTGGCCCAACCGATGATGTGGTCATTGATGGCGACACGGTTACGATAAATAAGCATAGTGGAAACATTACGGTCAATAGCATTCACATTACCAATAGTGCCGATAGAGGAAACTCCTTTCTCTTTGTGAGAGGCGATGACGTTTTGAATATCAATGGCAACCTCACAGTAACTTCCGAAAACTTTGATTGGCGCGTCGAATTAAACCTGTCTGGCGATGTAAATATTTTCGTTGGTGGAAGTCTAGACTTTTCGAGGTCCAATGACAATGCACACAACCAAAGACTGCGATTATCGATGGGGGGAACAGCAAGGCTGGTCGTTGGAGGTGATTTTAATTTTTACTACGGAAATTCAAATATCTACGAGTTATATGTTGATGTCTATATGGTGGACACCAGTTACTTAGAGGTAGGTGGTAATACACAATTTAATTTGTTGGATGGCCAAACCCTGGATATGTCCGTGGGTAATGAAGCGGAGGTCGTACTGGGGGCTGATTTTACGTTGCAACAAGACGGTGCTTACGCCATTACCATTGGCTTTTACGGCAATGCCAAACTTTGGGTAAAGGCAAACATGACCTTGATAGGCGCCGGAGGCAATTACAGCAATACCTTGAATACCTATGGCTCTTCGAAAGTTGTTATTGATTCGAGCTTAATTCTAAATTCAACAGCTACAGATGAGGTCGCAGCGGTCTTTATGCGAAGCCCTAGTTCGAAGATCGAAGTAAAACAAGACATTGTAATGAGCGCTGATTCTGAAGGCGATGTGGGACTGAACCTGACCCAAGGTGGCCTGCTTTACATCGGTGGGGTTTTTTCTCGCCCAGATAAATATGGTATTCTCAGAATGGCTGATGATTCCAAATTAATCTACAACGGCTCGAGCCAGCAATATATCGCTCAAGAAGAAATGTCCGGTGCCGGCACAGACAAGTTTACATTTACCAATATCGAATTTGCCAATACCTCTGGACTGCCTATGATTCTCACTGGCCCCATGGAAGTGACCGATAGTTTGGTGCTAACTGAAGGTGTTCTAAACACTGATTCTGTCAATACCATCACCATTGCAGACAGCGCTAAAATTGTAGGAGGTGGTCAAAACTGCTATATAAATGGTCCACTCACGAAGAGGGGAACCAGCCCGTATGGGACCTTTGTCTTTCCCATCGGCGGCGGTGGCGTTTATGCTCCTGTTCAGATAGATACTTTGTACAATTCGACAGATGAATATACCATTCAATATTTCAACTGTCCACCGCCTTTTGGCAACAACATCGATCCCAGCTTGGACCATATTAGTGGGCAAGAATACTGGTCGATACAAAAGGCCCCAGGTACACCAGATGTGAATTTGAGCCTCTTTTGGTCCGACGCTGCTGCAAGAGGTATCAATGACCTTGGATCGCTTGCCGTTGCTTTTTACAATACCACTTTGTCTCAATGGGTGAGTTTGGGTAATGGAGGAACCACCGGTAGTGCCAGTGCTGCCGTCAGTGGCTCTGTCTCCAATGATCTCAACTGTCCACCGCCCTTCGGCAACGGTGCTAATTTCTTGACCCTGGGATCGACCTCGGACCAATTCAATGTTTTGCCCGTAGAATTGATCAGCTTTACAGCCCATCTAGAGGAAGACATTGTGGCCGTGAAATGGGAAACCAGCTTTGAAGAAAACAATGATTACTTTGCCGTCGAGAAGTCGACCGATGGCATGAACTTCGAACTGTTGGGAACGCGCCTGGCCACAGGCAACAACTCTGTTGTTAGCAACTATTATAAACTAGAGGATACAGCGCCAGCCGGCGGATACAATTATTATCGTTTAAAGCAGGTCGATAAAGATGGAACTTTCTACTTTTCAGAGACCATTGCCATCTCAATAGACAACCATTCTGCTCCGGTCTTATTCCCCAATCCAGTAAAGCACAATTTGCACATCTATACCAATGGTTGGAGCCGGCGCAGCAATGTGCAGGTAGACATATTCGACCAAGGGGGAGAAAGGATATTCTCGCGGAGTTACCCAATTCAAACGGGGACTTTTCAGGTTTCTGCTTCGGACATCGAGGGCTTTATACCTGGCATGTACACCCTTATTTTAAAGAGTGCCTCTGATGTTCACACGATGAACTTCCTGAAGCTTTAAAAGCTGCGCAAATTAGTACTGGACCCGAACGAGGCGCAAGCGATTGCGTCTTTCGCTTGGAATGATCAATTCATTGGAGGCCACTTGTATGGCGTCCCGGAAGCGGAGCCGGATGTTTTGAAACTCTGTACTCATCACGCTGTTGCGGTCTGCGTCGCCTTTTCCATTGACCACATATTCACTGACGGTACTATTGTCCTTGATTTCATCATTAAAGAGAAAACGAAGGTTTTTGGGCGTCTTCAATAAAAAGAAGGAAGAAAAGGAAGCATCGTCGTCCTGTGAGTATTGCTTTTTGTGCAAAATCGTCTTCCAATGAGTATTGCCATCGGGATGAACAGAGATGAGGCAAATATCGTCGTAGTAATAATCAACGATGTATGGGCTGAAATCATCCCTTGAGTAGCGGCCTGTGGCAGCTGTCCGGCGTTCGTATTCGCGTTTGCGCTCTGCGGCAATCAGCATACCACCATCGCGACGTAAGATGGTTTCGACAATGGCTAGGTCCGTTATTCCTTTTTTCTTTTCGCTTTCCTTACCCAGAATGTTGTTGATGTAACCTTCGTCGAAGGGTTCGTATCCAAGTAGGTATTTTTCCGTTTGTTGTGGATCGACCTTTAGGTAAAAATAGCCAGTGGCTCGTCCTTTATTTTTCTTGGAAAATAAGCCCGCTGCAACCAATTGGCGATTGAGGTTATCGAAGGCAAACTTTACGTCGTAAGTCAGGAACTCGGTGACGGGTATACTAAATTGTCGGACCCCTGAATTGTAGTGGTCACTGACAAAAACCTTGAAGTGATGCTCTTCCTGGTCGGGCCTCCGGTTGTTTTTTTCGATGATGCAGTAAAGACTACCATCATTGGCCAAAACAAGCTGTTGATAATCCCGGTAAAAACTCAACTCCTTGAGGGTAAATTTCCTTTTCCAAACCACTTGCTTTTGATCCAATAGAAAGGCACAGGCTTCGATGGTTGTCTGCTGCTCGTAGTGGTATATCAGAATGGCGTTCTTGTCTTCTGAGAAAAGAAGCTGCGTGTTGGGGGAATGAAAACGTTGTTCATACCGCAGGATCGTCATGGAATCTTGCAGATTGGCAGCGGCATCGTATTGGTGCATCTTGACGATGTAGCGTCCCTTGCGGCGAAATTTGTAGATCACCTTGAAATCCTCCTGTCCAGGTACCACTTCCAGTATTTGCGGGTTTTTCTTGTCAAGGGTGATTTCCTTTTCCCAAATCTGGCGAAGGTGCTCGTTGAAAGCCTGCACTTCAAACTTGGTCGACCGGTCCCGGAACAGCAGGAAGCGATTCTTCATCTTGCCCACAATAGAGTAATATTTATCATTGCGGATGGAAATATCATTGGACACCGTAACGGTCTGAGCCTCCAGGCCAACAAAGAAGGACAACAGTAAAAGTATTGTTAAAATTCCTTTCATAGTTTCACATATTTAAACAAAGGCAAAAGGCTGCGCTGTTAGTGTGTGTCTTTATAAACAACTTAAGTGATATATAAAAAACTACAGGAATCGGGTCTGTGTTCAGTAAGGTACTAAAAAGTGTCACTTAGCGCAACTGTCGGACAATTTCATTTAAATCGATGCGCGCTTCCTGTAAGTCAACTGTTGCAGCGATTCTTTTGAGCATGGCTGGTACAGCAGCAGGATCATCTGAGTTGGTCACCACGCTGTATAAATTCAGTATTTGTTTGTGACACAATACGCTTATGTAGTGTTCGTGCTGAACCGTTCGTGCTTTTTGTTCCTCCTCTTTACTGCTAGGCGATACGAAATGCCAGTGTACGTAGGGCAGCGCACCTTCAGCGTTTTCGACATACTGACTTTGCACGTCCAGTTCAAACTGTGTTTCTTGGCGGATAAATTGTGATTCCTGTTGGACGAATTGCTCCAGCAATGCCTTGGTATTTGTAGGGGCGGCACTACCTTCGGATGGAAGGCTACTGACTGGGCGGATGAATACCTCTAAAAAAATGCCATCCACTGAAAAGGTCAGTTCCCGACTTTGTATGGGAGCTACTTCCTCGGCCCCTTCGATGTTCAGGCGAAAAAAGCTTTCCAATTCATTGAACACCTGGATGTAGCCATTTTGGGAACGAATGCTGCCATTTCGGTAGTTGCGGTCTTCTTTAAGTTCTCCTGCTTGATAAAGCTGCTCTCCCAGTAAGCGACCTTTTTTGGACCAATCCATAAATTTGCCATCCTTTTGGTTGGCAGCAAAGCGTCCACTTTGCTTTTTTTGGCCATTATCATACCACTCGGTCATTGTACCATCTTTAAAACCTCCTTTGAACTGCGTTTCCAGCCTGAGCTGTCCATTGGGGTGCCACTGTTGGACAGTCCCCTCCGTTTTACCATTTCTGTAGGGAATGATTTGGTCTTTTTGTCCGTCGGCATACCACCAATTGTGCGCACCTTCTTCTAGGCCATTGACAAATTGACCTTCTGACTTCTTAGCTTCGTTTTTATGCCATTCTGTGCAGAGACCATTGGGTTTTCCATTGGAATAAGCAACCTGAAGCTTTTTCTTGCCTGTTGCGTACCAATGGTACTCCATACCGGTTTGTAGGCCGTTTTCGAAGGTTGATTCGTGTACCTTTTTACCATTCTTTGCCCATTCTATGGCTTTGCCGTGAACTTTTCCTTCCCGAATGGGGACGCGCAGCTTTTTCTTACCATTCGGAAAATCTTCAAAGGCGGTGCCAGTATACGGACCCACAGTGTTGGGCTGATAGTAAAGGCCATTGATTTGGTCTAACTCAGAAACGCGGATGCTCTTCTTTTTTTGAGCCATCAGAGGAGCAGCTCCAATGGAGAAGCATAGAAAGAGTACAATGAATACTTTAGGCATAGTCTGGATATAACATGGAATATTTGGACAAGACATTTTTTAATGTTTCATACGAATGTTGAACGTAAGTAGTTACCAAAATCGTACGAATTGGTGGCATCCGTTTCGTTTCTTTTCGGAGAGACCATCGTTTTTAGTGGCAAAATGCTTAACTTTCGTTTAGTCCTGCACGACCGACATCACTTTTGGAAGACTAAAACCTCATGATGCCTATCTATAAACGACTTTTGGCATGGGTCATCGTCTCTTCTTGCCTATGCCTCACCTTACAAGGACAGGTATTGATAGAGTACGTAAATCCTACTACGCCAAATATTCTTCAAGTTTGCGATTCTGCTGCCTTTGAGATCAAGCTCACCAATACGGGACCGGATTCTATCCGCACCATCGAAGTAGTACTGGGTCTGCCAAATGGATTGACTTACAACCCCTCGAGCGTACAGAATGCTACTGAAAGGGACATCAGCAATTTGCAAATGCCGACTTTTGGTCTGCCCAATCTGGGGCCTGGGGACGTATTGCAGTTCAGCCTACAAGCAACAGCCCAGTGCGACCTAGTTGACCAAATCAACAATGCCGTACTTTTTGCCAATGACATCCTGGTCAATTATGAAGGTGGCTCCAATTCCTTGCGAACGTCCAATTACGATATAGAAACCCCCTTGTTGGTGGTGGTCGGCTCAACGGGCCTTGCACTGATGGGCTCCAAGGGAATGGTCCTGCAGCGAACATTTACCATCCGCAATACCCGCTTTGGGCGTTTGTCTTCCTTCGTATTCAAGGATACCCATCCCGAAGACCTCTCGATTACAGCAAACCCCGGAATGGACACCTCCTCGACCAATGGCGAGATTGCGCTGCTGCTCGATGGGGATGATTTTCGCAATATCGGAGATGGGGACGCTTTTTTCGAGCAAAATGAGACCATTGTCATCCGGGAAGAAATCCTTGTTGATGGCTGCGGTATTGAAGACAACTTTCTAGCTTCCAGTATTCGCCTTTGTTGGGGTTGCAATGGGGAGATATGTCAAACGACGACTCCCATCGAGGCTATTGTAGAGGTAGAGCCCAGTCAGTTGACACCCGACCTGGTTTTTCGGCCGGTCATTCAAGCACCCAGTTGCTTCTGTCCAGCGGGCTTGGCGCAGCAGGAAATGCACATCTACAACAGGGGAAATGAGACGGCTCTGGACATTATTTTGACCCTTTACCAAACAACTTTCATAGGTGGATATACCGCAGATGCCTTTACCTTGGACAGTAGCGGAACAGTCAGCAGCCTGACGCCGATTTTGTCAGACCCACTGCCCCTACTGTGCCTCGGGTCCAATCAGATTTATCGCGAAGCCATCCTACCCATACCAGATTTGGCCGTGGGAGATTCCATTACCATCTTTTGGACGGATGCTCAATGTGCCGATGAATGCGGCCGCTTTAGCTCCAACAAATGGGAATTCGATTATGCTTATTATCGCTCTTGTCCACCCGATCCATTGATTCAAGAAACCGGAATCGAGCTGGAAATAGAATCTCCATTTACCAACTACATGTTTCCCCTACAAGCTCCAGACTCTTTGACCAACCTCTTTTCGTATACCTTGGTTTCCGATGTACTGACGACTGCAGACGAGGGGAGTTTGCAGATTGTCTTAGACATTCCCTGCTTTGCCTCCTGGGAAAACAATGCCTTTGAGCTGAATGGGCAGGCACCCACCGATCAAGTGGCAGAAGAAACGGATTCTACGACCTTAGTCACACTTACCTATGATCTACCCCTTTCGTCAGACAGCGTATCTCTACCGATCCTACTGGAATTCGACTGTCTGCAAGGCTGCGACTCCCTTTTTTGCGACATTAGCACCGCGACGACCTGCCAGGATGTTTGCTCCGTATCGGGGCTGGTGATTCCTGGAATTTTAGCCCAAAGTACCATCAATGTCGATCCGGATTGCAGCGATGAATGTGGCGCACAGGTTTGTAGTCGCGGAGAGATTCAATACCCTTGTTTATTGCCTCCTTGCAAAGATACCATACCTGGATATGCTGTTTTCGATTTCGAGCTTTTCCGTTTAAATACAGGTTTGCCCGATAATGACAATGATCATTTTCCGGATGCCAGCGGCCAGCTTGATACGTCGAAGATCAGACGAGATCGCCTAATGACGGGAGATACGATTCGAAGTATTTTCAATGGTGCGATTAAGGTGGATGTGGAAGGGTCGTCCTTTAGCAACTTGGAGTTTCAAACCCGCTTTCTAATAGCTGGCAATCTGGATACTTTCCTAAATGCCAATCTCTTCTCCACCAATGGCTGGCAGCCAGTCGAGCAGTTTTTGCGCATCTACGATCAAAGCGATGATCGCTATTATGAGTGTGGTAATTTCCCGTTGACCTTTGAATCGAATCCACAATCTAAGGAATTGATCTTCCGCTCTACCGTCAATGCAGGAAATTCAATCGGCCAGCTTTGTGGATTGCCAACCAATTTTGTATTCGAAGAAGGCGATTCTATTTATGTTGAATTGGATTACAAAGTCAGTCACAACATCATCAAGGCGGATTCTACCCAAACCCTACCAGATATTTATTCGATTGTTGGAGAGCCAGACATCTTTTTGTTTGACAGCGGGCAAGTTTTCTATCGTAGGTTTAGCTGCGATTGCCACATCCCTGTTTTGGAGTTATCTGGTTATTGCTACAGCTTAGCGCCGGGTATTTATCCGATTCCTCCCTGTGATCCCTCAGCATTTACCAGTGGAAGTTTTTTCCAGATACTGTTGGGAGAGGGCGACTTTTTTCCTTTTGAATTTCGGCATCTGGCCCAATTGGAAGAGCTGCAGTTGAACATACCCGAGGAATTTTCCCTGGTGGAGGCTCGATTGGTCTATCTACAATTGCAAGACCAGACGTCTTTGATACTGGATCAACCCTTGAATCCCCGATTTGAGAATGGCGTTTGGGAGTTAGGCGTTACGGAACTTATACCGGAACCCTTGGATGAAGGTTATACGCTGTTAATGCAATTCCGCTTTGAATCGGAATGCAACTTAGAAGGCAATTTCCCCCTTTCGTTGGATGGCTCCATCCGATTTGTACCAGGCATTGAGGTGGATACCAACCCCCTACCGGTCAGAGGAATCAATGCTTTGGGTCTTAGAACGCTGATTCCCAGAATGCAGCTAAACGTTCCATTGGCCAACAGCACAAGCTTAGACGATCGGGGCCGCTGGGAAATGACCATTGTCAATAATCCAACTAGAATTGCCTCAACAGAGAGTGGGCCGCTTTACAACTGCTGGGCGACCATCAATTCAACCTCCGGGAAAGTGACAGATTTTCAGCTGTTTGACCGATCTACCGGGAGTTTCTATCAGTCCAATAATGGTATTTTTCAACTGGGGCAATTGGACCCCAGGGACACTTTTCACCTCTTACTGACAGCCGTCAATGGAAGCTGTGTCACAGAAGAAGTCACCCTACGCTACGGTTGGAACTGCACAGCCTACGACAACCTCATCAGCGAGCCATGTTATGAAAGAACGGAGCTTTTAACCGTCATTTCTCCCCCGGCCGAGCTGGAACAAGTGGTCGAGAGTCCACAAGGCCCCTTTGGTCTATGTGATACGATAGATTATCATGTGGTCGAATTTTTCAATGCCGATCTTGGACGAGCCTATGAAGTACTGGTGGAGGCCCAGTTGCCGCCCGGCATGATGGTTTTGCCTGGATCAAGTGAATTGGAATATCCAGTTGGTAGTAATTATGTGTCCATTCCCGAGCCCATTGACTTGGGAGGTGGCCAGGTTCGTTGGGATATTTCTGTTGCCAATGATTCCATCGGCCAAAACGGCTTGCCAGGAAGCAGCCTGGAACCGAATAACAGAGCGCGTCTGCGCTTTCAATTGATCACCGATTGCGACTTTATCTCCAATTCTGAGATCATCGCACGCGTGCGAGCCAACCAAAATTGCGACGTACCTGCCAATACGCTGGCAGAGGCTGGGGAAGCCATTCAAATTGATGGTGTCATGGAACCTTACAACGCCAATATTTCTGTTACGCCTATTCCGACGGTCAGTTGCCGCGATCAGCTGAGCCTGAGTCTATCTATAGTCTCGACAGGTACCACCTCCGCTGCCGATAGCCTTTTCCTGCTATTACCTCCCGGCCTTACCTACCTCCCAGGCTCCTATCAAGCGATACAAAATGCACCTGCTCAAGGGCCTACCACTACGGCTCAAGGAAGCCTGCAACAGCTCCGCTGGCGCCTGCCGACAGGGATCGCAGCTGGAACACCCATCCGCTTTTCTTTGGAAGCAGAAGGGCTGGATTCGCTGGATTGTGGCCAGCAACTGATTCGTATTCAGACCTTGTCACCTGCCAACGCACTCTGTGCTGCTGACGGCCAGTCGTGTGATATTTTAGTCGAAACGGGCAGCTTGCTTTCAAGCTTTCGGATCGATCGACCGATACTCGAGCCTGCAGCTCTGAATGTTCGCCTAGAAGCTACTGGAAATGCTCAGGCGCTTTTTTATCAGCTAGAGGTAGGGAATACAGGGCCGGATACGGAACAGATAACTTATGTTGATTTTTATGTGGACCTGGATGGAGATGGTCGCTTATCCATTGGCGATCTGCTCGTTGGGCAAGATTCTATTACCACGAGCATTCCTTTGGGAACTGCAGTGGCCTTAGATGGTAATTTGCCCTTAGACGATCCTAGTCAATTGTGTCAATTGATTGCGGTAATCGATCCAGATAAGCATTGCGCTTGTCAAACGGCTTCTGTTGCTGTGGCCAATCCCATTGAGTGGATTCGACCTGCTGTGGCGGGCGTTTGCTCCGGAGAAGGCGTGCTGCTGGGTATTGATTCTGCCACCAATACTGTATACCAATGGAATCCGTCAGATTTTCTGGAATGTGCTGCTTGCCCCAAAACGGCCTTTCAATTTGAGAATACCACCGATGAGCCAGTGAATTTGACCTATACTTTGTCTCAGCAGGATACAGAAGGCTGTATAATCGACAATATTTTTTCTGTGACGGTACAGCCAGAGCCACGCATCCTTACAGAAGAAAACCAACTTTGTTTGGGCGCGGCACTCGAATTGACGGCAACGCCTGGTGTGACCTATTTTTGGCAAGGGCCGGACATCCTTGATCCGAATTTGGCAGTACAGACCGTTCGGCCAATGGCAGATGCCCTGTACACAGTGATGATAACCGATTCGTCGGGTTGTACGAAGACAGACAGCATAGCAATAGCGGTCACGCCTTTACCTGGGGTAGATGCTGGTCAGGATACAGCCATTTGCGACAATACTGTTTTCCGCTTGGAAGCCTTACAAGTCGATGGATATAGCTACGCTTGGTCTCCTGCAAATTTGTTGAGCAATCCAACGGCCTATAATCCAACCATTTTACAAAATGTTTCGACCACTTTTTATTTGACCATTACAGATGAAAACGGATGTGCAGGTAGCGATTCTGTA
>JBCCSZ010000037.1:0-34938 GCA_039199225.1 Bacteroidota bacterium
ACCTGCCGGATAATGCCCCGATCACCTACACCCCAGAAGGCAGCGTCAACTACAACGAAACCCTACTGAGCCACTTCAACCGCATGCTGCCCGACTTTAGCGGCAAGCAGGAAGCGCTCGACTACATTCGAAATTGGGCCAGTGGCTCCCAAGCGGGTGTCCTGTCCATCAGTTTCATCCTGGCTTTGTTTTTTGCCTCCAACGGCATGATGACTCTGATGCGCGGATTCGAAAAATCTTACAAATCCACCTTTACCTCCCGCAACCCCATCTACAAACGACTGATTGCCATATACCTCACATTCATCATTGGCTTGCTGGTCATGGGTTCCTTTTTCTTCATCCTGCTGAGCAGTCCCATCATTGAGTATCTTCAAAACCTACTTGGGCTTGAACGCTTCGGCAGCAAAGGCATCAATTTGCTGAGTGTCGTCTTACTGATTTGTCTGCTCTACACCGGAATCAGCGTCGTCTACCGACTGGCAGCCCCCACCTTGCGCAAATTTCAGTTCTTTTCCACCGGCGCCACGCTGGCTACCATCCTATCGGTATTGACCACTGCCGGTTTCTCCTTCTATGTCAACGAATTTAATACTTACAATCGCTTGTACAGCTCCATTGGAACCGTCATCGTTATCATGTTGACCATACAGTTCAACTGCTTAATTTTACTGATCGGCTATGAGCTAAACGCCAGTATTGCGGTGAACGTCGATTTGAAAAAATCCCTCCTCAGAAAAAAAGAAGAAGACGAAGACAAAAAGGAAGAGCAGTAAATTTTGCCAGACAAGGGAGCAGCTTTCTCAGCTGCGACATAACATATTTTTTATTTGAATACAAAAATAAAAAATAAATTTTCACTGACTAAAATATTGCTGCAATCCGAAACCTCTGGCGGTTCGAATCCGTACAATTTGCCAGTCGGTGAACGAATATGAATGTAAAAAAGGCAGTTATACCCTGTCACAAATTTCGCCTCTCAATTCCTTTATTTTCACTGATCTATTTGCTCCTGAGAAAAACGGCACACTACAGCATCTGTCCTGTTTATCAAAAATTAGTTTGTGAAAAACTTTAAACATAAATTTTTGATAATTACAGTATTATGGATTATCATTGCGCCTACTATGATACATAAATGTAATATATAACAACAAACAGGCTGGTTCAAACTCTATTAAAAAAACTAGAGAGACTAATTTTTTAACTAATGAAGCACTATGATTTTGACCGCCCAAGCGACCTCCGTGACTTGGTTTTCCAGTATGAGGTAGTGTCACAAAAAGGAACGGTACTATCCCTTGAGGAAACGGCCTTTCTGCAGTTGGTTATCTTCTTTGAAAAGGAGCATTCGGTAGCCAAGGCTATGTCGGTTATTAACCAGGCAATTGCCCAGCATAAGTTCTCTGGAATCCTGCATAAGAAGAAGGCAGAACTCTTGTTGACCGAGCAAAACTCAGAGTTGGCATTAGAGTCCCTCGATCGGGCGGAGGTATTTGGGCAACCTATCAAAGATGTGGATATGCTGCGTGCCAGAGCATTCGTCCACCTTGGAAAATTCAACGAAGCACTCGAGCTTTTGGGCAATCTGCGATTTTATGAATACCTCGGCAGACAAGAAAGGAGCGAATTACTTTTCACGGAGTCTTGTATTCACGAAAAATTGCAACAGTTCGAACAGATGTACGAATCGCTGCGCGATGCCTTGCTCGAAAACCCAGACAATGAAAAGGCGTTAGAGCGCTTTTGGGTTGCCGTCGAACTGTGTAAAAAACACCAAGACAGCATCGATCTCCACCACTATATTTTGGACATCAACCCCTACAACTACAGAGCGTGGTACAACATCGGGCATGCCTACTACTCTACCAATCAGTATGTCGAAGCCATCGAGGCTTTTGAATATGCTTTCCTAATCAATGAGGAGTTTGAACATGCCTATCGGGACTATGCGGAGATTTGCTTTGAAATGAAGTACTACGATAAGGCACTGCGTTGCTACCTCGAATTCGTAGAACACTTCGAAGCAGATGCAGACATCCTAGCCAAGATTGGACAATGCCTTCAGTATACAGATAAAATCGGAAAGGCAAAGATTTACTTTTTCCGCGCCCTTGGCCTCGACCAACGCAACGACGAAGTGTATTTCCACATCGGCGAATGTTACGCCCAGGAGAATTTGTGGCCCAGTGCCATTCACTTTTACAGGCAGGCCATTCGATTGGACAATGAACGCGAAGATTATCTCTTCTCCCTGGCCAAAGCTTATATGGCACTTGGAAGAAACAAAAAAGCGGCCCCACTTTTCCTAAAGGCCGTTGAAGCTGCCCCCGAACAAACGACTTACTGGATTACTTATGCGTTGTTCTATCTCAAGCAGGGTCAGATGTATAAAGCCTTGGAAATCATCGAGGATGCAGAGTTGAATTCCTGCGGCGCCGATATTTACTTCTGTAAGGCTGCCTTCTTATTCATGCTCGAAAAAGACAAGGATGCCATGGAAGCCATGCGAGAAGGGCTGAGTATTGACTACAGCCAACACGAATTGCTGTTCGAGCTGTTGCCAGATAGGAAAGAGGACAAAAAAATCAAAGATATTCTGAACTACTTCAAGTATGAGTAAGACACGGCCTTAAGCTGTGGACACACCTATTATAACACACCGGAAAGCTGCCCGTAAGGCGGCTTTTCTCATTTTTAGATGACGCCCAAATAAGTTTTATTATTCCATCAAGGCCCTTAACTTAAAGGTGCGAATGGCATCGAGCGACCCGAAGCTTGAGCTGCTGTCCTGGATTTCTTCACAATTACTTAGCTTAATATACTATGTGTGGTCGTGCCTCTTTGACGAAAATGGAAAAGGAATTGGAAAAACGCTTTCGTGCCACTTTCTACAGGGAGGAATTGGAGCGCCACAATCCACTCCCCAATTTCAATATCGCACCAACACATCTGCATCCTGTTGTTACAGCCAACGACCAGGAGCACTTGCAACTCTTCCGATGGGGCCTTATCCCCTTTTGGTCCAAAGCAGCTTCCATTGGCAGCCGGATGATCAACGCACGGATTGAAACCATTCTGGAAAAAAGCGCTTTCCGCCAGGCCATCCGGAAGCGCCGTTGCCTGGTGCCATTCGACGGCTTTTACGAATGGCAAAAGCGGGGAAAGCAAAAAACTCCTTACCGCATCAAGCTCAAAAGCGATCAGATATTCGCCGTTGCAGGAATCTGGGAAAAGTGGGTAGAACCCAGCAGTGGCAACGAAATACACTCCTTTAGCGTCATCACACAACCGCCCAATCAGTTGCTCGCCCCCATTCACGACCGCATGCCCGCCATCTTACTGGCCGAACAAGAGACCACCTGGCTGGACGAGGACCTCCCAGCAGAAGAAGCCCTCCAACTCATCGTACCCTTTCCAGATGAGCTGATGACCGCCTATCCAGTCTCCAAACGGGTCAATAAAGTCTCAGAAAACGACGCAAGCTTGATTGAAGAAGTACCTACGTCTGAAGAAGGCCAGCAGGGAAGTTTGTTTTAAGCAATTCGTAGCGCTATCAGCTTGACAATAAACTGGATAGTCAATTCAACCCATACATTAATTTCAATATTTCCGTTATATTTGAAGAAACATCTTATCCAACAAATTAAGTTATGAAACGAATCTTTATCTTTTCAGTCCTCTTACTATTTGGTGCAGCCTGCGAAGACGATAATGGAGGAGGCGTTACAATTGACTGCGACGCACGTACCATCACTTATGATAGCGACATCAAAGCCATCGTCGATAGAACCTGTGCCTACAGTGGTTGTCACGATGGCGATCCTTTTAGCACGGCACCACACAACTACACAGTCTATGCCGGTATGTTGATTCCACTGGAAAATGGCCGCTTCCGCCGCCGAGTGCTGGAACAGCGCAGCATGCCTGACCCCGACAGTGTCCCCAACGGCGCCCCCAATCGACTGACAGACGAGGAGTTGGCCATCATCGACTGTTGGCTGAAGGCAGGTCATCCGGAAAACTAACTGTTTTGCCATGAAGCATCTTTGCGTTGCCATCTTATTGTGTCTGTTTTTACAACCCACTAGGGCTACTGCCCAAGACAAGGACTCTTCCCTACCAACTATGCAGATGGGTGTCAAACTCTACACCCAATTTCTGCGTCTTGGCGCGCCGTCTATTCCTTATTTCGATCGAACAGACTTTTCGCTCATGGACTACCTGTCCTTTAGCCCTTCCTTCACCTTTCAAATGCCCGGTAAGCCCTTCTTGCATGAGATCGAGCCGACTTTTCGCTTTCGGGACTATGAAGCCGACGGTCTGAAAGAAACCTACATCAGCCTTCGCTACGAAATTGGCAAACTGAGCAACATACCACAGGGTAAAAAAATGAGCTTCCGAATGGGCTTGTCCTCCGAATTCTTTTTCTACAATGGAGAAGCTGTGCCGGGTAGCGTCTTTGTCTTGCGCAAAGAATTGAATAAATACGGCATTCTGGCTTCGAGCATCCCACATCTGCACATTCCCGTATCCGATCGATTTTACCTGGATTTAAACATGGCCCTACTCACCTTTTCCTTCCACTATCAAAGCGACTATACCGATAATCCGGCCTTTACGGAGCAGCAAAAAACCCTCAGAAGTACTGCCTTTGAATTCGCCTTGGCCAGATCGTTTCGCGTTGGATTCGGTTTGATCCTTTAGACTTCCTTTTCCTCAGTCGATTGAATGACACAGCTGGTCCAATAGAATGGATAGCGCAAGCTGTTTCGTGAATCTTTGGTATCTCAGACGCACAAACTACCCAAGTATGTAGTCCCTAGAAATCCCAGGAGTCCTAATTTTATAAGATATGGGGAAGCAAACATTTGGAAGAAACAAGTGGCAGGGTTTCTACTCTTCATTTTGCTGGATACTGACCATTGGTTGGCTTCCTCTTGGGCTGTGGGGTCAATCCAACGACCCATTTCAGCTTGAGCGTATATCGATTGAGCAGGGGCTTTCTCAAAGCTCGGTCAATGCTTTGGCGCAGGATGAGCAGGGCTTTCTATGGATCGGTACACAGGATGGTTTGAATAAATTCGACGGGCTGGAATTTGAATACATGCGCTCACGCCCCTTTGATACAAGCTCGCTTTCCAACAATTTTATTTCGTCCTTGCTGGTCGACCATAAAAACCGGCTGTGGGTGGGCAGCATGCGGGATGGACTCAACCTTTACCAAAGAAAAACGAAGACTTTTCAACGATTTTATCATCATCCCGATCAGCAGAACAGTTTATCTGGAAGTGCCATCAGTAGTCTGTACCAAGACAACAATCGCAACATCTGGATCGTCAGCTACAACGGCTTAAACCAAGTCATTGAAGAGGACTATAAGTCCGGGCGTTTCCACTTTAGGCACTACTTGAAGCAGAAAATTAGCTACAAAGAAAAGGGCGGCTTACAAATTACTTGCCTCTACCAAGATGCTCATCAGCAACTTTGGGTCGGCACCAACAGAGGACTGCTGCGCTACAGATACAAGCACAAACACAAAATCGATGCACCCGAATGGGCGGAGCAGCTCGACTTTCACCCATCGCTTGCTGGCCCCATTCACTCAATTGTAGAAGATGCCAATGGTTGCTTGCACGTCAGTGCGGCTGGTAAGTTATGGCAATACGATTCCGAAGCCGACCACTTCGCTGAGAGCAGTACTTTCCAATCCAAACAGCATCCCATTGACTCCAAAGCACCTCTTTTCTTGCACAAAAACAAAAAGGGGGATTTGATACTCATCGGCAAAAGCAAAATGTGGCGCCTGCATTTTCGCAATCATGCCTATGCCAGTTGTTTCAAATTGATCCGTCGTTTGGATACGCTCCACCATATCCATCACCCTTTTGGTACGCAGCCCTTTTTGGAAGATCAATTGCACGACGAACTTTATTGGATGGGAACCCATATTGGAGGCTTGCTGAAAATCTATGAGAAGCGCAAGCAGTTTCACAGCGACCATCTGAAGACCGTCAGCAAGCACTATGGCCAGGCACCCATCGTGTGGAGCATCGCAGAAGACCCGTTTAAAAATATTTGGCTCCGACTCGAAAATGGCTTTGTACATTACAACCAGCAAAGTCAGCGATACCGCTTTTTGTCGCATATCCCCACTGAAAAAGCTAAGCATCTGAGCGTAGACGATGCCAAACTCTTTTACATAGACGACAAAGGACAAGCTTGGTTGGCTGGTCGAAGAGGATTGTTCAAAGCAAAGATCAACGAAAAGGGAGCGATAAAAGCCCAGCGCATTTCTACCCAAGACAATTGCCGCGATAAGGGCTTATTTTGTCTACAACCCATAGCGGGTAATCGCCTACTATTCGGCACCTATACCGGCGTCCGAATATTCGATTTGAAAAAAGAGACATTCCTCTCCTGCCCCATTCCCACTGACCGAGCACATGGCAAACCAACGGGCCGCCGCGTGACGAATGTATTGCTCGACAGTAAAAACAACCTTTGGCTGGGAACCCAATTTGGCCTAGTCCTTTACCGCAACCTACAGGCAGATTTATCCGATTTAGCAGCGCGTGTTCCAGAGCTGTATTTTCACGACAAAAAAGACCCCAGCAGCTTAGTCGACAATACCATTACAACCATTGTGGAGGATGCCATCGGACGCATTTGGATCAGTACCATGACGGGCCTATCGCTGGTTGAGCAAACGACTCCACGACTGCGATTCCGCTCTTTTACCGAAGCCGATGGGCTGGCCAATAATATCATATATGGCGTTTTGAAAGAAGACAATTCCAGATTTTTTTGGATCAGTACCAACAATGGTTTGTCGCGTTTCGATACGGAAACTTTCAGCTTTTACAACTACCATGCTTCGGATGGTCTACAGAGTAACGAATTCAATGGCGAGGCCCTTTACAAAAGCAAATCAGGAGAACTTTTCTTTGGTGGCATCAGTGGCTACACCAGATTTCGTCCGACCGAAATCCGAAGGGAAAACCAAGTTCCTCCCATCTGGATATCCGAAGTAGTCGTCAATCGAGGCGAACGCTTCAACCTCTTGTCGGATACCCTGGTCAAGCCGCTCCGACTGAGCTACGACCAACGCTCGTTTTCGGTCCATTTCGTGGGGCTGGATTACCTCAACCCAAAGGATTTGACCTACTACTACGACCTGGAGGGCGGCGACCTTCGAAATGTAGCCATCGGAAAAAACCGGGAGCTGTATTTTTCCAATCTCACCCCAGGACGCTACCTACTTCACATCAAAGCCATCAACAAAGATGGCATCATCAACCGAACCGGCAATAGCCTTGAGTTCGTCATCGATTTACCATTCTGGAAAAGCCCCTGGTTTTATACCGGTATTTTGGCCTTTCTAGTCGGCATGGTTGGTCTCTTGTTCTATGTCTGGTACCGGATGAAGCTCAACAAGATCGCAGAGATTGAGGCGGTTCGGCAATTGGCGGCACAGGACTTCCACGATGAATTGGGCAGTAAGCTTTCCATCATATCGCTGTACAGCGAGCTGGGAAAAAAAGGATACCAAAAGGGCGACCAACAAACACCCCTGTACCTGGAAAAGGTGACTCAAACATCCAATAGTCTGTACGATTCTATGAAGGACTTGCTTTGGTCGCTCAACCCCAACAAGGACAGTCTGCGGGACCTTTTCATCCACCTCAAGGACTTTGGAGAGGAACTCTTTACACATTCGGACATTGAATTTCAATCTACTGGAATGAATGGCCTTTCCATCGCTTCGACCGTCTTGCCGATGAACTACAAACGCCATTTGTTGCTCATTGGAAAAGAGGCGATGAACAACTGCTTGCGGCATGCAAAATGCAGACAAGTTCGCTTGCAGATGCATTACAACAACAAAAAACTGGTTTTACAAATTGAAGACGATGGACAAGGGTTTGATTTGGAAAGAGAAAAGCTTGGAGACGGCCTCCACAATATGCAAAGCCGCGCTAGGAAAGTAAATGGTTCGTTGACCATAAAATCATCGGAAGCAGGTACCTTGGTACAGTTGAACTGCCCGATTGGAACTTCGCTAAAGCCAATTTAAAACATCAACAGGCATGCTTGTCTGCTGACAATGAACCACTTGAATCTACTGGCTAGTGGTCATTTAGCCTTTGAGCGGAAAAAATTGAATTTGGAAAACTTTAAATTGGATTAGCAATGATTTCAGTAACAATCGTAGACGACAGGCGGGATATTCGCGAAGGGCTAAGGCTCATTATTGATGGCGCCAAGGATTTTACTTGCCAAAGCGTTTTTGAAAATGCAGAATCTGCCATCGCCCATATGGGTGAAGCACTGCCGGATGTCGTTTTGATGGATATTGGGCTGCCGGGCATGTCGGGTATCGAATGTGTTCGATTGCTCAAACAACAACATCCTAGTTTGGACATCATCATGCTGACCGTCCACGACGACGATGAATCCATTTTCCAATCCCTCAAAGCCGGCGCCACTGGCTACTTAACCAAAAATATTTTTCCATCCAAGCTGTTGAATGCCATCCGAGAAGTAAAAAATGGTGGCTCACCGATGAGTTCTTCCATTGCTCGACGTGTGGTCTCCTCCTTTAAAAACATCAGCCATCCAGACAGCGAGCTTACAGGTCGGGAGCGCGAAGTACTCAATCTTCTTTGCCAGGGTAAGAGCTACAAAGTCATCGGCGACGCCTTGCACATCAGCGGCAATACCGTCCGCTTTCATCTAAAAAACATTTATCGAAAACTACAGGTCAATTCCAAATATGAGGCAGTTATAAAAGCGTCGAGAAATCAAATCATTTGAGTACACAATTAAAATTTCACAAGAAAATTTCGCCTAAAAGTTAAGCTAAAAAAACTACCCAATGTGGTAGTATCCCCCCACATCCTTTTGTGCTAATTTGCTGAATATATAAACCATAGAAGGTGGTACTAAACGAGCATAAATTACTGTCTGAAAATAGCTTATACATTATTTAAGTTTCAATTTCATTTTTCTGAATTATTGGAAAGCAGAAGGTAAGCAGGAGAATTTCTGATGACTGTATGGAATTGAACATTCGAATGAATTGGTATGCGACAGCATGAATCAAAGGGAGGCTTTTTCACAAGATATTTCTACGAAAAAAAGAAAAATAAAGCTTTAGTTCGTACAGAATTAAAGAAAGACTTTTTTCATACTAATCCAAAATTTGTTGCCGCACAAGCCCGTGCGGTAACTTTTTTCTGACCGATCCACCTACGACCCGTTCGCAGTTTCAAATTGCTATGGACAATGCCATTTTATACGATCAATTACAGACCATCCAAGAGTATTTAAATTCGTGATTTCATCATCGACCTGTTTTTACTTGGGAAGCAGGTCGTTCTTTTCTTTTTTCCGCCAGGCTGCAGCCAGCATCACAATGCGACTGTAATTTTTGATTCCCTCCTCTATACCTTGAGCCTTGAGGTAGGTATTGTAGGCCAGATTGCGGACCTCTGGCAGGATGTCCGGAAATTCGTCCATGCGATCGCGGATCGCTTTCAAATCTTTGCGCAGCTCCAGAGGCAAAGAGCGGTAGTAGCTACCGTATATTTTGCGGTCGGCCTGGCGGTACCCACCGGCCAAATAGCGCCAATAGCCCATGTATCCAGCGTAGCGAATGAAGGCATCCTCAGAACGGATGCAGGCCAAAAATGCCATAAAATTACAAGAACCTTCATCGGTAAAACCATAAGCATGGTAGTATTCATGGGCCATCACAAATGGCAACTGGATGGGATGTAGGCCCGCATCGACATGGCATTCTCCTGTCAGCGGCATGTAAAAGCCTGCCGTGCTGATGCGCAGCAATACCCCCTGTGGCCTCAACTGACGCAGGCGCGGCTCCCCCGCATCCGGGTAGCCCATATCCAACAGGTTGGCTTCTACAACTTTTCGGATTTGTGGATGTAAATCCTCTGGTAAATCCTGGGCATCCAGCGGAAAGCTGTCAGTACTGACCAAGCGACGATTTTCCATCAGTTTGGGCGTAAAAAAACTCAGCTCCTCCAGCAACTCGCGCCGATCCAGCGGCTTTGGTTTTATATCTATCTGATCTTCCAGTGGAATGCGACCATAATTGAAGCCCCAAAGCACCAAAAAGAAGAAGACAACGCCACTCAAAAAGGCCAAAGTGCTGAACAAAAATTGTAAAATGCGCTGCCACCACAGCAGACCGGCCTTTCGTTTTCGGAAAAGGCGATAAAGGCCCCAGAATAACAAAGAAAAGATAAAGACATACAGAGAAGGAACGGGCAAAAAAGCAACAGTATAGTCGAGTATCCAGCGGATGCCGATGTACAGTCCACGACTGTAAAATCGCTCGATCATTTCTGGATAAAAACCCAGAATATAGCGCAGCAGGACCATTGTGATACCGAGTCCCAACCAAATCCATCTTTTATCCGTATTTTTGAACATGCTCAAAGATACATCCAAAAATAGACCTATGAAATTGTTCTTTCCATTCTTCTTTTTATCCTTGTTGTTAAGTTGTTACAGTTGCAGCGATGCGCCCGAAAAAACACCCTCAAAAGCAGATGCTGCGGCCTTGCCACATGGGGAGAGCCTTCCGCAAGCAGCGCTGTCAACAGAGGATCGACAAAAGCTGGCCAACGCCAAAGGCAAAGAGGTCGACTTCATTTCAGCGGATGAATTAGCCGCAGCAGTTCAACAGGAGGAAGACTTACTGACCATCATCAACTTCTGGAAAATGGATTGTCCATCTTGCCAAGACGTCAACCAGATATTGGCAGACATCGTCGCCCAAAAAAGCCCCGATAGGGTTCGCTTGCTGTTTGTCAGCCTGGACCCGGCCGAGCAAAACACGGCTGTCAAAACCTACATTCGAGAGCACAATTTTACACAGCAAGCCTTTCAACTCCGCCAAGAAGCTGGCAGTCCGACCTTCGGGGGTCTCCTCCCCAACTGGAATGCAACCCTTCCGGCCATTTGGATGTACAAAAAATCTGGTGCCATTAACCTGCTGTACCACAAGGCGTATGGCCCAAATGAATTCGGTGCCATCCTAGAGCCTTTGATGTTGTGAGTGTCTTTATTGAGACATTCGCATCACAATAATATCAGCCTCAGATGCAACTTCCGGGGCCTTTGTGCTGTTTAGTTGTCAAATAGGTCTATTATCAGTACTTTTGTGGCCTTATTTCTATCACTTAAAATATCGATCTAGTCATGGCATTCGAATTCACAGATACCAATTTTACAGAAAAAGCACTCGAAAATGAAGGTGTTTCCGTCGTAGATTTTTGGGCAGAATGGTGCGGCCCTTGTCGAATGATTACACCCATCATTGAAGAGCTTTCTACGGAGTACGAAGGCAAAGCGTTGATTGGTAAAGTCAATGTCGACCACAATCCACAGGTTTCTCAAAAATATGGCATCCGAAGCATTCCAACCATCCTGATCCTGAAGGGCGGAGAGGTTGTTGACAAACAAGTTGGGGTTATCACAAAGAAAGCCCTCGAAGATAAAATCAATGCTCAATTGGTAGCATAAACCTTATGTAATGACTTGAAAAGGCCCGTTGCCCTGTATGGCGGCGGGCCTTTTTGGTAGGTATCGCAACAGATCGTACCTTTAGACGTTACATTAGCATACCCTTAAATTCTCCCGATTTTATGAGCTTACTGGACAATTACGAAGTACGCAACCTTGGCAATCTCGAACTCTTGGCCCGCCAGGTCGTCGAAGGTTTCATCATCGGCCTGCACAAAAGTCCTTTTCACGGTTTTTCTGTCGAATTTGCCGAACACCGCCTGTACAACCAGGGAGAATCCACTAAGAACATCGACTGGAAAGTCTATGCGCGCAGCGACAAGCTCTTCATCAAACGCTTCGAGGAAGAAACCAACCTGCGCTGCCAGATCGTTATTGATACTTCTTCTTCCATGTATTTTCCGGAGGTGACCCGCAAGTCGGAAGCCTACATCAACAAACTGCGCTTTTCGGCCTTGTCGGCGGCGGCGCTGATGAATCTGCTCAAAAAGCAAAGAGATGCCTTTGGCTTGAGCTTGTTCGACGATAAGGTCAGCATCCACACCAACTGCAAGTCGAGTACTTCTCACTATCGCCTGATGCTCACCTACCTGGATCAGTTGATCAACAATCCGGAATACAACAAGACAACCTCTGCAGCAGATGCACTGCATCAAATTGCCGATAGCATTCACAAGCGTTCGATGGTCATCATCTTCAGCGACATGCTCGAACAAAGCGAAGACACCGAGCGCTTATTTTCAGCCCTGCAGCACCTCAAGCACAACAAGCACGAAGTCGTCCTCTTCCACGTCGTAGACAAAGCCAAAGAAATCGATTTCGAATTTGAAAACCGCCCCTATTTGTTCATCGATATGGAGACGGGCGAAAAGGTACGTCTGCAATCCAATCAGGTGAAGGAACAATACGTCACTCAAATGGCGCGCTTCAAAGAGGAATTGAAAATGAAATGCTTGCAATATCGCATCGATTTTGTAGAAGCAGATATTCACAAAGGATTCAAGCCCATTTTGCAATCCTACCTGGTCAAGCGGAGTAAAATGGGTGCCTGATTCCGGATTTCCACCAAAAATTCTATCTTGGCAATTTACATGCGAGCCTTCGTAAATAAACAACCTATGCCAAAAATCAAAAACCTACGGACAAAGCCGCCAAAGAATGCGGATCGAAAAAAACTGGAAGATGCAACCGACGACTATGTCAAACGGATCGGTGAGTTGCAGAAATTGCTGATGGCCAACGGCTCCCATTCTTTGCTGGTCATTTTTCAGGGAATGGATGCGAGCGGTAAGGACGGCGCTGTCAAAAATGTTTTCCGAAAGTGTATCCACAACAACATCAGTGTCTATTCTTTTAAGAAGCCAACAGAGGAAGAATTTGCCCATGATTTTCTCTGGCGGGTTCACAAACAGTGTCCGGCAAAGGGCGAAATTAAGATATTCAACCGTTCGCATTATGAAGACATCCTCATCCAACGGGTGCATGGCTGGGTTTCAGAGGAAAGGGTCCAACAGCGAATGGCTGCCATCAATGCCTTCGAAGAATTGCTGATCAACGATGGCAATACCATCCTCCTGAAGTTTTTTCTCAACCTATCCAAGACACAGCAAAAGATCGAATTGCAAGAGCGCATCGACGAAAGAGAAAAGAACTACAAACACAATCCCAACGACTGGAAGGAGCGCGAACATTGGAGCAAGTATATGCAGTGCTATGAAGATGTGCTGAATTGGAGCAGCGTTCCCTGGACTGTCGTCCCCGTCGATGAACGCTGGTATCGCGACTATGTGGTCTCCAAAAAGATCGTTGAATCCCTGGAAAAACTCAAACTGGACTGGCCGCCGCTGGAGACAGAATAACGGCTCAAAGGGGAACGTCTAGCATGATGGATTCGTTACACTAAGCAGAAATTGCAAAAGGGATGGCAATTGGTAAACACCTCTGCCTACCGTCATTGTCCAACAAATAGTCAATATGCCTTCAAAAGTAAGAGTCGATAAATGGTTGTGGAGCGTGCGCATCTTCAAGTCGCGCACCCAAGCTACTGACGCCTGTAAATCCGGGAAAGTAAAAATTGACGACGCCACTTTGAAGCCCTCGGCCCTCATTGAGGTCGGGCAAATTGTCAAAGTACGCAAAGGCGGTTTCAACCTTACTTTCAAAGTGATTCAACTGCTGGAAAAGCGCGTTGGCGCCCCCATCGCAGTTACCTGCTACGAAAACCTGACGCCCGAAGAGGAGCTCAACAAATACAACGACTGGTTCATTGGCAAAGCCGCTCCCGAGAAGCGCATCAAAGGCGCAGGCCGCCCCACCAAGCGCGAACGGAGGGAGCTGGATCGATACAAGGATTGGGATTAGGGATGAACGCTTGTCCAGTTGCTCTATGGGCAGTTGGCAGTCCCTCATAGGGAGAAGGCTCTGCAAAATGTTCTAGCAGTTTTTAAATGGAAAAGGCTGTCTCGCCGAGCTTTATCCGACAAAACAACCCTTTACCTATATCAAGCCAATTATTTACAGATATTGCGAGGATACCCTCTCCACTACAATATTCTGCAGGGCTTGAAAAGGTAACAGTACAGAGAAAAATTCTGTGGAATCTCCTGATTTATGCAAGAAACTTAGCAGAAACGACCAATTCTTTGCCTCCTCCGCTGTAGTCATAGAACCCTTCGCCACTCTTGCGGCCCAGCTTGCCAGCAGTCACCATATTGACCAGCAAGGGGCAGGGTGCAAATTTTGGGTTGCCAAAGCCTTCGTGCAAAACGCGGCAAATGGCCAAGCAGACATCCAAGCCAATAAAATCAGCCAGTTGCAAAGGTCCCATAGGGTGGGCCATTCCCAGCTTCATCACCGTATCGATTTCCGACACTCCGGCGACACCTTCGTACAAGGTGTAAATTGCCTCATTGATCATCGGGATCAAAATCCGATTGGCGACGAAGCCCGGATAGTCGTTGACTTCGACCGGCACCTTAGCCAGTTTTTTGGAAAGCTCCATGATGGTAGCTGTCACCTCATTGCTGGTGGCATAGCCACGAATGACTTCGATCAATTTCATGACCGGAACAGGGTTCATAAAGTGCATGCCGATCACCTGCTCTGGACGCTTGGTGACAGCGGCGATTCGGGTGATGGAAATGGAGGAAGTATTGGTCGCCAAAATGGCTTCAGCAGGCGCCAATTCATCGATTTGACGGAATATCTTTAGCTTGAGATCGATGTTTTCTGTTGCAGCTTCTACGACCAGATCGGCGGAGCTGACCGCCTGCTCCATCTCCGTAAAAGTCTGAATGTTAGCCAATGTAGTGGCTTTGTCCTCTTCTGTGATTCGCTCCTTGGCCACCATCCGGCCCAAGTTGCGATCGATGGTGCTGAGCGCTTTTTCCAAGGCTTCAGCAGAAATGTCTGCCAGGCTGACTTTATAGCCTTTCATCGCAAAAACGTGGGCGATGCCATTGCCCATAGTTCCTGCACCTATAACGGTAATATTGGTCATTCTTCGGTTACTTTTTGGTTTGGACTGCGAAGATAGTAAAAGCCAACGGTAGATGGAATATTCTGTGCAATTCCTCCCCTATTTCCTCAAGGCCGACAGACAAAGTTCGACCACATCTTTGAGGGCTTGCTTTTCCATTCTGGCGCGGGAGGATACCCGAAGGCCCGTCAGATTGTTGTACAAAAAATTGGCGAGTGCCGAGGCAGTATGCCGATTGGTCAGTTGGTCAAGCTCCTGCCCTTTTCGGATGGCCGCCTCAAAAGCATGGAGAAGGTCTTGCTCATTGGCCTGAACCATTTGGGCAATTTCTTCATCGTGGGGAACCAATTCAATGGCTGTGTTGACCATTAGACATCCTTTTGGAGTCTTCCGTAAAAAGTCTTGGCTGACGGACCTGACAAAGATTTCACGGATGGTTTCCAGCAGGTCGTCCGAAGTCTCAATCATTTTTACAACAGCCTTGACGTTGCGCGCTCTGTAATGGTCAATGGCACGGACGAACAAGCGCCTCTTATCTCCAAAAGTAGCATAGAGACTGGAACGACTCAGCCCTAGAAACTGAACCAAGTCGTTGGCGGAGGTCGCATTGTAGCCTTTGGTCCAAAACAATTCGGTGGCCTTGTCCAAGGCTTCTATTTCGTTGAATTCTTTTACTCTCCCCATCATTTAGGTTTTCAAAGTCGTTGGATGATATGCCAGTTGTCCAATAAATTTAAAGCAATCATTCAGAAAACAAATATTAAAGAACGATTGTTCCAGAATTTAATCGAGCACCGCCATTTATCTCAAAATACCGAGCCGGCTGTCTCTGGTTAGAAACAGCCGGCCCGACAGATGCTAGTGGCATCACTACCACTTCATCTCTGGTGCAAATGGCATGCGAGCCTGCACCCCTTTCAAGTCCTTCAAGGTCCGGAAGTAATTGTAATAAGGATAGTATTCTCCCAACTGGCCGCGAATCAAAGCCTGGGCAGGCTGAGCCGATTGACCAGTGAATTCTTCTATGATCTGTTGGAAGCGCTCCTTCGATCTGGGGTATTCTGTCAGGCGATAATCGTCCAGTTCAGCCATACGGGAAGCACAAGCAATGGCATCTTCCAGTTCACCGAATTGATCTACCAAACCAATATCTTTGGCCTTTTTACCAGTCCAAACCCTACCTTGTGCAATTTCATGTACCTCTTCCCGGCTCATGTTACGACCGTCTGATACCCGCTTCAGAAATATTTCATAAAACTCCTCGACACCTTCCTGTACAATCTTGCCTTCAGCTTCTGTCAAATCCCTGAAAGGCGACAAGCCCAGTGCGAAAGGTCCTGTTTTGACATTGTCGAAAGTCACTCCGACATTTTCTTTCAAAGACTGCTCGACGCTGGGAATCATCCCAAAGACACCAATGGAACCGGTGATGGTATTTTTAGCTGCATAGATGGTATCTGCCGGACAGGCGATGTAGTAACCACCAGAAGCTGCCAAGTCTCCCATTGATGCAACCACTGGAATACCTTTTTCTTTGGCCAGTATCAATTCCCGCCAGATTTCGTCCGATGCTAGGCCACTTCCGCCTGGAGAGTTGATTCGAAGTACGATCGCTTTGACTTTATCGTCCCGGCGAATTTTCCGGAGAATGGAGGCATACTTAGCCCCACCGATATTGCCAGGCTCTCCTTCTCCACCTACCAATTCACCTTCAGCATAAACAACGGCAATCTTATCTTTGGCTTTTAGATTCTTCTTCTTTTTATGTCCTTTTTCGTATTCAGACATGGACACCATTTTGAGCTTGTCCTCATCTTCCAGCCCCAATTGTTGGCGGAGGTAATCGTAGACCTCGTCCCGATACCCCATTTCATCCACCAATCCATAGGTAACCGCGTCCTCCGACAGACGAATGAGGTATTCATCGGCTATTTTGCGCAATTCTGGCACCTCCACATTTCTGGAAGCAGCGATGTCCTTTAAGAACATTTCATACATAGACTCCAAATACTCGCGCGTTTGCAAGCGATTCTCCTCGCTCATTTCCGTACGGCGGAAAGGCTCCGTCGCACTTTTGAACTTACCGGCATAGTAGACCTGCACTTTAACATCCAGCCGATCCAGCATGTCCTTAAAAAATGGAATACTAGCTGCAAAGCCTGTGAAGTCGAGTCCTCCGACTGGATTGACATAGACCTTGTCGGCAGCGGAAGCCATGTAGTAGGCACCTTGACTGTAATATTGAGAATAAGCTACGACGAACTTTTCTTTTTCGCGAAAATCCAGGATGGCGTCTCGGATAGAGCTGGCTGTCGCCCGACCGATCTGCAGTCCGCTCAAATCGAGGAAGATGCCCTTGATGTTATCATCCTCAGAAGCTAATTCAAGCGTATTCTTTACGTCCTGTAGCCCCAGCGTGTTGTCTGTGGAAAAGTCGAAGGAGTTTACAGGAACGTTATTGGTTTTTTCGGGAATGGCCGAATTGAGTTTCAGCTCGAGTATCGAATTGGCTGATACTTTCTTAGCAGCATCTGAATTGGAGACCACTTGCGTTAAGATGGCAGAACCGATACCAAATAGCAGTACGGTAGCCAGGATGACTCCCAGACAGGATGCAAAAACAAACTGAAGAAATTTACCCATAATTTATTTTTTTGATGACTTGTTTGTGCATGTTAAATACGTTAATAAAAATGGTGGCTTTTTCTGTCCCTGGTTTTCCTGTTGGTATTTGATTCCGGAGATTGGAAAATCCACTGGTGCCTCCAAATATAATGGCCGTATCATTATTTTATGGAAATTTTTAGATAAATGTATAACGATAGATGACAAAGAAAGGTTGAGCATCGGTAAGAAAAGTGCTGGAACAAAAAAATCCTACTCATTTGGCAACAATCTGCCAGTGAGTAGGAAACTGCCCGATTCATATAATCTGATAAAATCAGCTTATAATTATCGATTACAAGATGCGAGATTCAGTGGCGAATCACAATGAGGAATGTATGGAATAGTCCAAGCAGTTCCTAAAATCTGTAGATGAGTGTGTAAGATAAACATCCGGCCTGCTCGTGCTGTTAGGCTAGCGATAGTTTGAAGTGCTATTTAAGAAACTCCCAAAATCGCTTTATATTTGCCATGCTGATGAAACTAGAAGATTCAATAAAACAAAAGAAGTTTAAGAGCGAGTACGAAAAACTCGCCATTAACATTTTATACTCCTCCTCCTGGCTCAGTCAATTGCATGTCGAGGTCCTCAAGCCCTACAACATCTCTTGGCAGCAATTCAATATCCTGCGCATTCTCAGAGGGATGAACCCCGAACCAGCAACCGTCAAACTGCTGACCGAAAGAATGATCGACAAGATGTCGAACGCCTCTCGATTGGTAGAAAAGCTAAAACAAAAGGGCTTGGTTGAAAGACGTTCTTGCGCCAATGACCGTAGACGGGTCGACATCGGCATCACCCAAGCGGGGCTGCAACTCATCAACGAAGCCAGCAAACACATGGAAGAGGGTTTGCATAAGTACCTCAAAAGCCTGGAGGTATCCGAAGCAAGTGAACTCAACGAACTGCTCGACAAAATGCGCGGCTGATATTTTTTTGAAAAAATAGATGTATATACATCAAATGTATGAACTTTTGTAGTTTGATTGTGTTAGACTACTGTTTCTGAACAAAAAAATCGTTTAATCCACAAAATTCAATCTTTCATCATGAGATCAATTAGATTTTTCACTATCTGCCTTGCTGTGATCGCCTTCGTTGGAATGTCTTTCACTACTGACCTTACACCACCAAAGAAAATCGACTTGACCAAGAGCATCGTCACTTGGAAAGGATACAAAGTAACGGGCTCCCACGAGGGAACCATCCAGATAAAAGAAGCCAACCTGGACTATGACAACGGTATGCTGAAAGGCGGCCAATTCACTATTGATATGACTTCCATCAAGTGTACAGATTTGGAGGGCGATTATGGTAACAAGTTGGTAGGACACCTCAAGTCGGACGACTTTTTTGGCGTCAATCAGTTTCCAGATGCTGTTTTCAAAATTACAAAGGTTGCATCCAGAGGTAAGGCCGGCGAGTACAAGATCACAGGTGATATTACGATAAAAGGTACCACCAAAGAGATCAAATTCAATGCTATGACCGACGCAAGTGGCGCATTGATGGCTGATGTAACCATCGACCGTACCGACTACAACGTGCGCTATGGTTCTGGTAGCTTTTTTGACAACTTAGGCGACAAGACCATCTACGATGAGTTCGAACTGAAAGTTAAGCTGGTCGAAAGCAACTAAATCCAACCTACGGAAGGCTAAAAAGCCCACGACCTAAAAATCGCCCTGGAAACAACAGTTGTTTCCAGGGCGATTTTTCTTTTGATGGTCTTATCCAAAGAGAATTTACACAGCAGACCTACTTGACTACTACCGCCTTTTTGTCGAACGGATTGAGCGCTGTTCCCCTTACATCGGCCTCTGCCTCCACCCGAAACTCTGATTCGACATTGTTCATCCACTTGGCAGCTTTTACGATGCCATTCATCAAGAGGTTCTTGTCCTGCAACTCATCCATCTCAGACTTAACGATGGCAAAAGGCAGCTTAAAATCGATTTCAACCGCCTCATCAGCTGGTACTTCCACCAATTCGACCAAGCTGATCTCTCCCAATTGGTATTCATCGGTCATTTTTTCGCTCTTTCTTCCACGGGAATAGCGTTCGACGAACTTGATAACGATTTGGCTCACCGTTTGGGCGTTCATCGAGTAGAGGCGTATTTTTCCATTTAAAACCTTTGTATCTCGGCTGATTTCTTCTGGTATCAACAATTCTAGCTTGACGCCTTCGATACCCAGCCATTTTTTTACTTTTCGAAGCATGCTGTTGAATTTATTGAATGGAAAGATAAGTGGATAAGAAATAGCCAGTGCTGGAAAACAGATAAATCTCGAAAATTTTCCGACAAATTTCTTTCAAACCGGAGGAAATGAAGAGCTTTAAAGGATATTCTACTTGCTTGTAAATCAAACAGGCAGCTCTGGGACCATTCTTTTATGCCAGCTTTTTCCCAGCGGTTTGATCCACTGCGATTCAAAATCGCCCTTTGTTTTGACGAGATTGTCAAAAACGGAAGTCTCGTCATCAATCTGGCCATTTTCATATAGGCGGGAAAACTCCTCTTGAGGCACAAAATGCAAATCTTCTCCCTTTTGATATACAAAGGTCATGCGGTCGAAGAGGTTGACTGCGTACAACTGCTCTAGCTCCTTGACGAAATGGACGGAGCTGTCAATGGAACAACCGCTTGCGTTGGCAGGTCCTTCATCTACCATCAGTACAATAAATTGTTGGTAGTACACATCGCCGAAAGCCTTCAATTGCCTGTTGTGACTCACCCACTCTGTCGTGAAGCGGTTGATTTGTTCTTTTAGAACGGCTAGTTCATCTTGATTGAATGGGCGGCTACTTTGATAAATCCAAACCCGGCTATCGGCTGATAAGGCATTGTATGGGGTCATAATAGATCGAATAATTTCATAATATGATAAACAGCCTACAGGCCAGTATTGTTGACAATCAGCTCTGACAGATCGTATACTAAAACGGAATCTTGCTTGTCTTTGGCTTTGATGCCATCCTGTAGCATGGTAATGCAAAACGGGCAATTGGCCGCCACGATGGTCGCTCCGGTTTCGAGGGACTCTTCCACTCGCTCGGTGTTGATCCGCTTATCACCAGGTTCGTCTTCCTTGAACATTTGAGCACCGCCGGCACCACAACAAAGGCCCTTTGTTCGGCTGCGCTCCATTTCCACCAATTCGTTATCGAGCTGATCCAGGATTGTGCGTGGTGCCTCGTAGATATTGTTGGCTCGGCCAATGTAGCAAGAGTCGTGGTAAGTAATTTTTTGCCCTTCAAACGCTCCTCCTTCGATTTGCAGGCGTCCCTCCTTTATCAACTGCCCAATCAACTGGGTATGGTGGATCACTTCGTATTGGCCACCAAGAGCAGGATATTCGTTTTTGATGATGTTGAAACAGTGTGGGCAGGTTGTGACGATCTTCTGTACGTTGTACATCTTGAGCGTCTCAATATTCTGAAGGGCGGTCATTTGAAAAATAAACTCATTGCCGGCCCGACGCGCAGGGTCCCCCGTACAGCTCTCCTCTTTACCGAGAATCGCGAAATCAATACCTGCCTTATTGAGAATTTTACAAAACGCAAGTGTTACCTTTTGGGCTCTGGCATCAAAACTACCAGCACAGCCCACCCAAAAAAGGATTTCGGGCTCTTTACCAGCAGCAACAACATCTGCCATTATGGGAATATTCAGTTTTTGTGCCATCGACTGCTCATATTGTTGTGGTGATCTGACCTAAACTATAGTCTATACAGGTTGCTATGCAACTTGGTTTAAATTTCCAGCGAATTTACGCAAATTTGCTTACTACCCCAACAATCAGTCCAGACAATCAAAAGGCCCACCCTGGGGAAGGGTGAGCCCTTGAGAATAAAGCAAAAGTAACATTCGGATAGGTTCATGCATCATTAACATGCATTGAACTGAGACAACTAAAATACTTTAAGTCGTGGGACTGAAAGATTGCTAAACCTTACAACCTAAGTCGCAAATCTCTTTACACTTCCTACTCACTTTGATGAGAAAATCGGTACACGACTTTCGTTAAAATACTTTGAGATCGACTTATATAATATCGTATATAAGGAAACGCCATTAAGGCAGAATAAATCAAATAGGTAATTTAGCTAACGCACTACTCGTAATAAAGCTCTCCGATTTACCCTACTACAAAGGCATTTACAACACAGTGCTAGGGGCAATGCATTTTATACTATGTAGTCTGAAGTAAAGGCGTAAATCAGGCAGTTTGAAAATAGCGAATTTATAAGAGAAAGGTTCGCTTTAGTTTTCCAACTATTTTTTGTTACATCAAATATAGGTAAAATGGCAGCTATTATCAAGCAGCTGGCTTGAATTTCCAATAGAATTCGATAAAAGACGTCTATCTTACGATTAGCTGCTCGCATTTTCGGAGCTAAGCGCATCGATCGCCCATTGGTCGCGGGCATCCGGAACTTGCCATACAGAACCAGAATTTTCAATACTGGTAAACATCGGCACCCAATCCGAAGGTCCAGCCGATTCTGTCAGGATTTCGTAACGGCGCAATTGAAGAATGATGTCCAATGGATTGATGAGAACCGGGCAGGCTTCCACGCAGGCATTACAGGTTGTACAGGCATGCAATTCTTCCCGAGAAATATAGTCAAACAAGGACTTATCGTCTGAAAAATTGTCCTTGGCCAGCGCTGTAGCGTTTTCCCGCTCTTCTTCTTTGACGTATTGAAGATCTCCGCTGTCCAGCTTACGGCCAATTTCCTCGGTTCGATCCCGCACATCCATCATAATCTTCCGAGGGGATAATTTTTTTCCAGTAATATTGGCCGGGCAAACAGAGGTACAACGGCCGCATTCGGTACAGGTGTAAGAGTCCAGCAGGTTTTTCCAACTGAGGTTAAAAACATCCTTGGCACCAAACTCGGGAATCTCTTCATCCATCGGCATTTCCCCCGTATCCTCGGTCAATCCCATCATGGATTTCACCTCGTTCATAATCTCCGGCATATTGTCCATCTCCCCTTTGGGATTCAAACGTGCATAGTAGGTATTGGGAAAAGCCAACATAATGTGCAAGTGCTTGGAATATGGAAGGTAAAGCAGAAAGCCCAAAACCGTCAATATGTGCAACCACCAACCAGAACGCTCAATCACAGACAACGCCCCTTCACTGAATCCACCAAAAAGCATCGGTCCCATCCAACTACTGATGGCCAAAAAGCCAGTATCCGGATAATGCGCCGGATCAACCTTTTGCAACACAGCATCTGCACCATTCATACTGAAAATACCTACCAACAGAATCACTTCTCCGATCAAGATCAAATTGCCATCTAACTTTGGCCAGCCATCCATCTCCGGCTTGACAAAGCGGGGTATTTTCAGGGCATTCCTGCGAATTAGAAAAACAAAGGTGGCGATAAAGGCCAATACAGATAGTATTTCAATGGAATTGATGATGAGGGTGTAAAACCCGCCCAGATAAGGTGCAAAAAAGCGGTGTGCGCCAAAAAGCCCATCGATAAATATCTCAATCAATTCAATCTGGGTAAATAAAAAGGCCACATAGATAAACAAGTGAAACATGGCCGGAATCCAACGCTTGAACATTTTCTTCTGACCAAAAGCGATCAACAATACGTTTTTCCAACGGGTGCCTTCATTCCCCTCAATCACCTCATCTCTTCCCAATAGAATATTGCGACGCACTCTCATAAATTGCCGAAAAGCAAAAAAAGAGGCAGTGCTCAGTACAAGTGCAAAAATAATCTGCGAAATCCACATAAGTCGTCTTGCGTTAGTATTTAACCCAAATTGCAATAACCAGAAGATTCTCAAGAAATTTACTGCCTGCTAGCAGCCTGATAGAAATCCATGATCTCAAAACAAACATTCGAGCTTTCTTCCTTTAAATTACAACTGAGCTCTTAAATTATATCATTGGCCTGCTTTGACCAATAAACCCAAAATTACAATTTTAAACGGAAAATCGTTTACTTTGCTTCATCAGCTTCACATTTGAAACATCCGTGATGAAATTACTTAATCAGCAACAAATCCGCCAAAAAATAAAGCGTCTGGCTTTTCAAATCCTCGAACAAAATCTCGAAGAAAATGAAATCATCCTAGCCGGAATCAACAACAACGGAACGGCCTTCGCACAACTGATCTATGAGCAACTCATAGAACTGACCAAGATTAAAATTACCCTGGTACAAGTCCGGCTCAGTCCCGCCAATCCACTGGAGTCAGAGATCAAACTAGGATTGCCTACAGAAGAAGTAAACGATAAGGTTATCATCATTGTCGACGATGTTGCCAATACGGGTCGGACCATCTTCTACGCCATGAAACCACTGTTTAACATCCTCCCTAAGAAAGTAGAAGTAGCAGTACTCGTTGACCGCCAACACAAGTCTTTTCCCATTCGGGTCGACTACGTAGGCTTATCGCTGGCCACAACCCTGCAGGAAGACATACAAGTGAACCTGAAAGGGGTCAAGGAAGCAGAGGTACTGCTGAACTAATTTACTTACACAAATTTACCTCAGATCAAGGAAATTTTCCCGTCAAAAGACGACCAATTTTGCCTTTTCTACAGCTGTCGTGCGGCTTGCCCTTCCACCTATTTCCTTCATATCCATTAATCTTCATTGAACCGCACAATCTGCTTGGTTTTCTTATTCCCATCAATCTCACTACTCAAATGATAGATACCACTGGGCAGAAAGGACAAATCCATACGAAGGGTATTCCAACCCTCTTCGACCGGCAAGGTCATCACCCGAATGGGTTGGCCATTTAAATCTGTTAGAGTCAGTCGAACATTGTGCTCGCTGGTATACAGTTTTATGGTCAGTATACCATCAGTGGCCGTATTCAAAGGATTGGGATACACATCCATGAGGCCGTAAGCCCCAGAGCAATCCGTCGGCGCATAGACGATCGAAGAATATTCATAGCTCCCGTCCAAATCAACCATTTTCAATCGGTAGTAATTTCGACCATTGGCATTTTTATCGTAGTAGTGGTAAGCACCTATTTGTTCAACACCTCCACTGGCGTCAATCCGTTCCAGCGTTTTGAAATCATTGCCATTGTCACTCCGTTCCAGTAAGAAATGACTAAAATTGACCTCACTCTCTGTTGCCCAGTTCAGCTGAACTTCGCATCCAACAACTTCAAATGCAAAGCTGAACAACTCTACAGGCAGGAAAACCAGCGTAAGAGGTTCCCGCCAATCGTCGTCGCCACTGCTATTTTGATCAGGAGTCGGTGCCAAGACACCACCCATTGCCACATCGAATATGTCAGCTAGGCCATTGCCGTTTTCATCGTACCAGTGGATGGAGGTTGGATTCAGAAAGGGTGGCCGCTGGCTTTCATCGTAGCCCGATGTACCATTTTGATTGTCCAACCAGTCGGGGATGTTGTCTGCATCTGAATCCGTAGAAGAAAAATAAGCCGGACTGGCGCCCGTAAAGGCATCGTAGGCATTGGCACAATCAATCAATTCGTTCATCGCATTGCCATCTCCATCGGTGTCGAAACCCTCAGCCCAATCGTAAGCATTGTCTTTATCCGTATCGATGTCCAGGTAATCGGGTGTATTGCTGTTGTCATCGGCATCTTCGTGTGGACTAATGCCCAAATTCAATCCATTGATGTTGTCGGTATTATCGGCAGTGATATTTTCAAAAACATCCAATATGCCGTTGCTATTTGCATCTGTTCCAGCAGTGGTCCCGAATGTGGGGCAACTGGTACAAACGTTTTCCATGTTGTCCGGAATCCCATCATTGTCGGCATCCAAATCGCGGTAATCAGCGATGCCATCGCCATCGGTATCGACAGTTGTGCTGTTGCTGTTGTCGTTCCAACCGTTGAGGTCTGCAACATCTGTATAGCCATCAACCCGGCCGTCTAGGTTGCCGGAAGCAGCATCTGCGCTGGTATCCCCCGACGCATTCTCCACCACATCTGTCACCCCATCGTCATCCGAATCAAGGTCCTTAAAATCCGAATTACCCCTTCCATCGGAATTGTGATTGGCAATCGCAGTACCCAAAGGATTGGTGGTCAAATCGTTGATGGGATCGTAGGTGTCCCAAAGGCCATCATCATCAATGTCTGCTAACAGCGTTCCGTCTGGATTTAAGCCGTCGACTTTGCCGTCGTTGTTCGCATCTGCTGCGCCAGCTTCCACCACATCGGGGAGGCCGTCGTTGTCAGTGTCCAGGTCGAATAAATCGGGGAGGCCATCGCCATCAAAATCCAGGCTACTGTTCAAGGCATCACATCGACCATCGGCATTGGCATCGGTGCAACTGGCATGATTGACGGCTGGATCGTTGGCATCTTCGTAGTTGAGAATGCCATCGCCATCTTCATCCCCCACTGGGTCCAATCCATTATTTGCACCATCGTACAAAATGGTGTTTAGGTAACTAAAGTCCGTTGCTGTAGCCCCACAAACCTCCTTATAATCTGGAATACCATCATTGTCGTCGTCTTGATCCTGCAAATTGTCAATGCCATCCCCATCATTGTCCAGACAATAGGTCGATAGCGAAGCATCCGTGTCTACAATCGTGATGGTCTGCTGGGCTTCTGCAGTGGGTAGGACGCTTCGACGAACGACCGATCGACTGCCATTTTCGTAAATGTAATAGACCGCCACTTGGTAAGCAGTGCCAGGATCGAGTCCAAAATGGACTTTTGCAACATGTTGCGAACCATGCCCTTTTGAACCATTGACGTGTCGCGTTGCCAGGGTATTTCCCAAGCAATCCGACAGGATGATATTGGCACCGATGGCAGAACGACTGCTACCATTGCCATTGTCAAAGCGGGCGTCTACATAGAGGTAATTGCTTGTACTACCGGTATTTTGCCAAAGCTGATTGGCGCTTCCGTCTACGACAAAATAGATGTCCAAATCGCCATCGTTGTCGAAGTCTACTAGGTTGAGACTCTCCGTATTGGCATTGGTGGCGATATTTATCGGGTTGAAAGAAATGGTATCATCGGCTGTCAGGAGATTTTCAAGCAAATAACTATTCCCACTGCTGGCCCCAAGGACGATGTCCAAATCGCCATCATTGTCGACATCGCCACAGTCACAACCGTCTATGTGGGATTGCGTACCAATGGCTCCTGCCCCTGGTAAGCCCAGAGAGGTCCAGACGATGTTGTTGCTACCGTCTACGCCATCATTTCGCCACACTTCGTTGTTCCCCCGAGCCGTCCAGAAAAGATCAAGATCACCGTCATTATCTAGGTCGCAAAACATTACGCCTCCTTTATCGCCCTCTGAGGTTCGGTTGGTTATATCGCTTTGTTGTATAAATTGTTGGCTGGCAGCATCGAAGCGCCAAAAGCCATCAACGCTTTGCTTTCGACTCATCAAATCAACGTAGCCATCATTGTTGACATCACCAAGAGTCAAGTAATCACCTACACCAGAATGGCCGGCCAACAGACCAGATTGTCCAACTGCCGTTCCGGGCTGCACAAAAATGAAAGTACTGTCTCCATTGTTTTGGTATAGGTCGAGTCCACCACTGTTATTGTCGACAATGACATCGAGATAGCCATCCGTATTCCAATCAATGACGCCCGCTCCCTCCAGATTGTACTCGCGAAAGTCGTTGTTAAGACTGGAGTTAATGGAGAAGTTGGGTTGTTCATTAGCGTCACCAAACTCGAATGCAGGAGGTCCTTGGTTGAAGTAGATTTCTATTACAGAGCCACCTCCTCCTCCGCGAAGGATGTCGTTGTATCCATCGTTGTTCATATCTGCAATCAAAAGCTGACGAGCATAATTGACATGGTCGTTGAAGCCATCGATGAGGCTATCGGTTCTATCTGTAAAAGTAAAAGAACTTCCAGCACCATTGTTGATAAACAGCTTTGCTCCTGCTCCTGAGAGGCCATTGTGCATGATCACATCCAAGTCGCCATCATTGTCTAGATCGCCCCAAGCATGTCCGCCGGAGGTAGAGGCACTAAAATCCAGACCATTGGCTCCAGAGATTTGAGTAAACTGCGCCTTCAGCCCCATGGGACCGACCAACAGTAAGCAGAATGGCAGTAGGCGAAGAATGCGGAAAGAAGAAATCGTCTTTTTTCCAAATAGTACACGGATTGAATAAAAAATAATTTCTGACCAATAGGAAAGAAGGGGGTTTTCCCCTTTTGTGTTCGTTGTTGTGTTCATGGCGATTAAAGCTTTAGGCTAATTTGTTTTGAAAAATCTTACAAAGTGATTTCTTAAAATTCAGACTTGTAATGGAGGGAGATGAGCGTGGAAGGTATTCAGCTAAAATGTGACAGCTAAGATGCTCAACCAATACTTTCCAAAAAGTAGGCCAATAGGTTTCAACAGAGTGCAAACAATCGTAGAATGCCCCAAAATTGTGAGGAAATTCCGGTGCTTAAATCAAAAAAATAGGCTTTATACTCACAGATTAGGCCATCTGCATTTCATGCAAGCCCCATAAATAAAAGCCCTACCATTGAATCATTCAATCGATATGGGCTAAAATGTCTTTAAAAGTTAATTGCCTAGACTAATGAAATAATGACTTATTTTGAACGACACTCATCTCAAACTAAGGATAACATAGTTTTATCCAGGCACTCATTCTGCAATTTTAAATTTGTAGATTCTTCCCTTTACCTGATCGACATCATTTAAGAAGTAGGTGCCAGGAGGAAGTTCGGATAGGTCGAGTCGTAGGATGTTCCAGCCGGTCTCTGTCGGAAGATTGAAAAAGCGCTTGAGGTCAGAGCCTTTGCTGCGCAAGCGAAGTTTAACGCCCTCCCCATTGCGAAACAGCCGGATGTAGAGCATGCCTTCGGCTGGTCGTACTGGGTTGGGAAACAAGTAGAGGTCTCCTCGCTCACCCTCGCAAGCGGGCGCTACCTCGACTGCTTGGGTGTAACCCACTTTGCCTTTTCCAGCAAGTAACTTAAGTCGATAATAATTGAGATTGGCAGGATTTCGATGTCGATAGGATACGCTTTGGCTGACATCGTGGCCGTAAGACTTAATGGATTTCAAGGTTTCGAATTTCTTTCCATCAGTACTCCATTCAATACCATAGCGCAGTTGATCGTCCTTTGAACTGGCTTCAAAGTTGACCCAAACATCACATTTTTCATAGACGGCTTTCAGCTCGATATTGCTCGCCATCAAAATGGGATCTTCCTGTGCCACCAACTGGTTGCCGATGGTCAGGATACAAACCCACAATGGGTAAAGGCAGCGTCTCAAAAACTGGTTCATGAAGGTATTCTACACTTGTAATGCTGCAAATCTAAAGGTAAAACGACCTTTCGTCTCCTTGTTTTTGCAAAAAACGTAACAGGCAAGACCCTTACATAAACAATAAAACACATATGACAACAACGCTCCCGAACCTTCTATGTGAAAATTCGGGAGCGACGCTTGTGCTTTCAAACGAAAGCCTAATGTAAAATACTAAACTTGCGACTTAGCTGCTGATCGCCTTTTTGATATGACATCCAGTACATACCATCCGGTAGTCCATCCAGTCGGATTCGCGGATTCAGCCCAGGGCGGCGAATTTCCTTCATGGGCTGCCCCAACAGATTGTAAATACGGATAACGTCTGCTTCAACCGGTGCTGAAATGTTCAACAAATCCTTGCTGGGATTGGGATACAGGCTGATGGGTAAATCCCAAACCTCCTTTGTAGAAACCAACAACTTGATGTCTTCCATATAACGCGGAACAATCTGATAGAAGCTATCGGGGACTTCTTCCTCATCGAATTGACCGCCAATGCCCGTCAAATCAAATGCCCCCACCGGCGCAGGCATGTTGTAGAGATCAACATCATTGTCAATGCGCATCGTGTAGTTGTCCTGACCATTTGTGACACGTATGTTCATACCAGATTCATTGCTGGGAATGGTGTTGTCCCATTCGGCAGGGTCCACAAGTGTGACATTCTCAATTCGGATCAACTGCGATTCTGTCTCCTCGCCCAAGGCAGTCACTACTCTAGGGATGACTAGATCGTTGTTGGCCGATTGCAGTATAATGGTATCTGGAATAATCTGCGCCAGTCCATTGAATTCCGTGATACGCCCTATAATATGAATGGAATCTCCCTCTACGGCATCATAATCCATATAGTTGAAACTAAATACAGCAATACCGGCCGATGTATCGATCACCGTAAATTGAAGACCAGGGCCGCCCCGTAGGTCCGTCCCATAAACAATACCCCGTACTTCGTAGGTCATATTGACGGAATCAGGAATAAAATCGTTGTTCGAGTCCGCACGTACCACAGAAATCGGTAGATTGGGAATCGGGCAGTTAACCGTAATAGATACCAAAGCAGTATCACAGGAGCCCAGCGTATCACAGAGCTCGTAATTGAGCATATCCGATCCGCAGAAGTCCTGACCTGGTTGGTAAAGGATGCTGTTATCCAGACCGACAGTCGCACTTCCATTGGAGGCTGGCTGTGTAATTGATATAGATCGAACCCCGTTTACAGATTGATCGTTTAGCAGGACATCGATGAGTACTTGGCTGTTGATGTCTACAAAAGCCACATCGTCCCGCGCAACGGGTACATTGCTGAAGGTGGTGGAATAGCTGCAACTGGGAAATGGAATGGCAGCACCATTGTTGGTGGCTTCAAAGTCCAATGCATCAACCCCACTGAAAATCCAATGATCGATGTCAAAGTTGCTACTGTCCGGACCGGTACCATTGACGCGGTAGGCCCATCCGTCGGTATATTCCCAAGGCTGCCCCGTACCATCGGTATTGACATCCCCAAAAACATCGATGATCTCGCCATTTTCATACAGCTCAATCGCATCATCACCATTGATACTCATGGTCATACCTTCTGTTTGATTGGGCTCAAAACCAAAAAACTGCAAAAATTTTGCATCATCTTGAGCGATGTAGTAACAAGACCCCTGACTCAAGGACAAGGCTGGCAGGCTACTCTCAATGGTTCCACCTCCCGTGCCATTGTTGGCCGAGGCGATGCCAAAAACACTCAAATCCGGAATATCTTCCAATGCATATAACTCCACACCTCTTGTTCCAAAGCTTCCGGACAAGGGCTGTGCATCATACACACCGCTGATGACTAAATGCTTGGTCAAGAGTGGTTCATCATCAAAAATGGTCAATTCATAGGTATCAGCAGAAGGAGAAATTCGGGCATTGTTCGTTGGTGAAACCAATTCCAAGACCAAATCTTCAATCCGCTCTGGCATCATATCGTCGATCAACTGAAGCGTGACAAATTGAGTGTCTTTCGCCAGGCCGGCCTGGAATACCACCAAAGCACTGGTCAACACAAAATCGGCATTGACTACGGCTGTGGACTCACTGGTGCGAACACCCACCGTCACCTGGGTTTGACTGGCATTGCCATCTTCTATGGTCACCCCGATCATCAGTATACCATCCTCTTCATTGACCGTAGCACCCCCTCCAAGAAAACCAACGATGGGGTTGTCCGTACACAGGGAAGCTTCCCCAGGATTGGCAAAAATATCGACACCATTGAGTTGAAAACTGGCAGTTGTAGTGGCCGCCTTCCAATTCTCAGCAACCGTATTGTCTGTATTGACATCGCATAGCACCAAAGATGCTCCGGCATTATCAGCCTGTTGTGGCCATGGACTCCGATCGCCATACCGAACAGAGTCTACAGTCTGTTGAATGGCATTCTTTAGTACGATGGTATCAGAGGTATTTGTTAGGTTGCCGCTCTGCCATTGATAGTAGGTTCTGGTATCTCCAAAAAGGTTCTTCATCACGGAAGAGTCCTTGGTAGCGATCAAGTAATTACCTGGACCAACAGACACATTCGGAAAAGTAAAGCGGACGAATCTGGAAGTCAGGCTGTAGTTTGATAGATTTTCAGCCGCATTGCCATTGTTGAAGATTTCAACATACTCGAGCGAATCCTCACCAGGCGGATTGTACATAATTTCGTTGATGACCAATTGGGCCTGACTCTGCCCAGTCAAAAAGGCCGCAATGACCCAGAGGAGTATCATTCTTTTCATATGCAAATAGCTATTTAAACCGGCCAAGGAACCGGAAGGGTGAGTTGATAAAGCGAAGATAGGGAGTTGTTGGTGATATTAGAATCCCAATACGTCATTAATTTGTGTTATGAAATTATTAAGCCGGACCAGCATGGCAATCATTGGCCTCTAAAAAAACAAAGCGCCCCGGAAGTACCGGAGCGCTTTTGAGTTTATCGTTTTGTCGAATCATTCATGCGATTCGCCAATAGTCATTTGGAATCATTGCTTAGAATCTAAACTTGATACCAGCATTCCAAGTACGGCCAAATCCGAAGATTCCGTTGTTGTCGTACAACTCGTTTACTTCTGTGTTTGGATCGTCCAGGATGTTGGTATCCAACTCAGCGATGTAGATTTCATCGAAAACGTTGTTGATGTTAAAGCGGAAAGTCAAGTTGTTCTTACCAATTGGCAATGTGTAAGAAATACCAGCATCTACCAAAGAGTAGCTAGGTACTTCAACAACCTCAGCACCTTCCATTTCAAACTGTGCATCATTGACGTCGTACTCGGCAAAGAGTCTGTCTGCCAAGAAGTAGTCAGCATACACACGCAAACCTTGAATCACTTCGTAGGAAGCTCCGAGGCTAAAGGTTGTTTGTGCAGCATCCCCTACTTCCAAATCTTTTGCAAAGATGGTGATGTCTCTGATCTTGCGCGCATTGTCCGTATCGTTGAGATCGGCCGTAAAGTTTTCTGTAAATATCCAGTTACCGAAAGAAGCCATACCTCTGATGGAAAGATTTCTAGTTGGGTTTACTTCTAACTCGATTTCCAAACCAGAGTGCGACTGGTTGACATTTTCGAAGTTCGCTGCTGCTTCTACAACTAATGTCTCGCCACCAAATTCGTACTCAAAGTCTCTGAAAGACTTGCTAAACTGGCGGTTACCCCAGTAGGTAGAGTACAAGTTGACCTTGGCATTGAAGTATTGGCTACGGAATCCATAGCCCAGCTCGAAAGAGCGGATGTCCTGATTTTTCACATCTTCGTTGACATCGTTTCTGAAGTTCAGGAATACGTTGTCAAAAATTGGCTGGCGAGAGATGAAGCCAGCATTGAAAAAGACATTGTGCTGCTCGTTGATGTTGTAGTTGGCGCCTGCCTTGATGGTACCACCCAGGAAGTTTTGCCAATCCGTTTCTCTTTCTGGATCACTTTCGAGATAGTTGAAGTAGTCCACCCGCTTAAAGCTCTGGTTGGAACCAGAAAGGGAGATGAAAGCCGACAACTTATCGGTGCTGTATTCCAACTGCGTGAAAAGTCCGAGCCAGCCTACCTGACCGTCGTTCCAGTAGTTGATTACGTTGTTGCTGTTTTTGTAGCTATCGTTGTAGAAGTTACCAAACTCTGCCTCTGCTGTTTCTGTAATGATGTTTTGTGGGTTGTTATCATCCGCACGAGACAAGTAGGCATCCGCACCGAGGAGGTTTTCTACCCGGCGGTAGTGCTCACCCAGGTAGTAACGGCCATCGATACCAGCAACCAGGTTGAAGTTGGAATTCAGCTTATGTGTCAGAGTAGACAATATCCCGTACCAGTTGTGGTAGTTCATGGAAGCACGGCGAATGAAACCAGAGCCATCGTCTCTACCATCGTTGGTAACGACGCGCAATCCATCGGCATTCGGTGCTTTCGTACCCCAATCCGTTACTTCCTTTCCACTATTGTAAGCAACGATGTCGTCGAAGCGAACCTGACCATCTTCATTGTGTGTTCCAGTACCGAAACCACCGAAAGAATCAAAAATGGAAGACGGTGTGCGTAGGCGACCCCGAGGACCGGTTCCACCTCCTCTACCGACAGAAACGTAAGCAGATGTTTTCAAGTCTGTCTTAGGAGAAATTGTCCAGTAGTGGTTGATAAAAACCTTTGGCTTGTGGTAAAAATTTCTTCTCCAGTTGAATTCCTCTCCATTGAGTGTACCCCAAGTGTGGTTGAATCTGATGCCACGGCCAGTCGTTGGATTTTCATTGTCCTTATCGTCAGGATCAACGAAGGTCCGAATGGGCAAGTTGTCAAAACGACCAGCAATCAAACGCTGGTGGTGCCACTGTGGCGCACCTACGGTCGTCAAAGACAGCATGTGCTTGTCGTTGAATGTCTTGGAGATAGAAGCAAAGTAAGACCAAGCGCGGAACATTGTTCCATCGACATAGCCATCGCCACGTGTGTGCGTTCCTTGGAAGGAAAATGCCCAACCTTTTTCATTCAAGCCAGAATTGTAAGCAATGCCATACTTCTGGTAGCCATCGTTTCCGAAAGACACAGAAGCAGAACCGCCCTGGTTCATTTCAGCAGCGTTGGTAATGATGTTGATCGAACCACCAACAGAAGGAACCGCCAATTTGGAAGCACCCAAACCACGCTGAACCTGCATGCGGCTGGTCACATCACTCAAACCAGCCCAGTTGGACCAGTAGACCAAGCCATTCTCCATGTCGTTGACAGGAATACCGTTGATCATAACAGCGATGTTGACCTGATCGAAACCACGGAGGTTGATCCGAGAATCTCCAAAGCCACCACCCGCTTTGGTTACATAAACAGAAGGTGTACTGCGGAGGATTTCAGGAAATTCCTGGTTACCAACCTTCGCTTCAATCACATCTCCTTTGATGGTGGACACCGCCACAGGTGTCTTACGATCAACTGCAACAGAGGCGATAACGTTGACCTGATCCAGACCAATGACGTTTGTCGACATGTTGATACTTCCCAAATCAAGATTGCCAGAAGGATCAATGGCAAGTTCTTTGGTCGCAAAACCAGTGTAGGAAATAATGAGTACCTTCTCGCCTCCATCCACTTCGGGTAGCGTAAAGTTTCCGTCAAAATCTGTAATGGTACCTATATCAGTACCTTTCACTAGAATCGAAGCACCGATCAGCGTCTCGCCGGTGTCTTCATCTACCAATGTGCCAGTTACGCTTCCTTGAGCAAACATGGCAATTGATAGGCTTAAGAAAGTGAGAGTAGTAAAAAGCCTTTTCATAAAGCATCTTAGTTTGATGAACGAATGTGGCGGCAAAATTAGGAAGGCAGGTCTGATATACCAAAGCAGCGTATATTAACAAATTATTAACTCATTATAACACTACGTCAACAATACACATTTATCTGGAAATCAACGATTTACTAAATTATTTTTCGTTTAA
>JBCCSZ010000038.1:0-34933 GCA_039199225.1 Bacteroidota bacterium
ACATAGCTGGTAAAACTGCCGCTAGGAAGCCTATAAAGACCGCTCCGGCCAGCAATAAAAACTCAGCTGTCAAAAACATCCGACCGGTAAAGGAATAGCGATAGGCATCCTTCATGTAGCTCGAAAACAGTTCCATACTCAGATGGCTGAGCAACAAGCCGACGACATATCCTAACACAGCTAAAATCAGGCCCTCTATGATAATGAGCAAGAACAGCCGTCCTCGGGAGGCCCCCATGACCCGCATAAGGGCCAGCTCATAACGTCGTTCTTTAAGAGAGCTGAAAAGGGAAATAAAGATGCTTAGCCCAGAAACAAAGACAATAATAAGGGCCAGATTGCGCAATATTTGCTCCCCAGCTCCCATCATGCTCATCAGACGATTCATTTCAATGGCGGGCGAAGCAGCCTGCATATCGGTATTTTCATTGATATTTCGAGGAAGATTGAGCGATCGCCAGTTGGATTTGTTGCGATAGCGAACCAATAGGGCGGTAATTTCTTTATCTACCTCTTCCGTCAAGGGCTTAACAGCAACAAGTTCCGCTGGTTTTTCCGCAGCGTGGTCATGACCCTCGTGGCTCGCATGATCGTGACCTTCGTGATCTCCATGGTCGTGACCCTCGTGACTCGCATGGTCGTGGCCCTCGTGGTCATGGCCTTCGTGACTCGCATGGTCGTGGCCTTCGTGATCCCCATGGTCGTGGCCCTCGTGACTCGCATGGTCGTGACCCTCGTGATCCCCATGGTCATGCCCTTCGTGACTCGCATGATCGTGGCCTTCGTGATCCCCATGGTCGTGGCCCTCGTGGCTCGCATGATCGTGACCTTCGTGGTCCTCATGGTCATGGCCCTCGTGACTCGCGTGATCGTGACCTTCGTGGTCCTCATGATCGTGGCCCTCGTGACTCGCATGATCGTGACCCTCGTGACTTGCGTGATCATGACCCTCGTGACTCGCGTGATCATGGCCTTCGTGGTCCCCATGGTCATGCCCTTCGTGGTCCCCATGGTCATGCCCTTCGTGATCCCCATGGTCATGCCCTTCGTGATCTCCATGATCATGGCCCTCACCACTCTCGTGATCATGGCCCTCGTGGTCGTGTACATCCCAGATACTTTGGGTGCTTGTGAGGATTAGCTGGTCCATCACATTTCCGCCTGGTTGAAAGATTCCTACTACCTTGAAGCCATCTCCATGGTCGTGAATATTCATGCCGTCATCTGCTAGGCCGTGAGCACTGTAGAATCGATCACCAATTTTCAAGCCCAGCTCTTGAGCGACGACAGCACCAATGGTTACCTCGTAGTTCGCCGCCCAAAGCTTTCCCTCCGCCAACCGACCATTGTACAAGGAATCTGCAAAGTCGTGGTTTGTGCCGATGATTCGGTATCCCTTGTAGCTATCGCCCATCGATACAGGAACAGCCAGCTGTATCAGTGGATGCTTCGGATTCATAAAAGCCTTGGATGCCCCAATAGAGATGTTGCCTGTAGGCGCATCGATGTGGTACATGCTACACAAGATCAACTGGAGGGGGCTGCCCTTGGCACCAATGACGAGGTCAATACCTGCCAGATTCTTTTCAAATTTTTCTTCTATCTGCGTATTCAATAGTAGCAAAAGGGAGATCAGACCGACACCTAGGGCAAACAGTACCAAGCTCAACAGCATACTGAGTGGCTTAAAAGTGAGGTTTTTCCAACTTAATCGTAGAAGGTTCATTGGCATTAAGCGTTAATGGTCTTTAAATGATGTCTTCCGTTGGTTCGCTTATTACAGGATGATGCGCTTTTCGAAGCGTTCTTTCAGTCTACCGTCATGGGTAACAATCAACAAGGTAGCATTCTCCTCTTCGGCTTGCTGTTCCAGTAGCTGAATCACTTCCTCACAGTTAGTATCGTCGAGGGCAGAAGTCGGTTCATCCGCCAAAATAATGAGGGGGCGATTCACCAGCGCCCGGGCGATGGCCAGCCGCTGTTGCTCCCCCTGGCTGAGATTCCCTGGCCGTTGGTTGAGTTTATGCCCAATCCGAAGTCTTTCCAGCAGTTCTTTGATGCGCTCCATCGAAATGGGCTTACCAGCTAGTTGCTGTGCGATGGCTAGGTTTTCTCCGACTGTCAGGGCCTTCAGGAAGTGCGCCTGCTGAAACACAATCCCCACCTTTTGGCCACGGAAAAGGTCCAGGTCCGCACTGTCCATATCTCCCAGGCTATTGCCGTCGATGAAGACCTTACCACGTTTAGGACTGCGTAGACCACCCAGCAGATGCAGCAAGGTCGTCTTGCCACTGCCAGATTGCCCCAAGAGCAACCAATGCTCCCCTTTTGCACAATGTACGTCGGGGAAGCTGAGAAAGTTTTTACCGTCGTATGAAAAGGATAAATCTTGTGTTTTCAACATAAATACAAAGATATAGAATGGGGGAAAGGAAATCAAAAGATTCCAGCCAGCCGGCAGACATTTTGTGTGCTACACATCAATAAGTTCCCAGTTTTTTCATGTGGTGAATGACCACATCCCGGATGTCGTTTCGCACCTTCTGCCCATCAACCACAAACTCCTTCTTAGCAGGCTCTTTTGGATAGTCTTTCAGAAATTCCAGATTTTTCTCCTTTCCGGCAGCTACAAAACCCGGCAAAACCACCTTGTAGCTCTTGGCTGGATCAATGGGTTGCACGCCCGGACAGGGACCATCACTACTGGTAGCATTTCTTTTGACTTGCAAATAACCACCAGCACCTTTATTGGTGGTATTGCTGATCTGGAGGACCTTCTGAAGGACGTCTCCTGGCAAAGTCGTCCGTACCAGATTGCCGCCATAGGGAAAGGTTCGAAGGACGTCGTACTGGGTTACCAGCCCATGCAAATCATCGTCCAATCGCATAGAGCCACTGTTGATAAAATAAATATCTGCTCCTGGATCAGCCGCCGCAATGGCATCCATAGTCAGTTTACCATAATTGGTTTGCTCATTTCGCACAACCGTCTCTTTACAATTCAACGGCTTGGTGAGGGTTAGCACTTTTTCTTCGGGCTGGTACCCCATTTCTTTCATAATGGCATTGGCCTTGTTCTGCCATTTATCGACAACAGCCTTGGTCGCCGAATCTTCTTCTATAGTATCGTCGATCTTTCGCACATTGGAACGAATGCTGGTATATCCAGTTGCCGGATCAAAGCGCACTCGATGGATGTAGACAGTTTTGGCATTTGCATCTGCCTTGGCAATGATGGTATTGTTGACATAACGGCTCATTTGCGTATGATCATGTCCCCCCATAAACAAAGGGACCCCTCTTACAGCATCAGCCAGAGCTTCATCTTCAGCCACATCCAAGTGTGTCATGGCCAAGCAAACATCTGCCTTAGTTTGCAGTTCCTTGTATGTCTCCCGAAAAGACTCTACAACCGATCCATATTTGACATAGCCTGGAAAGCTGAAAGCCAAAACAACGCCCATAAAGCCCACCTTTACTTTCTGGCCATTGGCCCCTGCGATTTCATGGAGGATGTATTCCGGCACGGGCCGATCAACGCCATCGATCTTTTGAACAAAAGGCCGCTCAACCCCTTCCACACTGTAGGTAGCATTGCAAACTGTGTACTCAAACGCACTTTGCGCCATGCGTTTTTCCAACAAAACAGGGTCTTTCAAATCAAACTCGTGGTTGCCAAAAGTCACATAATCCAGGCCCAAAGCGTTCAGGGCTTCTATCATTTGCAAACCAGCAATCTTTTCCTCTTGACCCTCCTCATTTTCCATCTTCAGTGTTCCGAGAAAGGAAGGGCTCAAAAAATCGCCTGATAAGATTGTGATGGTATTGGCATTTTCTTTCATCAGTTCTTTTCGAATGCTTGCTACCCTGGCCAGACCTCCGGCCTTTCCTCCTTCGAGCGGCGCAATTTCGTACACGTCATTCATCTGAAGAACGATAAATTCAACTGGCTCACCTTTTACGCCCGTGCCAAGCTGAGCAGTTGGTTTACATCCAAAGACAAAGCAAATGGTATATAAAAAGAGGAGATAACGCAGATTCATTTTGATTCGTTTTAAAAAAGATTAAGAGCGCTCCGTCATGGGTCGAGCATTCAGTTAATTAGAAGCAGCCTTGTGCGAGCTACAAAAAATACTTCCCTATCTTTAGGAAAATCCAAGTTAACAAAAATGAGACAGTTCCTACTTTTTCCATGCCTTCTCTTCTATGGAATTTTTCTCTCTGCACAAAGTGCGGTTTATCCTCTTTGGCCCGAGGGTATTCCTTGTGCCAACGAACTGAGCATGGAAATTCGGGACGATGCCCGAATCGGCAGAATCATCAGCAAAGTCCATGAGCCGCAGTTGGTCGCCTATCTGCCGCAAGGGACAGCAGCTACAGGCACTAGCGTAATCATCTGCCCAGGTGGTGGCTATACGATTCTGGCCTGGGACTGGGAAGGCAGCCAAATTGCCGAGTGGTTCAATTCCTTTGGTGTGGCGGCCTTTGTACTCAAATACCGCTTGCCTCATTGGGAGTCGGAAACTTGCCGTGAACAGGTGGCCCTGATGGATGCCCAGCGCGCCCTTCGCCTGGTGCGCAGCAAAGCTACTGAATGGCAATTACATCCCAATCGAATTGGTATCATGGGTTTTTCGGCCGGTGGCCATCTGGCATCATCTGTCTCTACCCATTTCGATGCGGGCCAGCCATCGGCTTCTAATCCAGTGGAACGCTACAGCAGTCGACCCGATTTTTCAATCCTAATGTACCCAGTCATTACCATGGATACGGCCTTTACCCATCGAGGGTCGCGCAATAATTTGATCGGTGAAAGGCCAAAACCAGACCGCAGCATCTACTATTCCAACGAAGCTCAGATCACCTCTAATACCCCGCCTGCTCTTTTAATTCATGCAACAGACGATGAGGTCGTCGTTCCAGACAACAGCATTGCTTACTACCGCCAATTGCGTAAGCATGGTGTATCTGCTGCCTTACACATCTATGAGCATGGCGGACATGGCTTTTCCTTCGCAAAAGAAATGGGAAGCGTTCGCCACTGGCCGACTGTTTGTAAAAGTTGGCTGGAAGCGCAAGGCTTGTTGCGCCCTGTACTGAAAGCATTGGTCATCGATGGACGAAGTAAGCAGGGTCCTTGGAAGGATGGGACAAGCATCTTGCAAAAACAATTACTGGCATCGGGATTTTTCCAGGTTGACATCGCCAATGTGGCAGCAGAAAGAGCAAGCACAGCCAGCTTTCAGAGAGATTTTACCGCCTACGACCTGGTCGTCTCCAACTACAACGGCAAAGCCTGGCCTACTCAAATGCAGAATGATTTCGAGCGCTACGTGGCCAATGGAGGAGGCTTCCTATACATTCTCTCAAAAGAAGATGCATTTTTAGAATGGGAAACTTATTACCGCATGCTCAGCAAAAACGGCTGGCGAGAACGAACCGGAAAAGCAGGCGGCGCTTATGCTTATCTCGACGCAGATGGCAATGTTCTTACAGATGATGATGACAATTCCTCTGGCAACACCTCTGAGACGTATGAGTTTGTTGTTCAAAATCACCAGACCAAACACCCTATTCTGAAGGGTTTACCCGGAAAATGGTTACATACAGAAGATAAACTTTACAACAGCATGCAAGGTCCTGCTGCAGGGATGGATGTTCTCGCTACTGCTCATAGTGATCCCAAAAAAGGTGGTACAGATCGGCAGTATCCTGTAATGATGAGCATGCATTATGGCCTGGGGCGCCTCTTTCACACAAGCCTTGGACATTCCAAAAAGGCACTGCAATGCCAGGGCTTCCAAAGTATTTTTCAGCGGGCGGCCGAGTGGGTAGCTACTGGAAAAGTCACCCAAGCCGTTCCCAAAAGCTTTCCCTCAGAAGCAGAAAGCATGATCTCACAATAACCCTCAATTCAATAGACAATGTGTCAAAGGCCCTTTCTCCTACTGTTCTTTTTTATTGTTTTGTCCATTTTAAGCGCTTGCAAATCCAAGCAATCAGCCATTCAAGACGCATCAAAGGCAAGTTTTCAATCGGATTGGGCAGCAGAAATAGACCGACCTTGGGCAGGAGCAAAATACTGGTTGAACCCACTGCAAGCCTGGCGGCAAAAAGAGGGTGAACTTCGTTGCGAAGTATCAGGAGGAGATCGAAATTGCGTTTTGCTGACCAAATCATTGGATACAAAATTCGAACAGTTCCAGATGCAGGTCAACATTCGGAAGCTGGATGAACTGGACAAATCATCTGCCGACATCAAAGACGAAGGCTGGGTGGGATTTCAAATTGGCAGACGAGGTCGATTCAAAGATTATCGCGACGATGCCGTCCATGGCAGAGGCTTTGGTTTGGGGTTGACCAAGCAGGGAGAACTGTTCATCGGAGCCCCAGCCGGTGATCCCGTCTTAACCAATACTCCCAATGCTTTTAAGCTGCAACTATTGTCCCAACGACTGGCCGATGGCATGTACCGACTCACGCTGTCTTGCATCTCTGATAGCGGCAGGCTGTTGAGAACTGTCTCCGCAAAAATACATCCCACCTGGCTGGACGGACTTGTGGCCCTCAGCTGCTCGAACAGCCCACCCCCTGTCCTAGAACTCGAAAAAAGTCGTGGCGCTTATGTAGACCTACCCTCCGCCGATACCCAACTAGGGGGTAACACACATTTTGCGTTTCGCGACTGGCAACTCAGCGGGGATATGGTGCAATCTTTTCCAGAACGTTCCTTTGGTCCGATCTTATGGACTCAATATACGCTGTCGGATCAGACGCTGTACCTCAGCGCACAATTTGCGCCATTGACGGAAGGCTACCACAAGGCTTTACTGGAAGTCGATGGCCTGGTGGTAAAAGAAGGCATCGTTGATCCCAACAGCCTCAATGCCTTGTTTAGAATCGACAATTGGGACGATCGGAAGGATCATGTCTTTGCTGTCAATTTTACAGATGAACAAGGTCAAGCGCATCGCTACACAGGGCTTATCAGAAAAAATCCTACGGACCAGGACAAGCTGGTGGTCGCTTCGCTTTCCTGCTCAGACGATGTCGGCTTTCCCCATCAAGACATAGTCGCCAATGTGTTGGACCATCGCCCTGACCTGCTGTCTTTTCATGGCGATCAGATTTACGAGCGTGTTGGCGGCTATGGTGTGGAGCGCAGTAGTCGGCTCGACTACCTCCGAAAATGGTACATCTGGGGATGGGCATTTCGGGAGTTGTTGAAAAACCAACCTGCTGTCATTATTCCGGACGACCACGATGTGTTCCACGGCAACCTCTGGGGCTGCGGTGGTAAAAAAGCCGATGTATCCCAAGGTTTTGGGGACGAGGCCCAAGACGATGGTGGCTACAAGGAACCGCCAGCCTTTGTGAATATGGTCCACCGCACCCAAAGTGGCCACCTTCCGACGCCCTTCGATGCTCGCCCTGTGTTGAACGACATCAGTGTCTATTACACCAACTTAAATTATGGGCAGGTCTCTTTCGCCATTTTGGCCGACCGGCAGTGGAAGTCTGCTCCCAAGGCACTGTTTCCGGATGCCGCCATCGACAATGGTTGGCCACAAAACCTGGAATGGAATCCCAAAAAAGAAGCTTTTCATCCGGATGCGCAGCTCCTTGGCGAGCGTCAAATGGATTTTTTGAAGCAATGGGTCAGAGATTGGGATGAGGGGATTGCTTTCAAGGCTGTGATTTCTCAGACGCCTTTTTGCAATATAGCTACCTTGCCCAAGGACATCCACCACGACCGCCATGTCCCCAAGCTCAAGCGGTACGCCAAGGGGGATTATCCGCCCGACGATCGCCCAGTGGCAGATTTCGATTCCAATGGCTGGCCCAAAGACAAGCGGGACGAAGCATTGCGTGTCATCCGGAAAGCATTTGCTGTGCATTTGACTGGCGACCAGCACCTCGGCTCTACGGGTCAGTATGGCATTGAGGACTGGGGGGATGCCGGTTATTGGATCAGCTCGCCAGCAATTTCCAATATATGGCCACGACGCTGGTATCCGCAGGCAGCTCCCGAAGGAGGTTTGGTGTCTGGAAAACCCCGCTACTACGGCCGATACGAAGATGGATTTGGCAACAAAATCAATGTAGAAGCGATTGCAAACCCACACGACATCGACCGCTACCCTTCCAATCTGTATGACAAGGCTCCTGGCTATTCCATCCTGGTGTTCGATAAGCCCGAGCGCAAAATTCAACTGGCCGTCTGGCCCCGCTGGGCTGCACCCAACCGGCCAGCACCCGACAACCGAGCTTTTGATGGCTGGCCTGTCACCATCGCTCAGAGTGATAATTATGGACGAGCGGCCGTTGGCTATCTACCAGAAATTTCCTTGCAAAAAGAAGACTACATCGAACTGATCCGTCAATCAGACAGTGCATTGGTCTATGCCATCCGCCCTGGGAAGGCCAGCTTTCGCCCAAAGGTATTCGAACTAGAAGAGCTGTATACTTTGAGGATCGTCTCGGCAGAAGGGAAGGTCAAGGAACAAAAAAATTTAAAAGCGCAACCTTAGATCAAAAAGTCACGACGACTTATCCCAGGCAAGCAGCCTTTTATCAAACATACTGGAAGTGTCTATCTAGTCAGTGGTTGTACATCCTTATCTTTTTTGCAAGAAACAAGTGCTTTGCAGATGGAAGATGGACGTAGTGAATCGCGATAAATTTGCAGTTGGGTTTGTGTCTTTGCAGTAGATATGCTAATTTTCGCTTGCAAATCAATTCAGCGATACCTTCGTTGCGAATCCAAAATACTATGGCTCAACCGTATGACATCCTTTATGTCGATGATGAACAAGACAATCTGTTGGCATTCAAAGCTGTTTTCCGTCGAACTTTCAATGTTCACACCGCCTTGAGCGCCAAAGAAGCCATAGAATTGCTCAAAGAACAATCCATCGATCTCATTCTCAGCGATCAACGCATGCCACAAATGACGGGCATTGAATTCTTTGAACACATCATGGATGATTACCCCAACATTGTCCGCATGGTCGTCACGGGCTACAGTGAAATGGATGTGATCACCAATGCGCTCGACAAGGGCAACATTGCTCACTACCTCACCAAGCCCTGGGATGTGGACGAGCTGAAGGACGTCATTTCACATGCCCTGGAGGCTGCCTAAAACAAAGACAGGCACCTTACTTTCGCAAGATACCCGCTTCATTATAATTGGATTAAACCCTATCGTTAGGATTTCTTGATTTTCCACTGGTCAGCTCTTCACCATTTGATAAGGTTGGAATGTATCGACCTGTTAGACCTGCTGAAAGCTTGGTTGCGCAAGGGCTGAGGTGCTGTCAAAAGTTAAAACTTATAGGCTACACCAAAATTTAAGTAGCCCAGGCCATAGCCGAGTTCAGCATAGGCACCGATGTTTTCTGTGAAATAGTACTTGCATCCGACAACTGCTCCCAAGAGCAAGTGCGAACTATTGTAATCGGTCACTGCATCGTCGTTGGAGCCAAAGCTCAAGAAGTACATGCCGAGGGTCAGACCAGCGTAGGCGTCAAATTTTTCAGATTGTGCAAAGTCCGGGTGGTAGACTGCACGAGCGGCGATCATGGTGTAACGATACGTCCAGGAGTAGCGGGTGTCCCAGAAGTTGTAATCGTAACGGCCGCTTTTGTAGCCGATTTGGCCACCGATGCCGATGTTGCCTGGCCCGACATCTTCTTTGAAGCCTTTTTCGAAGGCGATGCTCATAACAGGCGTTTGGGAGCTGTAATTGTTGGAGTAGCCACCCAGCCCGATGCCCGCCTGGGCTACCATGGTGCTGTTGTCAAATTGTGCTTGTCCTTGTGCTTGAACTGCCCAGGCAAATGTCAGAGAAAAGAGGAGTGCGAGTTGAAAGAATGTGTTTTTCATAATGAATGGTTCTTAAAGGGTTTAATAAAAGTTTTGGTTTTGAAATATTTGTTTTTTGGTTTTTTGAGTTTGTCATTGTCAGTTCTTTGCTGATGACGATCACAAAATTAGGGAGTGGTTGTCCTCTTCGGGAAACGAGATTTCGTGAAGGGGGAAAATATTGGGGTGAAGGAGGAGGAGGGAGCAGTGAGGGGGAGAGTTGGGTGATTGCGGCGGGAGTGCTGGTGATTGGGTGAGCGGTGGTTGGGTGATTGCCTTTGGCTGGTGATTTGGGGAGCGGTGAGTGGGTGATTGGGTGATTGCGGCGGGAGTGCTTGTGATTGGGTGAGTGGTGGTTTGGTGATTGCCTTCGGCTGGTGATTTGGGGAGCGGTGAGTGGGTGATTGGGTGATTGCCTTCGGCTGGTGGTTGGGTGATGATACCTGCTAATGTGTTTAATGGAGTTGCTGACTGCAAACTGGATGATGATCGGGAAATGTAGTGAAGTAGGAAAAAGGTGTAGTGAAGTGGGAATGGGGTACTTTAAGTTGTTGGATTGGGTGGGTCAATTGGATGGAGGGCGGAGGGCTTTTGTGGATTTCTTATTATTTTGAGAACTAAGAAATGTTGCTTAGCCATTGAAAAAAATATTTGCCATACTGCTATTATTGGGATTGGTTCCTTCTTCTGGGTTGGTGCAGTCGGTTGCGGCTTTTCGCTTTACTCGGGGAAATAGTGCGCATTCGGCTGATAGTCTGCTGGCAGAGCTGCTACAACAAAGTCATCGGCTGTTCAATCAAAAGCCAGATAGTGGTCGACAGTTGGCTTTGCAGGCCATTGCGTTGGCTAGCCAGCGCCAAGACCTCAAAAATCAAGGGCGCGCCTTTTTGATGCTGGGTTTATCAGAGCGGGGTTTGGGCAATATTCCGGCTGCAAAAACGGCTTACTTGACTGGCTTGAGACTTTTCCGCCAGTATGGCGACTCGGTATTGGTGGCAGAGGCCCTCATCAGCGTCGGTCGCATCTTGCAGGCTGAAGGGGAATATCCCGATGCTTTGCAAAGGCAAATACAGGCACAAGAACTGTTGCTCCAACACGAAGCTTCTCCAAATAACATGGCGACCTCCTATGGTAGCATTGGCAATCTTTATCGCTTGAGTAAGGATTATGAAAAAGCGGAGGAATTTTTTCTAAAAGCTTTGGACATCCGCCTCAAATTTCCGGAAGCTAAGGGCATTGGTTTTTCTTACAACAGCCTTGGGTTGCTGTATTACGATCTTGAAAAGTATCAATTGGCCCTGTCGTATTTCGATAAGGCCCTGCTGGCATTTCAACAGATCGGCAATAGACAGTTCGTGGAGGTCACCTATCGCAATATGGGCAATTGTCATACAGCTGTGCGCAACTTTGAACAGGCGCGTTCCTACTATCAGCAAGCTCTATTGATTGCGACAGAGATGAACAGCAAGGAGAAAAAACTGCGCTTGAATTACCGCCTTGGAGGCTTGTTTGAAAAACAAGCGCTGTATGAACGCGCAGTCGATTACTATTCTAAAAGCCTGCGGCTTGCTCAGGAAATTGGTAAGATCATCTCTGTTCAGGAAGCTTACATGCGGTTGTCGGAATGCTATGCAAAGTTGGGGAAGTATCAGGAGGCATTTCAGGCTTACAGGGGATACACCAGCAGTAAGGACATCTTATTCAATGAGAAATCTGACCAAAAGCTGGCAGAGCTGAAAACGCAATATGAGACGCAGCAAAAAGAACAAGCAATCGATGTATTGAACGAGCAGCGAAAGTACTTGCTCATCGGGTTGGGTTTGTTTTCGTTGTTGACTGTCCTGCTGCTACGGACCATTCAATTGCGTCGACGCGCCAATCGCCAACTCCTACAAAGTAAACGCGAGACAGAAAAAGTTTTACAGGACAAGGAACATTTACTGAAGGAATTACAATCTACCCAAACCCAATTGATTCAAGCCGAAAAGATGGCTTCGCTCGGTCAGCTAACAGCTGGTATTGCCCATGAAATCAACAACCCTATCAACTTCATCGTCTCCAACGTCAAAGCCCTACGTTTGGACTTTGAAGATATTTCGGTCATTCTTCAACTCATTTTTAAATTACCAGAAAAGCCAACAGAAGAACAAATACAGGAGTTGACCCAAAAGTGTGTCGAGCTTGACATCCCATTTATTTATGAGGAGGTTGGTCAGTTGATCGGTGGCATTGAAAGAGGGGCTGATCGGACAGGCAAGATCATTGAAGGGCTGAAAACTTTTTCCCGCTCAAAGGGCGATCAATTCGAGAAAGCAGACATCCACAAAGGCATCGACTCTACCCTTGTCATTCTCGGCAATAAGATTGGATCCAAGATCAAGGTTGAAAAAACCTACAGCGATCTGCCGCTGGTCGAATGTCAGATTGGCAAACTCAACCAGGTATTTATGAACATCCTCAATAATGCCGTACAAGCGATACAAGACAATGATCCACCAGAAGGCAGCATTCACATCAGCACACAACACAAGGACGAAAAAGTCTTCATCGGCATTCGGGATACAGGCAAAGGCATGACTACCAAAACCATTGAAAAAATATTCGACCCTTTCTTCACGACCAAGGAAATCGGTAAAGGCACGGGCCTTGGACTGGCCATCAGCTATGGAATCATTGCCGACCACAACGGGCAGATCGAAGTCGAAAGTACTCCTGGAAAGGGAACGAGTTTTCAAATTATTTTGCCACTGGAATACAAGCAGGTGCCATGAAGCAAGCTTTGATCATATGGCTATTTTGCCTCTTTGTTTTAGGGGCATCAGCGCAACCCAGGCCGACGGACAGTTTGTATCAGCTGATTCAGGAGACCAACGATGATTCGCTTCGTGGCTATACCATGATCCGCCTTTGTAGCTTGTTGAAGAATGTCGATCCGGACAGCGCCCGTCGAATCGCCGTTCAGGCTCAACGGCTGGCCCAAGTGCACCAGCGTCCACACTTGGAGGCTACCAGCTTGTTGCACATGGCTACCATGGATACGAAGAAAGGGGAATTTGAAAAAGCTATGCCTTTGTTGAACACTTCCCTGAAAATGTTTCGGACTGTCGGGGACTCACTCAGTGTGGCAGATGTCCTTCAGGCCATTGGCAACATACACCGGCGGCAAGGTGCTTTTTCGGAAGCGCTGAAAGTTTACCTCCAGTGTGCCGACTTGCGCGAAACACATCACGCCTCTCCGGGCAATCTCGCCAGCTCCTACATCAACATCGGCAATGTTTATTATTTTATCAAAGAATACGACAAAGCAAGAGAAAATTACGAACTGGTCCTCAAGACCTGCCGGGCGCGCAACGACCTGGAAGGTGTCGTCCGAATTTACAATAATCTCTTCGCCGTCGTCTACGCACAAGAGCGCTATGAGGAAGGCATTCAATACCTCGAAAAAGCCCTCCACCTCAGCGATAGCCTCCGCCTCAACACCTTCAAGGCAGCCAACTTAAGTAATCTGGGCGAACTGTACCGAGCATTAAAAAATTACCCCAAAGCACTCCGTTACAGCTCACAAGCATTGGACCTGTATACCCTTATCGATGACAAGGCACGCATCAGTATGGTTTTGAAAAATATGGGACAACTTCACGAAGAATCAGGAGACTATGAGCGTGCCATCGGTTACTTCCAGCAAAGTCTCGATTTGGCGCGCAGCATGAAACACCGCACCAACGCCTTGGAAGCCTACAGAACACTATCCGAAGCCTATGCCAAGACCGGCCAGTATCCAGCGGCTTACGAGACATTGACCCAGTATGATTTGTTGAAAGACAGCCTGAACGACGAGCGTTCCAACAAGGAGCTCAATAAATTGCGCACAGCTTATGAGACCGAAAAAAAGGAGGAGGAGATCAGGCGATTACAGGAAAAGGAAGCGCGCAGTCAACGCGAAAAGCAACTCTTGTTGGTTGGTATTCTTCTGTTGGCCATCATTGGTTTTGCGGCACTCTGGGCCAATTGGCAGAGGCAAAAAGCCATGCGTTTTGTGAAACTGAGGAAGGAGGAAGCGGAGCGGCTCCTGGCAGAAAAAGAACAGATGCAGGAACAGTTGATACAGATCGAAAAAATGTCGACCATTGGTCAGCTGACCGCTGGCGTTGCACACGAAATCAACAATCCCATCAATTTTATTTCCTCCAATGCACAGGCGCTACAGCAAGACTTTGACGAATTGGATGAACTGCTGCAACTCGTCACCCAGTTGGAAGGTGCGGACCCTCCAGCTGAACTGATAGAGGCACTGCGCCAAAAGAGTCGAACAACCGATGCTAAAATGTTGCGCAGGGAAATTGGTCAGTTGTTGCAAGGGATTTTGCATGGTACAGAGCGAACAATCGGCATCGTCAACAGCTTGCGCAACTTTTCGAGGAGTACCAATGAATACTTTGAAGAAGCAGATATTCACGAGGCGTTGGATGCTGCCCTGCTGATCCTAAGCAGTCGCATAGGGCCGGGGATCGATATCAAAAAAGCGTACGGCCAGCTGCCGCCCGTCAACTGCCAAATCAACAAGCTCAACCAGGTTTTTGTCAACATCATCAACAACGCCCTGCAGGCTATCGGAACGGAGGGCCGCCTGACCATCACGACAACAGCCGATGCACAAACTGCCAGCATCAGCATCAGCGACGACGGGCCGGGGATGGATGCTCCAACGCTGGCGCGCATTTTCGAACCGTTTTTTACCACCAAAGCGGCTGGACAGGGAACGGGCCTTGGGCTGTCCATCAGTCAAAACATCATTCAAGCACATGGCGGCTCCATCGCCGTCAGCTCCCAAGCTGGACATGGAACCACCTTTGTCATTCACCTACCTCTAAAAAAGTTATGACAACCAACTTCAACATATTGTATGTCGATGACGAGCCAGATAACCTGCTGGCCTTTAAAGCCATCTTTCGACGACATTACCACGTTTTTACGGCGCAGGGCGGACTGGCGGCCCTGGCTTTGTTGGAAGAGCAGCCCATCGACCTGATCATCAGCGATCAGCGGATGCCCAAGATGAACGGTGTAGAGTTATTGGAAAAAGTTCGGATCACCCATCCGGAAATGATTCGGATGGTACTGACGGGCTACAGCGATGTGCAGGCCATCATCGATGCGATCAACAAGGGTAAAGTCGACCGTTACATCACCAAACCTTGGAATGTCGAAGAGTTAAAAATCATCATCAGCACGGCCTTGGAATCTTACAACCTCCGAAAGCAAAACAAACAGTTGCGGGAGGAAAGAAATGCTTTGATGCTCAAATCGGCCCAGCAGGAAAAAGAAAATATTTTGGCCCAATACGAAATTCTACGCAACCAAATCAACCCTCATTTTCTATTCAACAGCATGAATATTCTTTCATCGCTCATCTCTACCAATCCCAAACAAGCCATTACGTTTACACAAAAGTTTTCCAAGATTTATCGCAGCCTGTTAGAGTTGCGAGACCAGCAGATTATTTCCTTGGAGCAGGAATTGAATTTCATACGGTCTTACATCTTTCTGCAGAAAATGCGTTTTGACGAAAACCTGCGAGTAGACATTCAAGTAGCAGAGGAAAAAATGGCTTATTGCCTGCCTCCTTTTTCGTTGCAGCTATTGGTTGAAAATGCTATTAAACACAATGTCGTTTCACTTGACAACCCACTCAATATCACGATTCATTGCGAAGGTCATTACGCAGTCGTAACCAATAATTTACAGCCGAGAGGCAATGCGCCCAGTTCAACAAAAGTGGGCTTGAGTAATCTGCAGGCCCGCTACCGATTGATCACTCCTGAGCCGGTTGTCTTTGAGCAAACAAACAAGGAATACATTGCTAAAATACCATTGATTGAGGAGGGATGATTACCCAAAAAATAAATTTGAAAAATGAAAGTCATTATTGTAGAAGACGAAAAATTTGCTCGGGATTTACTCGAAAAATCCCTACTGGAATTGGATGCTGGAATCGACATTCTGGCCAAGTTGGATACGGTCAAAAATACCATTGAGTGGCTGCAAAAAAACGAAGCCGACCTTTTATTTTTAGACATCCATTTAGCCGATGATCTGAGCTTTAAAATATTCGAGTCCATAGAGGTGCGCACGCCAATTATTTTCACAACCGCCTATGATCAATATGCCCTACAAGCCTTCAAAGTCAACAGCATCGACTACCTACTCAAGCCCATCGACAAAGAGGAACTCCGCCTGAGTATTCAAAAATACAAGGATACCCGGCCAGCAGCCATTTCCTTTGATTATCAAAAGATGATTGCGGCATTGAAAGACCAGCAAACAAAATTTCAAGAGCGTTTCATCGTCTCTAGAGGCGAAAAGATTTTGAGTATTAAGACTGAGCAGGTCGCTTACTTCGAAGGAGAAGACCGATATGTCTACCTGACGCGCAAGGATGGTTCTCGCTTTATCATTGATTACAAATTGGGAGACCTAGAAGGCTTGCTCAATCCGAAGCATTTCTTTCGACTGAATCGCTCGTTTATCGCCCACTTTGAATCCATCGATCGCATGGTCAATCTATCCAAGAGTCGTGTGAAGGTCGATTTAAGCCCTGCAGCCAAACGGGAGATCATCATCAGCTCGGCCAAGACCCGGAGTTTTAAGATGTGGTTAAATCAGTAAACACAAAATGGACATCAAGATAAAGTCATACATCAAAGGGTTTAACAAATTTGAAAATAAGGAAGTCCAACTAAAATGTACTTACCTATCCGACTTGTACCATAGGGTGCTTGGCAAAAATAAGATAGGTAAACCAAATCAAATTTTGATTCAACTAAGCAATCTATCGGAAGCATCATTCTCTGATCCTCAAGACAAAAAAGCATGCCCTTCTGCCAATCTAAATATTCATCCCGACCTGTTTGAAAAACCCACTGACTACCAATACGAATGGATGCTTGAAAAAATTCATTTTGGCCTGATGTCATTGGCTCAAATATATGACTGGGATAAGACGCCATTTCTTGACGCCTACCAAAAACTAAAAGGCGTAGGTTTTGAATTACATACGACACTAGACCACGACCGAAAGTCTCCTAATAAATCCCAAACAGCCTCGATACACCTTATCAAAAGGGTCAGAGAAAATGTTATTGGGCTCCAATATAAAAGGACTGATGAAGATGGTAAATTCAGCTACCTGTATGGTCTGAAAACTGTATTTGGAGATTACACCCTCAATGACTTTTTGGGAAGCCACAAAGGAAAATGGCTGGACGAAATCACTTTTCAATGGCTTACAAAAGATAAAGTTTTGGAAGTAATTTTCGACACAGAAAAGAAGCAGATTGCTCTATGCCTCCATCCAACAAGTGAAAATGAAAAAAGGCGCCTTTCCGTGCTGACACATTTAAGAGGATTGGAACCAACAGAAAAATCCAACTTGGCACTCGGCAAAGTAATTATTTTGAAACACGACCCCAACATGTAAGCAAAAAATAAACAGCCATCGATGGGTTGCTTTTTGGAGGTATTTTTTAAAATAATCGTATCTTATACACGCTTCCATCTACCAAAGGAAACCAACTAAGAAATACATATTTTGATCATACACCACAGGTAGAAGTATAAGTCATACACCTGCGTCCTTGCTGGTAAATAACCAAGAAAATGATAAGATATAAAATTGTCTTTTTAATAGTTAGTCAACTTATTTATTGGAATATGCATGGCCAAAATAAAGCCCTTAAAATAGGAGTCGTCGGTTTGACACATACGCATGTGCATTGGATTTTTAGCAGTGATTCAGATAAAGTATTTGACATAGTCGGAATTGTCGAACCCAACAAAGAATTGGCCAGGAGATATGCTAAGCAATATGAATTTTCCATGGGAATGGTGTACAATTCTCTGGAGGAGTTGATAGAGAAAAAATCTCCGGAAGCTGTTACAGCATTTGGGACGATCTATGACCATCTTGAAATTGTTGAAAAATGTGCGCCCCTTGGTATTCACGTCATGGTAGAAAAGCCCTTGGCAGTCAGCTTGGAACATGCCAAAAAAATGAAGCAGTTAGCTGAGCAACATGGAATCCATTTATTGACAAATTATGAAACTACTTGGTATCCAACGAACCACAAAGCATTCGACTTGATTAGAAGTGATACTGTTATTGGAGACATCAGAAAGGTGATCGTAAGAGATGGACATAAAGGTCCTAAAAAGATAGGTGTCAATAAAGAGTTTTTAGATTGGTTGGTAGACCCTATTTTAAATGGTGGTGGTGCAATTACTGATTTTGGCTGCTATGGTGCTAACTTATTGACCTGGCTTATGGATGGAGAAAAACCGAATAGTGTCACGGCCATTACGGCCCAACAACAGCCCGAGAATAATCCCAAAGTGGACGACGAAGCAATTATCATTCTAAAATACGATAAGCTGGTTGCAATCATACAAGCATCCTGGAATTGGCCGATCGGACGAAAAGATATGGAAATATACGGTTTGAAAGGAGCCATTTATTCAGACAACCGCCACGATCTGAGGATACGAATTGCAACAGGCTATGACGAATACGAAGAAGAGAAACTGAAATTGCCAGAAAGAGAGGCTCCCTACAATGACCCCTTTGTTTATTTTGCATCTGTAGTCAATGGCAATACACAACCCAGTCAATATGATTTATCTTCTTTGGAAAATAATATGATTGTAATGGAAATTCTAGATGCTGCAATCAAAAGCTCTAAGTCAAATGAATCTGTTGAACTAGAAAAATAGCTGTCACCAGATCACCCATCGCAACACATCTTCTTGAGTATTCGCTCTAGTTCGCGCGCATCGGCCTCTGTAATTTGTTCTTCGAAAAAATGGCCAACGGCAGCCAGGGCCTTGGGATGCAATTCAGTCAAAAGTTCCCTACCGGCCTCACTGATGACAATGTCGACTTTCCTTCGATTATCGGCACAGACCGTCCTGTGAACATAACCTTTGTTCACCAGACGATCAATCAGCCGAGTAACGTCCGAACCGTTGAACAGCATGCGTTCCTTAATGGCACCGGCGGATAAGGGTTCCGGAAAGCTCCCTTGAAGTATTTTCAAAATATTGAACTGGGGATGCGTAATCTTGTACGGCTGTAGAACCTCCCGCAGGCGCAATTCGATTAGGTTGGAAGTTGTAAGCAGTTGAAAGTAGGCACTCGCGTGCGGATTTGGTGTGCTGTTCGCTTTTTGCAAAATCAGTTATAAGTTCTTGTGGGCTCCATCGCAGAACCAATTGTTATCCGTTTTCTTACAAGTGCAGAAAAAGACCTTCTTTGATTCTTCCGCTTTAAAAACAATGGGCGACAAGTCTGAGCCCTTATGCGCACCATCACAAAATGGTTGATTGGTCGACAATCCACAAGCACACCATGCATAGGTCTTGCCCGCTTCCAGCTCCACTCCGATGGGTTGATTTCCCGCTACTTTAGGTAAATCCATGTTACTTATATTTTTGGGTTTTCTATGATTATCAATTGCGTATCTGATAGAACACTGAAATGTAAATCTTTGGAAGTCGTCATTTCAAGGCCCGTATGAACGGGCAGCTGCACATCGTTTACCATCAGCTCTCCCTGCAAAACGAAGACGAATATTTCTGCCTCTTTTTCTAGAGAGAATACCCTTTCGCTTGAGGCATCTAAATGGCCGAAAACCATACGAAGGTGCTCATTTTCTCTTTTTTCCAATACCACCCAATCATTTCCTGCATGCGGCAAAGCGTATTCGCGCTCTTCCATCAGAATGACGCTCCCCGATGGCCTGTGTTGTATCTGAATGGCATCCTTTCGCCGGGTCGAGGGCTGCTGAAGAAGTATGGAAATAATCTCCATATCTTGACCATCACTCGCTGCCACGAAGCCGTTTTTGAAAAAAACGTTTCTACTGATGTCCAATAACCAGTCAGATACCAATGGGTGCGCCTCGCTACTGATTTGGGGTAAATCCAACAAGCCGTGCCGGATTTGCCCTTCTTTGGCCGCCAGTGGGAGCAGTTGATAAGCTCCCGACGACCCCATACCAGAGAAATAGTTAGCGATTGTGGGTAGGCACCAAAGGCTACCTAGCCCAAGAAATGTACGTGCGATAAACAGCCGTCTTCTCATAATGTTTATGGTTCAATGTTCATAATGTAAATAGAACGACCAATATGTAGACATTCTACAAGCTTACTTGATCGAAGCTGTTCAATCAAATTTTTCAACCAAATGCCCCATCTTCCCCATTTGATAATCTCGCATGGCCTGCCGGATTTCAGACTGGGTGTTCATCACGAAAGGTCCGTAGGTGGCCAGGGGCTCGCCAATCGGCTCACCAGCCAGCAATATGGCACGGGTCGTTTCACGGGCCTCCAATGTGATGTAATCGCCATCATTTTCCAACCAGGTCAAATCCTTCGCCTGAATATCTTGTGAGTCATTAATGGTCAGTTGACCATCCAATTGGTACACAAAAGCATTAAAGGACTTGGGAACAGGTATGCGGATTGTTCCACCTTTTTCAAAATTAAGCCGCAGGGCCAGTATCGGCGAATAGGTCTCTACCCCACCCTTTTGATCGCCAAAAGTACCAGCTACAATACCCACTTCTACTTTGCCATCTTCCGAACGAACACTGGGCGTATCCTCATAGCTCAGAGGCTGGTAGTTCGGTGCCGTCATTTTGTAGCGAGCCGGTACATTGACCCAAAATTGTATGAGTTCCCAGGTTTTATCCTTCCCCACCAGCTCTTTGGGCGGACGCTCGCTGTGAATAACCCCACTGCCAGCATGCATCCATTGAGTCCCTCCTTTATAAACCACACTGCTTATGTCCATGGAATCCCGGTGATGAACACCTCCCTCAAAAATAAAGGTAACGGGCGCAAATCCACGGTGCGGATGAGGTGGCACCCCAACCTCTTCCTGCCGCTTTCCTCCCTCATGGGTCAATTTCAAGTGGTGAACCAACAAAAACGGATCAATTTGATCCACACCGCGATAAGGCAACGCTTGGTCCAATAGAATGCCTCCCATATCTACCTTCATAGCAGGGATGACCTTTTTGATAGAGCGAATCTCTTGCATTTTATTTAATGTTTAGACAATAATTGTTGTAAACAAATATACAGATACATTAACGGAATAGCAAGGTCGCACAACGAAAAAGCGTTGGTAGCTTACAGCAATGTAAAACAAGATCATGCCCATTACCATAGCGGCATGGGCATGTCAATAACCAGAAATGATGGGCTATTTTTTTAACAATTGATTTTATCCATACGCCACCTTTACCTGCCGACCTGTCGCCATACTTTGCTTTATGGCATCGATGATTTGCAGATCAAACAATCCTTCCTCACCCGAAGCTGTCACTTGGCTGCCTGTTTTCAAGTTTAAAGCAAAGGCATCCATTTGAGCCGTCTGCTGGTATTGATTCTTGGATGGTTCGACGGATAATTCTTCTGATGCAACCAATTGGGGTGGTTGACCAGCACTGAAGCAGGGCTTAATTTCCAGGCGTCCCTCCTCGCAAGTGGCATAAAAGCGATCCATATTTGCATTGTAAGATGTACTACTGCTGCTGACGGCCCCAGACGGAAAACGCATCTGAAAAGTTACCGACTCGTAAATGCCCTTGAAGATTTCCGGTACCGTATTGTACCCCTGTGCGGTTACCGAAACGGGCAACTCTCCCACAAAGCGCCGGATACCTTGAATGCAGTACACTCCCAAATCCATGATGGCACCACCGCCTCCCATTTTCTTATCGAGTCGCCAACTACCAGGCACGCCCATCCGAAATCCCAATCCGGACTCCATCATCTTGACTTTCCCCCAGCGCGAGCGATTGCCCACCTCCACAGCGGCCAGATGTACTGGATGATAGTACAACCGATAACCAATTTGGAGTTGCTTACCAGCCTTGTCTCGTGCGGCCAACATTTGCAAACACTCCTTGGTATCCATTGCCATGGGCTTTTCGCAGATGACATGCTTGCCAGCCTCAAAGCCGCGAATGGTATATTCGGCATGCATGGAGTTGGGTAGCACCACATAGATGATGTCTATGTCGGGATTGTCCCTGATGCGATCGTAATTCTCGTAGTTGTAAATGTTCTTCTGTGGAATATTGTACTTTTTCGCCCAATCGACCGCTTTTTGAGGCGTTCCTGTGACAATGCCGGCCAGGTAACAATGCTCGGTTTCCTGGAGGGCTGGCGCCAATTGTCGCGTACTGTAATTGCCCAGTCCAACCAAGGCTACACCCAGCTTTTTTTCTGTATTCCAAGTGGCGGCACTGGCTGGCAATAAGCTCGTTCCCAGGCCCAATACGCCCATGTGTTTTAAAGCATTTCTTCTATCCATTTTGTGTCTTCTTTTGTACTTTTTTTATCCAATTACTCACTACCTCTACCAACTCGGCATTAAAGTGCTTGCCCATATATTCGCCATTGAGCAATCCTTCTTTTCTCAGTCGTAGGTTCTCAGCCATGGACGGCACCTTGGCAAATCCATGTTCTGTTCCTTTGAGAATCATCCACTCCCCTTTGCCTGGATGGTAAGCATTGACCGTGGCGGCTTGCATCTCTGCCCAATCCGCATCAATGGCGTGTATGTCAAACTCTCCGTGTATGCCGAGAAAATAAACGTCGGCGTTTTTCAGAGCCTTTGTGGTATTGGTTTCATTGATTTCCTGCATGAAGCTGTAGTGACGAGAGAGGGTTTTGTCGTTTTCATCAATCATGGGCCACCCGGTGGACAGCAGTCCCTCGTAAGCAGGATTGGCGCGCAATTCTGAAGGCTTCATTTTTTTGACTAAGAAATCGTGTATGATGGGTTCGCGCCTGCGCAGCTCCTCTTCTGCTTCTACAAGGTCCCAGCCTCGTATGACTTTTTGCTTTCGGAATATTTCCAGGATGTACTCATACCAGGTCGTGGCAACGCTGCCGTAGTTGACGATACCTTTGACAGGTATGCGTTCTGCCAGTAAAGGAGCCGTCACACCGCCCAGTGAATGTCCGAATAGGTAGACATTGTCCGAATCGATGCCATCGATGGTTTTGAGCATTTTTAGAGATTCGGCAAAAGCGTCTACCTCCAAATGGTAGCCGATGTCTTCACAAGCAGGCGTTCCCTTACTATCGCCTAAGCCGGGTTTCTCCACCCGATAAACGGCAATCCCCTTTTCGACCAGCCCTTCTACCAATTGCTTGATTGGGCTGAGTGGATTGTAGTAGTAATCAATAGAGTTGCAACCAAAACCTTGTAGAAAGAAAACGACCGGTGGGTTCTCTACCCCTTTCGGCAGTTCCAGGATGCTGCGCAACTGCCCTTGCTGGAAGGGAACCGCACCATAAACAACTTTTGCTTTATCCGAGCTTTCTTTGGGCTTTCCTTTGACCTTGCCTTTAAGCTCTAATTGTTGGTCGCCTCTTTTCAATTGAATGGTAATTTCTTCCCCTTCCCGCCAAGCCTTGGTCTGTGCTACCAAAGGCGAAACCTCTGTGAAACGCTGATCATTGATGGACAATACAACATCACCAGCCTGTAAGCCAATTGAGGCCGCCGTTCCATTTGGCAATACCTGTGGGATCAATATCCCGGAGCCGTCTTCTGCTGCGCTGACCATGGCCCCCAAGGAGCCTTTTCGCTCTAGCTCTTGAGCTTGCATACTGGCTGCGATCCACAGGAAAGAGACTAAAAAAGTAAAAATTTTCATAAGTTGCTGTTTATCAAATATTCCTTTAGAAAAGGGTTTCGTAATATGTAAGCAGTTCGTAAGTATTGGACTAACCATAAATTGCAGAGAAACTTTTGTACAGCCGTAGCTAAAAACACAGGCACAGCCATAGCTATGGCGAGTATTTTTAACGAAGTATAGAGGTGAAAGTCGTTCAAAATAAGTCATCATTTAATTTGTCTATGCACTTCTGTGCTTTTTTTAAATTATCAATAAGTTCCGATATCTGTTGCAAGATTCTACCAATGGAGGCATTCACTCTATGAACCCAGACAAAAATTCGTGTGAACGCATTTCTTCAGTTTTAGCCATGCTGTGACTTTGTTTTTTTATTTTTACAGCAAAAAAATGAAAGTGACTTTCTCCCTTTGGATGGTTTTAGTTCTCCATATTTCGCTCTTTGCACAAGACAGTCCCCTATCTCCTTTCGACGCTCTGGTCGGCAAAACCTGGGTAGCCGAAGGTCAGTGGGCAGATGGCTCTGTTTTTAAGCAAGAAGTTGTCTTCGAATACGACCTCAACAAACAAGTTGTCAAAGCACATTCAATGGGTTTTACCGACGAGGTACGCACCGTATGGGGCGCCAGGAGTCATGGCATCAGACAATGGGATGCCGAAAAACAACAGATCGTCTTTTGGGAATTCGATACATTTGGTGGGCTCACCCAAGGCACTGTCCAAACAGACAGCTCCGGCTTTTATTACGAATACGAATATGGCGACGGCGCTCAGAAAAACCAGCTCACAGATGCCTGGGAGCAAATCGATCCATACACCTACTCTTTCAAAGTGGGTGTCCGTTCGAATGACCAATGGCAAGAAGTTTATCTTCAGACCAAGTTTACGGCCTTACCTGCTTTTACAGGCGACCGAACGGAGATCGATGCCATCATGGCACAAGGAAACAAGTTCTCTGAGTACTACGTCAGCGGAAATACCAAGGCCCTTGTCGACATTTATACCGAAGAAGGAAAGATATTTCCAGGAAGAACGGAGATTCTAAAGGGCAAGGAGGCTCTGACAAAGTATTGGAGCCCTTCTGAAGGCTACGTTATGAATGCCCACAAAGTTCGCCCGGAGGAGATCGTCGTAGTTGGAGACACGGCCTACGACTATGGCTATTACATGGGGCGTTCTACCAATCCCAAAGGAGAAACTGCCGATTGGGGTGGCAAGTATGTTATCATCTGGAAGAAAGTTGATGGCAAGTGGTTGATGGACATCGACATCTGGAATTAGGCCGAAAGTATATCAATTGGCAGGTGGCTTACACAAGTCTTGGGAGCTGTTCCGTTTTTTACAATTGGGTCTTTGCGCTTCCCGCTAAGTTGGATGCAAAAAAGATTCAACGATGAAAAAGCTATTCTACACACTTCTTTTTTCTGCTGTCTTTTTCTCTACAAAGGCACAGGTTTACTCCAATCAGTCGGAGAAGCTGCCGGACAATGGCGCTCGCGATCAGAGCATGGATGTTCAGGCTGCCGACCTCGATGGCGATGGTGATTTGGATATTGTACTGGCCAACGAGTTTCAAACCAACCGACTCCTAATCAATGATGGCAAAGGCAATTTTACCAGTGCGCCATTGGGACAAATCCCACAGGCGATTCACGACAGCGAAGATGTTGCCATTGCTGATTTCAATGGTGACAAGTTTTTGGACCTCGCCTTTTGTAGCGAAGACGATGTAAAAATAGGCACCACCAACGTACATGAGTTGTACTTCAACGATGGCCATGGAACATTCACCGAAGCCACTTATCGACTGCCCGACTCCGAAGCCAACGCCCTCATTGCTGCAGACCTAAATAACGACGATCGGCCAGACCTTTTGATGGGTAATGCCGGCCAGAATTTCATTCTCATCAATCAGGGCGATGGTACTTTCAGAGATGAAACAGCTCAAAGGTTGCCTGCCCTCAGCCGTGTCACCCAAGACATTCACCTAGTGGACATCGACGGTGACAAAGACCTCGATTGGGTCGACGGCAATGAAAACGGCAATAGCCTTCTGGTCAATGATGGCCAGGGTTTTTTCACTGATGTTTCGAACACACAACTCCCAAAACTCAACCAAGAAACCCGCAAGGTCAGCAGCGCAGATGTCGATGGCGATGGTGATATGGACCTTTTCTTCTGCAACGTAGCTTTCCTGCCAGCCAAGAACCCTCAAAATCGCTTGCTGCTCAATGACGGCAATGGCCTATTTACAGATGCTAGCTTGGACCTACTGCCGCAGGACAACGACCTCACCATAGACGCCGTTTTTGAAGATGTCAATGGCGATGAACATCCCGACATCCTCATCGCCAATGTGTTTGGTGGATCATTGAGGGTTTATGTCAATGATGGTACCGGATGGTTCAACGATCAAACAGAAAGCATTTTTGGTGCCGAGTACACCTTAGATGCTCTGGGCATCATCACTGCCGACCTGGACAATGATGGCTTGCGCGATGTGTATGTCTGTGATCGAAATACGGGGACACCCAACAAAGATTTGTTGCTGTTGCGCCAGTTCAATACCTCTACCAAGCAGGTATCGCTCTCCCAGCAAATCCAGGTATTTCCCAATCCGATCGAGGACGTTTTCTGGGTTCAGCTGCCTGGCAAGGAAATCAAAGCCTGTGAGCTGCGCAGCAGCGATGGCAAGAGCTTGGCAAAACTTAGAATTACCGCCAGATACGGGGACCGCTACCAATTGCAGCTCTCTGACAAAGCCATCCCCCCTGGCATTTACCTACTAGAATTAAATGTGGATGGACAATTAATCAGTAAAAAAGTACTGAAAGGCTGAGAGGCACTTCAAAAGAGGGAATTCATTATTGCGAAGTGTATTCGGAAGTCCGTTCAGGTGATGAACATAACTGCTCCTCGCCTGAACGGTTTCTTTTTTCCTTCCCTACTCAGTGGAAAGTCAGCTCTTTTGGTGTTCGACCTTCTCCCATGCACGCACAAAGTCTTGATTGATGGCGATGGGCCACTGGTGGTTGGGATGCGCGCGAATGTATTCTACCAAAGCCTGTTGGCGTGGAGAAAGTACTTGCTCTGGCAGTTGACGACGCCCCAAAAGGCTGTTGACACGAGCTGCCTGCAATTGGGTCATCGGCACATGGCGATACACGGAATTATACAGATAGTACTTGGGCTGTCCGTCTGGGCGAAAAGCAGACTGCTGACCAACTGCTTTTTTACCAAGTTTCTTTTGCGACTGTGCTTTCTGTTGTGGATCATTTGTAAATACCTCATCTGCACAGCGGCTTTTGTGCGCCTGCTCCAACAATGCCTCATAAGAAATTTGGGATGGATCGTAAGATACCTCAACAACTTCTCGGCCGTTCATAAATCCGGCTTGCGTTTCGACGACGCCTTCCAAGCCACCGATTTCTTTCTCACCCGTCCAAAAACAATACATAGAAAAAACCGCCTTTTTCGTTCCCTTTGCCTCGGCAGCCAGCTCCGCTTCGAGTAGTTGTAAATACAGCGGCACATCCTGAAACTGTCCTTTCAAGGCACGCTTCATCAGCTGTACGACGCCAAGGGGCGTATAATTGCCACTGAGCCTCGGGACAATATTTTCCTTTTGCGCATTGACGATGCGAACAACGGGATTGTTCCAAGCTGGTTCCCTGAAGTATCGCAACACCTCTTTGTCAACACCTCCTTTATTATTGAAAATTGCCACAGGGACAAACAGACTTTCAATGGCCTCTACAATCAATGGATGACTCAATACTTCTCGGCCGTAATGCTGGCAAGTATGGCAACCGGGTACTTCCTGAAACAGTAGAAAAATAGGCTTCTGCCCCTGCTCAGCCAATTGAACACCCTTGTCCAGGCTGCGGTGCCAATTGATTTTTCCAAGCTCAACTGGCTGCCCATCAAAGGCATTGGCAGTAGCGATGAGCATTAAAACACATGGCGTCACTAAAACGATTGATCGGATCATGGCTAATGGTTTTGAAGGGAAATTTACGCAATTCCACCCTTGTAAATATCACAGAATTATATCATTTCTGTGGATTATCTACTCAACAAAGCCCTACCAACAAACACCTTCTAAACCAAGGCTAAAACAGCGATAAGCCCAACTAAATCAACTTAAATGGTTGATTATTTGAGCATTACAACTTTCATAAAACCATCAGCATATCACAAAAACTACAAATGGTCTGCAATTACAAAGGAGCATGCTCCGCGATGGTACATGAAAAAAAGAGAGTCATCTAAAAGACGGGGGTATAGAGTAGTCTAGCGCTTCTTGTAAAACTTTCGCTTGTGCTTCTTTCTGCTTCGCTCTTTCAAAATACTTTGCTTATTGAAGCGCTTCTTTTCACCAATCAACTTATCGACCAAATCTTCGCGCCCCATCGAATGCAGTTGATCGCGAATGATTTGATGGTTCTCTTTCTTATGCCAGAAGAAGAACAAATGCTGGCGTTTCTTTTCCTGCTTCGTCTTGGCGGTGTAGACAGGCTTTAGGGTGTAGGGATGTAAGCCAGTGTAGTAGATAATGGTCGCTACCGTCATGGGCGTCGGCGTGAAGTCCTGCACTTGTTCCAAGCGGAAGCCCATCCCTTTGGTTTCGGCGGCCAGGTTGGCCATTTCCTCGGCGGTCGAGCCAGGATGGCTGGAAATGAAATAAGGGATCAGTGGCTGATTTAGGCCATTCTTTTTATTGATGCGGTCATACTTTTTCTTAAACTCGTGGAAATGCTTAAAGGAAGGCTTTCGCATCACCCTAAGCGTGCCATCGGAAGTGTGTTCCGGTGCAACTTTCAGTCGGCCACTGATGTGGCAAGTAACCACTTGTTCCAGATATTCATCGAGGCTGTCATCTGCATTTTTGTTGTAGCTGTCTACCAACAAATCGTAGCGAATTCCACTGCCGACGAAGGCTTTCTTAACTTTTGGATTGGCATCCACTTTCCGATAAATCTCCGTCATCGGTTTGTGGCTCGTGTCCAAGTTGCTGCAGACCACCGGATGGATACAGGAGGGACTGACACAACGATCGCATATTTCCTGCACCTTCCCCTTCATGCGATACATGTTGGCAGAGGGTCCACCGAGATCACTGATGTAGCCTTTGAAATCCGGCATCTCTGTGACCTTTTCCACTTCCTTAAGAATGGACTCTTCCGAGCGGCTGGCAATGAATTTTCCCTGGTGGGCAGAGATCGTACAAAAGCTGCAACCACCAAAGCATCCCCGGTGCATATTTACCGAAAAGCGGATCATCTCATAAGCTGGAACCGAACCACGCTTTTTGTATTTCGGATGCGGCATTCGGGTGTAAGGCAAATCAAAGGAAGTATCGATCTGCTTTTCCGTCATCGGCGGATAAGGTGGATTGATGATGACCTTATAATCGCCACAAGCTTGTACCAAACGCCGCGCTTTGACCTTATTGGATTCTTGCTCGATGTGCTTGAAGTTAGCCGCAAAAGCTTTCTTGTCCCGCTGACACTTTTCGTGAGAGGCCAACTCCAATGTCTCCCATTTTTTGTTGATCGGTAGTTCTCCCCTTCTCGGAACGCGAACAGCCGTTTGAGGAATCGTCGTTAGGGATTCAAAAGGAACACCTTTCAGCAGCAGTCGGACGGTCTCGCGCAGAGGCATTTCCCCCATCCCATAGACCAGCATATCCGCACCGCTCATTTCCAAGATATTCGGAAAGAGTTTGTCTTCCCAATAATCGTAATGAGAAACCCGACGCAGGGAAGCTTCGATCCCTCCAATCAATACCGGAACATCAGGATACAGCTTTTTGAGAACCTGTGTGTAGACCTTTACAGCATAGTCCGGCCGAAAGCCAGCAGAACCACCCGCCGTATAGGCATCCGTCGAGCGACGACGGCGCGCAGCTGTGTAGTGATTGACCATAGAATCCATGCAACCAGAGGTCACACCGAAAAATAACTTTGGCCGCCCCATCTTTTTGAAATCCCGCAAGTCGTCCTTCCAATTGGGCTGTGGCACCAATCCCACACGCAAACCTTCGCTTTCCAGAATACGGCCAATAACGGCACTCCCAAAGGCCGGATGATCAACATAGGAATCACCAGAAATCAGAACAACGTCGAGTTCTTCCCAACCGCGCGTTTCTACCTCTTTGCGGGTTATCGGCAGCCAATCTGTTACAGGTCTATCATCAAACATTTTGCAAAGATAATGCAATTATCTATTAAGGAACATTTTAGCTCCAAAGCAGCCGTCCTAACTGATGAAATGTCGCATGACGGCAAGTCCGATCATATCAAGCCAGTAGATGGCACATTTTTTTCACTCCGTCTATGTTGTGGATGCCAAAATATTTCTAGCAATACATCTACACATTTGTAATTAAATGGTTCGTGAAATTAAGCGAGCTATTTTTTGAATGAAAGCTCTATCGACATCCAGATATAAACGCTCTATGAGACACTTGATACATTTCCTTCCAAAGCTCGTATGGATAGCAATCCTCAGCCTGACAAACAGTCTGTCCGCTCAAGTCTTTGTCGACCTCAGTGCCACTGGCGCCAACGACGGAACATCCTGGGCCAATGCCTACACCGATCTTCAGGAGGCCATCGACAATTCCGACAACGCCACCATATGGGTTGCACAGGGTATCTACTACCCTAGCAGTTGCAACGCTTGCAGCACTGCCAACCGGGAGCAAGCTTTTGAGCTAAAAAACAACATCACTCTTTTGGGAGGTTTTAACGGTACGGAAAGCGCAAGCCGCGACAGAGATATTGAGGCCAATCCCACCATCTTAAGTGGCGACATTGGTACTCGTGGCGATAGCACAGATAATAGCTACCATGTGGTGGTGGCCAACAACAACCAACTGACAGCTCAGCTCGATGGATTTACCATTGAGCATGGCAACGCAGATGCTCCTGGCTTCGATCGCGGCGGTGGTCTATACATCAACGGAAGCTTCAACAACAGTAGCAGCCCCAGCATCCGCAAATGCACTTTCAGAAATAATTATGCCTCCGGCGGAGGAGCCATCGGGATAGATGCTACGGCGGGCGGAGCCTGTCGTCCAAGCATCACTGGTTGTCGATTTGAAAACAACACAGCCTCCCTTGCAACCACTAGCTTTGGTGGCGCCATCCTTGGTGTAGGCTCTCAGGGAGCCAACATCTCTCCTCAAATTTCTGATTGTCAGTTCATCAATAATTACAGCGGCCATCATGGAGGTGCCTTGGCTTTTTCCCTTTCCGGAGACCAGTCCAGAATGGGGGCTTTTATCGCCCGATGTACGTTCATCGGAAACGAAGCGAATGAACGAGGCGGCGCCATTTGGAGTCGAATGACCACCAATGCCGTCTCGAGTTGGATACTTGGAAACTCCCTCTTTGAAAACAACCATGCTGGCGCCGAAGGAGGAGCCATCTACAATCGAATCAGTTTTGACAGCCAGGGGGATGATCAAATCCTTACCAGTGTTTTTCGGAAAAACAGCACCGATAAATCTGGTGGAGCTGTCTACCTAAGAGGGTCTCAGGGAGCCAACAGCGAGGTGGATGTCGTTCACTGTACATTCGACCAAAATCAGTCTGCCGACAAAGGGGGAGCCGTCTACAAGGACGCCGACGAATTTGCTCCTGGCTCACTCGACACCCGAATTCTCAATTGTACCTTTTGGCAAAACGAAGCAATGAATTCCGGTGGAGATGTTTATCTGGAGCAAGGTGGTGGCCAACTCGGTTTTGAACTACACAATTCCATTTTGTGGGAAGGCAGTGACCCAGGTATTGGCAGCAGCAATGCCTCTGGTCGTGTTTCTCATTGTATCCTTCAGCATCCCCTTCCCGACGATCTGATCGATGGCGGCAACAATTTCTCGGAAGACCCCGTCTTTGCAGATGCCGCAGCCGGAGATTTCCACCCTTTGCGCTGTTCTCCGGCCATTGATGCAGGCGACAATGATGCCCTACCACTTACGTTCAACGCCGATCGCGACGGCAAGCCCCGCATCAGCAATGGCACCATTGACTTGGGCATCTACGAAAGCCAAAGGATTTATGTAAATAGCTCGGCGACAACCAACGGCAACGGCCAATCCTGGGCCACTCCCTACAACCGATTGGATCAAGGGGTCAACAACGCTACCGCTGGTGACGAAGTATGGGTAGCAGCTGGAACTTACAAGCCCTCTGTGTCCGGCAATCGCGCACTCTCTTTTAACATTCAAAGCGGCGCAGAGGTCTATGGTGGTTTTGCCGGAACGGAAAACAGCCTTTCCGAACGAAACATCTCTGCCAATCCAACCATCCTGAGCGGTGAGATAGGCACTGCAAGCTCTACCGATAATAGTTTCAGAGTGGTCACAATTGGTGATGCAGTCAAAAAAACGAGCTTAGACGGATTCATCATTGAAGCTGCCAACAACGACCTGGTAGGCAATGGCTCCGGAGGAGGGCTTTTCCTCGATGCTCGGGAGGGACGCAGTTGCCAACCCACCATACGCCATTGTGTCTTTCGAAACAACCGAGCCACCGGTGGCGGTGCAGTCGGAATGGAAGCCAACCAAGGCGGAAAACTGGCCCCCACCTTTGAGCAATGTCAATTTGAAAACAACAGCAGTACAGATGCAGGAGGTGGATTATTCTACGATGGATCATCAAGCACAGAGGCAAGCATTCAACTTACATCTTGCCAATTCACGTCCAACCAAAGCAATCAACATGGTGGTGCCATCGCCCTGCGCTCAATCAACAACGATACAGAACTTCACACGTATCTCGACAGCTGTACCTTTGAGGAAAATAATACCCAAGGGCAAGGAGGCGCACTTTGGCTACAAGACAGTGACAATGCCAAATCACAAGTTCGACTCCGCAGTTGTCAATTCTCTGAGAATCAAAGTGACCAACAAGGAGGCGCGCTTTACCTGCACGACAATACGGGTGCCAGCAGCAACGACACTTTATTAAATTGCCTGTTTACAAAAAATGCCAGCATCACAAACGGCGGCGCCCTATTCCTTGGAGGCACTCAACAAGGCAACAATCAAACGATATTAATCAATTGCGTCTTCGATCGCAATGAAGCCGGACAACAAGGAGGTGGACTCTACAGCGATGCAGATGAAAACGGAGGAGGCAATGTCCAAACACGTGTAATCAACAACTCTTTTTCTCGCAACTTCAGCAATGGCCAAGGTGGTGGTATTTATATTGAAAATGGCAATGGGAGCAGCGACATCAACATCGCCAACAGCATTTTATGGGACAACAATGCTGCAAGTGGAGCCGCTGAACTAGCAACCGATGCCGCTAGTGGCAACATCACCCATTCCATCATTCGCGGAGGTATTCCCAGCAATGTTTCTGATGACGGCGGCAACCTTTTTGTCGATCCACAATTCATCGATCCAGCCAACGGCAATCTCAAAACATCTGGATGTTCACCAGCCATTGATAAGGGCTCAGACGACTTGCTGCCCATCGACATCAGCGATATAGATAATGACATCGACAAAGTAGAAAGAATTGACATCGACCTAGAAGGTAATACCCGCATTTTTCAACTAGCCGTAGATATGGGTGCTTTCGAGTGGAATGGCAATCCGACACCACTAGAAGTTTCATCGACCCAAACCAACGTGAGTTGCAATAGCGCCTGCGATGGGGTGGCCAACCTCCTGACCAACGGTGGAGTGCCAGGATATACTTTCCTCTGGTCAACAGGTGAAACGACCGCAAGTATCAGCGATCTTTGTGCCGGCACTTATACAGTAACCATTACCGATGCAAACAAATGTCTGCTAACTGAAAGCATTACCATCTCTGAGAACGCAGTACTCAGTAGCAGTATCAGTGCAGGTATGACCCTATGTGCAAACGAACAAGCCAATATCAGCCTCACAGCCAATGGTGGAGATGGAAATTATACTTACAACTGGGACAATGGACTGGGCAATGCTGCCAACCACAGCGTCTCTCCCAGCAATACAACAACCTACAGTGTCACCATTACCGACGGGCGTGGATGCAGCGATCAACAGTCTGTCACCATCCTAGTCAATGCCCTACCTGAACCTCTGGCAAGCGAAACGTTGAATCTTTGCTCAGGAAGCAACATCGATCTGGATGCTGGGCCTTTTGAAGACTATGCCTGGTCGACCGGAGCTGGTACACAAACCATCAACATCGACAGAGCAGGCACTTACGCCGTAACCGTGACAGATGTGAATAATTGCCAAGGAACAGATTCTGTCAAGGTACGACAAGTCGCCAACCCCACACCTGTCTTGGAAGGATCAAAAACATTTTGTGTAGGCGGTTCAACGACCTTTGACCCAGGAAGCAGTTTCTCAGCCTACGAATGGTCCAATGGCTCATTGAATCAAACATTGACCGTATTTGCAACAGGCACTTATGCCGTCACCGTGACAGACGCCAACGGATGCAGCGGCTCTGCACAAGTATTCGCGGAAGCCAACGGAATGCTTGAATCCTCTATTGAAGGCATCCTCTCCATCTGCCAAGGTGCGACCACCGACCTTGAGGCCACCGAATACGATAGTTATCTATGGTCGACAGGTGAAACCACTCGCGTCATCAATGTTGGTAGTGGTGGTACTTATAGTGTAACGGTGACAGACGACAGTGGCTGTACGGGCGTCAGCTCGGTCGATGTACTGGATAATACAAGCCCCAACCTAAACATCACCGGAGATACATCCTACTGTGCCGGAAGCACCACCACATTGAGTGTCTTCCCAACTTTCAGCGAATACCTTTGGTCAAATGGTTCGGGGGCGCAAAGTATTGATGTCGGCTCAGCTGGTAACTACGAGGTCATGGTAACCGACGCCAATGGCTGCACTGCTATGAGCCAGGTTGTCATAACCGAAACAGCTATTCCGCAAGCAAGCATCACAGGTACCGATAGTATCTGTGAGGGAGATTTCACTTTTTTAATGGGTGGCAGTTTTGAGCGTTATCAATGGTCGACGGGTGATTCGACCCAAATGATAAGTGTCCGAGAGGACGGCTTGTACGCCTTGACAGTGACCGATGACAATGGCTGCACTGGCTCCGAAGAATTTGAGTTGACCGTTAATGCCAACCCAATACCTCAAATCAATGGTTTACCCAATTACTGTCCGGGGGGTTCTACTGTTCTTGGTGGTGGTTCGTTCAGCTCTTGGGCTTGGTCGACCGGGGCCAATAGTCGCATGATCAATGTGTCCACTGCTGGCAGCTATGGTCTGACCGTTACGGACGCCAATGGCTGCACTGGTGAGGCTAGTCTGAATGTATTTGAAATCAATACCCTCAATCCAGTCATTGAAGGAACGACAAGCT
>JBCCSZ010000039.1:0-34907 GCA_039199225.1 Bacteroidota bacterium
ACTGTCCAAACGCGATCTCGCATACCGATGGGATCCGTGTGATGTATTTGAATACCGACATTACCAGCCGGATGCTTTCCGTGAAACCAATGCTTTTCAACACCTTCTGCATTCAGAAAAACATCGGATGGCTTTTCCTCGCTCTTAGCATTCAAGCCAAGGTGCACAGGGCCGTCGACCAGCTTATTCAACACGTCAAGCCCCTTTTGGAATTCGACAGCTCTTCCTTCTACAGCTAGGTTGAGGTCAGGTGCCAGCGGCGCCGTATCAAACGTAGAGATGAAAATTGCCTTGGCAGGTTCCTTCGGATCGGCAACGGTATCGAAGGGGCGCTGGCGAACAAACGGCCACGCACCAACATCCATCAGGTAGTTGACCAAGTCTTCCCGACTGCCATTCTCCAAGTCAAAAGGTTCCAGCTCCCGATACTTTATCTCCTTATCAGCCAAGATGACTACTTCAGCGATAGAACGCTTTTCAGCCCTATTGATGGCAATCACCTCGCCACTGACCGGAGCAACGTATTTTACATCCGGACGAGTTTTATCGAAAAACAACTGATCTCCCGCTTTTACCTCATCACCAACGGCAATGGATAGCTTGGGAATTGGAGACATCCCAACGAAATTGCGTGGCTGAACAGCAAAAGTCGTCACCTGAGCATCCTGGTGGGTATCTGCAGACGCCTCACCCTGCAAAAGGATGTCGTGTCCTTTCTTAAAAACCGTCACTGGCTCACCTCCGACATACTCTGGCATTTTCGGCTTTATGATCTCACCCATACTTGGAAAGAGAGAGTAGTTAGCTCCGCTTCTATCTGCACCAGCCTGCTTGGCTTCGATACGCAAAAGGTTATCGACCAGTTGCAACAACACACCCAGTAGTACCAGACCAGCAATAACAGCCATAGTGGTAATAAATAGGGAGGAGCCGCTTCCTGATGATTGGGCTGATGCTGAGAAAGCCGAGGTGAGAAATACGAGAAGGAATCCGAGTTTGGTTATTCCGCTTTTCAAAATAATTTTGATTTACTTTAGACAATAATTGTTAGAGAAAAGTACTTGAAAAACACCGCAAAGATATAAACCTTTTACTTTAAACATAAGACGTAAATTTGCTCTTTTCAAGTCTAGATATTATTTAGACTCTATCTAAATAATTCTATCCTATCAAAAACTCTAATTAACGAGGGTTGTAGTTATGCTGTTGTCTTTCAAAGGGAAACCTGCGCCCCTTTTAAATGGTCATTTAGCCTCTTTTTCCATTGCCAATACCCAAAAATAGCAATTCCCGTGTATATGACCATCAACAGTGCAAACAGCCAGGCACCTCGACTACTGTACAGTACGACGTAGGCCAAGTCGGCTACGATCCAGTATAGCCAATTTTCGAGTTTTTTCTGGACCACCAATAGTGTAGCGATGATGGAAAAGGAGGTCGTCAAAGCATCGGGATAGGTCGCTGCTGCCTCCGTATATGTATCAAAAAAATATCCAATAAATAGTCCAACAATAGTGCCACTCACAATCACCACCAAATGCTCCCTAGCACGCATTCTGCTGATGGGCAAAGCGGTCTTGGACTGACTTCCAAATCGCCACTGATAAAGGCCCAAAAAGCCCATCAGGACGTAGTACATTTGTAGCCCAAAGTCCGCATACAGCTGGTAGAAAGTTAAGCTGGCGTAGCCCAATAGCCCACTGCTCAAAATCCCCCAAGGCCAACACCAAATACTTTCACGGGCCGCCAAAACCACGTATATTATACCAGAAAAAAGCGCCAATTGTTCGATCCACGAAAAAGAGAGAAAAGACTCGAGCATGATCCGCCTAATGGTTTTGTAATCTTCTATAGAACTATGAACCAATAATCCCCCTCCCATCCCAATCACTAAATCACCAGCCAAAAACAACCACAAAATCACTCAACCACAAAATCACCAAACCACTCAACCACTCAACCACCAATTCCCCACCATTCACTCCTCCATCGGCTCAACCTGGTGAAACTTTGTCAGATGGCGAGGATGGGCCTCATTGTACAAGCAAAGGGTCAGCGTCTTCACCTTTCGGCGGCGACCGGGCGGCTGACCTTCGTAAAACAAGATTTTTATGGGATTGTGAATATAGCCATAGTTCTCGAATAAGACGATCTGCCGGTTTTTGACAGGGCTGTTGAACAGCAGCAAATCTTCTACAGAGGCCGGTACTGGAACATTGCCATAGCCTTCTTCCACCAAAAATGCCCGGAGCATCTCATAGCTGTGTTCCAAGTTGGAACCTCCGAAGATGGTCCGATATTCATAACCATCACTCGTTCCCGACATATAGTCTGACCCTTTTTCGGGAAATTGATCTCTTAAAGCCATAGAAATTCAAATGCATTGAGCCCCAAATTTAAGAACAGATTCAGACTTTTTGGCCAATGATTGTGTTTTGGCTCGCAAAAGAACCGTCTGAACACAACCCGACAGCCAATTGGCCGTATAAACCAAGGAATTTCTTATTCAACATCGACGAGAGCCCGGGCGTAAATCAATTATATGAGCATCCTTACACAACGCCGGCCGACAACAACAACGACCTCAAAGAAAACCAGCAACTATTGGCTCTTGCTGATCGCATTTGCATTGGGATGTCTTTCCTTTGGCCTCAGACTAATGGTTTTTCAGCAATCTCCCTACCCAAACGGCTGGCATGCCTACCACTACCTCCTACAAGCGGATGCTTTCGGGCAACAAGCTGGCCTTCAACAAGCAGAGTACAATTTATTGATTCCCCTACTCTACTTACTAAAATCGCTGATTGTCGACCCCATCCAGTCGTTTACCGTCCTTTGTGCATTGATTCCTGCTCTGTTTACCATGGCCATCTTCCGGCTGTCCTTCAAATGGCAGCAAATCCTCCCACTGGCCATTTTGCTGGGCTGCTGGAGTATTTTCAGTCCACACTTAACCTATTTTTCCTCTCAGCATCCCAAAGAATTGCTGGGACTGGTTTGTTTCATCGGCTTTCTCGGCAGCATCGAACGGTCGAAGAATGTCTGGACGTATACCTTTTTGATCTTAGCAGCAGGCACCCATTGGCTTGGCCTAGGTTGTTGCATGCTCTATTTCATCTTTTATTGCTGGCTGACAGGCCGAAAAAAGTCACCTTTGCTTTGGCTCAGTGTCCTCGGCATGGGCGGTATGTTCCTATGGGGATGGCAGTTGCTCAATTCTGGTGCCTACGATTTTCCCTTTAGCCCAGTTCCCCAATTTGCACCTTACAGCTTTCTGATAGAGTTTGGTGCAAATGGCAAAATCAATTTCGAATGGTTCTTGGAAATCGCAGATGCAACCATCCTTTGGGGCTTGGTAGGTTATTTCATCTTGGGCCGACAAAAGCGCAATCGCTTGCTGCTACCGCTTTTCTTGCTGTGTGGCTGCCTCATATTCCCCTTTCTCCAATGGGATTACAATGGCCTTGCAGACATGGGAATTTTCTACTTCATCCTGCTGCCACCGCTGCTGCTGCCCATTCTCATCCGCATACAGCACTTGCATTTGTACAAGTGGCCCTATCTTTTATCAGTCTTATTTCTACTGGGAAGTTTGCACGCCTCCAAAAGTTATCAGCCTGTCAAGCACGATCCCAATTACGAGTACTATGAGCAGTTAATTGAAAAGGCGCTTCCATTTTTGAAAAACCGCAAGGCCAGCCATTTGATTGCACACGCGGCCTTGGCCGAAATGACGACTTATCAAAAAAAGATCAAAGCTGTTAGCTGGATTCCTTCGGAGAACATTCCGAAAGCCCAACTGTGGCGGCTTGCCAAAGATATTCGTCCCTCGCAATTGGAGTACTACCTAAGTCAGTCCGAACGCCGTGATCTGTTTCAGTTGGATCGGCAAAGCTGGATTATTCGAGAAGACCTCTGGCAGAGCATTCTGGCCAAAAGTGCGCAAGAAAGCGATACAAAGTTATTGGAGCAAATTCAGACCTGGCGCAATCCACAGTTGATGCGTTAAAGACTGTGTATGCGGAGGCTCAGCGATTACAGCTCGTAGTTCGGTGTCAGGTTGCGAGGTTGATCGCCAGAGTAGAACTCATTGATGATGCGGATGACTTCTTTGGGATCGTCCGTAATGGGCATTAAGTCGAGGTCTTCTGCATTGATGTTGCCATGGCCAAGCATCGTATCTTTGACCCAATCCTTGAGTCCTCCCCAAAAATCCTTTCCCATCAAGATAACAGGTACTCGAGTAATCTTTTTGGTCTGAATCAGGGTCAATACCTCAAAGAGTTCATCCATCGTACCGAATCCTCCTGGCAATACGACAAATGCTTGAGCATATTTGACAAACATCACCTTGCGAACAAAGAAGTAGCGGTGGTTGAGATTCAGTTCGTGGTCGATATAAGGATTGTGGCTTTGTTCAAAAGGAAGGTCTATGTTGAGTCCGACCGACAATCCACCCTTGAGGGCAGCCCCCTTGTTACCAGCCTCCATAATCCCCGGGCCACCACCAGTGATCACGCCATAGCCCTCATCCGTCAATACAGAGGCCATCTCCACAGCCAGCTTGTAGTAGCGTTGATCGGGCTTCGTACGGGCAGAGCCAAAAATGGAAATACACGGCCCTATTTTATTCATCACTTCAAAACCATCCACAAATTCTGCAATCACCTTGAACATAGTCCAGGCATTCTCTCCCTTGATTTTGGTCCATTGTTTCATATTGCGACCAAAAGCGCCATTGTCTTGCTCTTGCGTAGTCGAGTTGTCTTGATTCATTGAAATTGTTTTTGGTTTGAGAAGCGAAAAGCCTGCCGACGAAAGATCAGGCAGGCTTCTCGCTATTTACATATTTTCTGACAATATTCCAAGAGTGCTACTTAGACCTCACTCAAAGAAGCTTGGTAGCTTTTGTAAGACTCGCGCAGATGTGTTTCCAGAGCCTCCCAATTGTCGTATTTCTCAAATAGCTGCTTTAGGTCGCTGGGAGCATCAGAACTGGAAGGTGTCACATAATTGAGCACATCCTCTTCCGTAATTTCCTCGCCACTCAAAATGATCAAGCGTTCGACCACATTGCGCAACTCCCGAATGTTCCCCGTCCAATTGACTTGCTGCAACGCAACCAAAGCGCCGTCAGTGATGCCTTTTTGGCTGGTGCCGTATTCATTGCATATCAGCTTAATAAAATGCTCGACCAACATCGGTATATCATCCCGACGTTCGTTCAATGGTGGCACTTGAATGATGATAACAGCTAGGCGGTGATATAAATCCTCGCGAAAACGTCCTCTGGCAATCTCCGTCCGTAGGTCCTTGTTGGTCGCTGCAATCACCCGGACATCCACACTAATCTCCTTATCGCCCCCTACCCGCGTGATGCGATTCTCTTGCAAAGCCCGCAACACCTTAGCCTGTGCCTTGAGCGACATATCCCCAATTTCATCCAGGAAGATCGTACCGCCATTGGCCAACTCGAACTTACCGATACGCTGCTTGTGTGCAGAGGTAAAAGAGCCTTTCTCGTGGCCGAAAAGTTCACTTTCAATCAACTCAGAAGGAATGGCTGCGCAGTTCACTTCGATGATGGAATTTTTCGATCTGCCAGATTTCTCGTGCAACCAGCGGGCAACTAATTCTTTACCTGTACCATTCTGCCCAGTAATCAGCACGCGAGCATCTGTCGGTGCCACCCGATCGATGGTCTCTTTGATCTTACCGATGGGCCGGCTTTGGCCGATGATTTCCTGAGCTTTGTGCTTGGACACCTTACGCTTCAATACTTTGGTCTCCGTAATCAGGTTGGATTTATCCATCGCATTGCGCACCGTAATCAACATCCGGTTGAGGTCGGGCGGCTTGGAGATGAAATCAAAAGCACCTTTTTTCACTGCTTCTACCGCTGTGTCGATGTTGGCATGCCCAGAGATCATCACAACCGGCGTATCTGGAACGATCAGTTGCACCCGTTCGAGAGCCTCCATCCCATCCATCTTCGGCATCTTAATGTCCATGATGACCACATCGTACTTGGTCTGTTTGAGTTTTACCAGACAATCAAGCCCGTCTGCTGCCTCGTCTACTTCGTATTTCTCGAATTCCAGAATTTCCCGGAGGGTCTTCCGGATACTTGGCTCATCGTCAACTATAAGAATCTTTGCCATAGAAGGTAGTATTGGATTTTGATTAAAGAGGATCGAACTAGGGAAGAAAGCATCACTTATTGCACTGTTTGTAACGTTTATTTTTGGTATTCTGTTACATCATAGTGTAATTAAATTTATTGGTAGGGCGCTGCTACTCAATTGGTATCACGGAATACAGGTCCAAAGAAGATAGCCTTTTGTTTTGAGCCGAAAGGGGCATCGGATGGCCGATACCAGGAGAGGTAACCATGCTTAGGTCGACGAAGAGGCGTTGACCGCCAGCCAGGCCATAAGTCCCATGCCAACTTCCAGGCTTTCTTCGTCGATGTTGAAGGTACTGGTATGAACAGACGAAGTAATCCCTTTTTGTTTGTTGCCCGTCCCCAATCGGTAGAAGCAAGCGGGAATTTTATGGGAATAGTAGGCAAAGTCTTCGGCTGTCATTCGTATGGGTAGATCAACGACGTTCTCTTCGCCAAGGTATTTCACTGCCAATTGTTTAGCCTCCAAGGTCGTTTGCTGGTCGTTGTACAAAACGGGATAGCCTTTGGCAATTTCTAGTTCGCAAGCGCCTCCCATGCTTTTGGCGATACTCTTGGCCATTTTTCGCATGCGCTTATGGGCCTTTTTACGCCAGCTTTCATCCATTGTCCGAAAGGTCCCTTCCAACTTCACTTCATTGGGAATCACGTTGGTCGCTCCTCCGCTGGATTGGATTTTTCCGAAGGTAAGCACGGAAGGGATGGTCGGCGGTGCATAGCGACTGACGATTTGCTGAAGACTCACCAAGATTTGGGCGGTAATGGCGATCGGGTCGATGCAGGTATTTGGCAAGGCACCATGTCCACCTCGACCTTTGACAGTCATGTACAATTCGTCTGCAGAGGCCATGTATTTACCTGCACAAAAGCCAACTTTGCCTTTTTCGAGGGGTGGATGGACGTGCTGCCCAAGTATGCGTCCCGGCACAGGGTTCTGCAATACGCCTTCTTTGATCATAATGGATGCACCACCAGGCAACTTCTCCTCTGCAGGTTGAAAGATCAATTTGATCGTACCTTCAAAGTCTTTTCGAATGTTGTTTAGTATCCGCGCCGTCCCCAATAGAGAAGCCGTGTGTGCATCGTGACCGCAGGCATGCATGATACCTTGTTTTTGCGACCTGTAAGGAACCTCATTGGTCTCTTGTATGGGTAAGGCATCGATATCTGCCCGAAGTGCCAAAACCCTTTTCTCTGGATTCTTTCCCTTAATCAAGGCCACGACTCCATTTTCTGCCATGCCATGCTCATGGTCTATTCGGTATTTCTTCAACTTCGAGGCAATGAACTGTCCGGTTGCTGTTTCCTGATAACTCAGCTCAGGGTTCTGGTGCAGGTGACGACGAATCTCGACAACATCTTCGTAATACTGCTTGGCTAGTTTCTTTATCTTTTGCTTCAACATAGAAAAAAGTTTGGGTGGAGCTTATGCGTGTGGCTGTCCGTAATACACAGAAGTTTTGTACTTCATAATCACCTGATTCTCCTCAGCGTATTGTTCAAAAATTTGCTGAAGGCGCTGCAGGGCTTCCTCATAATCCTTGTGATCTTGCTTTAGGGCATAAGAACAAGACAAGTAGCGCCCCTTGAGCCCCTCCCAATCAAAAAGCTGTTGATTGTTGAAGGCAGCATGACGAATGGGACTTTTGGCGTACAGTACTTGAAGTGCCTTTTGATCAATTCTTCGCAAGTCGATTTCCTTGTAGTCGGTCGAGTACTTTTGTAAAAATGCTTCGTAGGCTTTCATAAACTCAGAATGCTCATCTTCTCGATCATTCCAAACGATGACAGCCCAGCCCTCCGTTGGCAACAAGCGCAGACACTCTTTGCGAAATGCTGCCGCTTCAAACCAATGATAGGCTTGTCCAGCGACGACAAAATCGACCGATTGATTGTCCAACGTTGTTTGTTCGGCACTACCACTAACGCTGGAAAAATTATCGTATTCGACCAGTAGGTCCTCTGCTGCTCGACGCATTTCCCGATTGGGTTCTACCCCATAGACCAGATGGTCTTCGTCGAGAAAGAGTTGGGTGAGCTTCCCGGTACCAGAACCAATATCAGCGATGACCGCACTCTCTTCCAAGCCCATTTCCTCTGCCATCAGTTCCAGGATAGCCTTTGGGTAGCCAGGCCGATAGCGAATGTAATTGTCAACAGTTTCTGAAAATCGAAGTTGCGGATCCATATTCTAGTTTTTAGCCTAAGCTGCAATCTCAAGCTTTTAGATTACAACTTAAATTTTTTAATGCAAAGCGACTGTAAGCAGCGGAGCAAAGTACGAAAACGCGTTTAGGATTTAATATCTAGTCTACGAATGCCACTTTTCTCCACGTAAAGACCAATCCTTGGACGCACATTGAATTTCGTCCTTTCAGGAGCGTCCTAATTGGGTGAAGCCTTTCCAGAGAATATCCAAGTCATTTCCCACTTGGTAATCTTTTGCATAAAAGAAATTCAGACGTTGGCGAGTCGGCTCATTGACCTTTGGAGAAGCCAGGGCATCCAGTGGATGAAGCACTCCGGGTCGAATAGCGGGAAGGTTTCCCAATGTTTTTGCGGAAGGAATATAACCTACCCAACTTTTATGTCCTCCAATGACCTGAAATATATTACGAAGAAAACCAGCCTTCTCCTGAACGAATAAACAAACAATTGGAAATAAAATCAAAAGGGCGATTGATAGCAACAAATCCAACATTCGCTTATTGCGTTTTGCAATAGGATCGGCAATTTGAAAACGGATGTCTACAGTATAAAGTTCACCCGCTGTATTCTTGGAGCTACTCCCGATGATACTAAGGCTTTCCTTCGGTACAATTTTATACTCCAACTGCGGTCCAAGGCGCGTCATCCACTGCATAATATCCTGCGCCCGAATATCTTTAGAACAAAAAACAATCTCATCCACCTTGTAAATGTTGACGACCTCATCCAGTTGCTCCAAGTTACTCAAGTATGTTTGAGAGTCCAAAATACCACTCGGTGCAACCGTTCCAATGAAGTTTTTTGAAACACCAGCCTGATGCAATAAACTTTCTACCCGGCTACTTTCCTTTTTGCTACCCACGATCACCAGGTTTTGTGCCTTTTCGCGGTCGAGATTGAAATTGCCATGTTGCACAAAATGCAGCAGCAAACGAATGGCAGTCGTAGAAAAAAAGGCCCATATTGATCCGAGGATAATCAAAGCCCTTGACGGACGATAGACCAAATCCAAAAAGCCGTACACAGCCGCCAGAAAAAAGGTCCCCAACAGCAAGCCTCTGGCCAATCGCCGGATGCTGATCGGTCTGTCGTAGCCTCCACTAAAGTAAACGGCACCCAGCCAAATCAAAATATAAAGAGGCGTATTAAAATACAGAAAACTATCTTGGTAATAATCCGGATTGTTAAAGTAAGTGCTCGCCCAGAAATCTTTCAACAGAGCCATCCCTCCGAAGATGGCGATTGCATCCAAAGCGGGCAAGTAAGCTCTGCGAAAAAAATTGGCCAACAAAGTCAAAAATGCTCGGAAGTAAATGGCCACATGCAACATCAAAATGAAGAGTCGGGCCTGCTCTCCTTCAAAATGTTTTCGAGCAAAAATAATCATGGCATTGTAAAAGACCTTGACATAGTTGAGGCTTCCTTTTTTGGTACTTTCCCCCTTGTAGTGAATGATGGTCGTATCTGCCAGGTAGTAATTTTTGTAGCCTCCTTTGACAATCCGGTAGGAAAGATCGATGTCTTCACCATACATAAAAAAGTCTTCGTCCAACAGTCCGATTTCATCCAGCACCGATTTACGCATCAGCATGTAGGCACCGGCCAGCACTTCCACTTCGTGGTTTTGATCATCATCCAAATAGCCTAGGTGGTAATGATTAAAGAGCTTGGATCGTGGAAAGAGACGAGAAAAGCCAAAGGTTTTAAAAAAAGCAACCATGGGTGAGGGAAAGCCCCGTTTGGATTCAGGCAAAAATTTCCCAGAACCATCGATCATCTTGACGCCGAGCCCTCCAGCTTTCGGACGCTGGTCCATGAAGGCGACACTTTTTCGAAAAGTATCCTCTTGTACGACGGTATCCGGATTGAGCAATAGGACATACCGCCCTTTGGCCAAGCGCATCGCCTGGTTATTGGCTTTTGAAAAGCCGACATTCTCCTTATTGGCAATTAAATGGACTTCCGGGAATTTGGTACGAACCATCTCCACTGAATTGTCAACGGAAATATTGTCAACAACAAACACCTCTATGTCCAAACCAGCAGATGCTTTTTGGACCGACAACAGGGCTTGCTCCAAAAAGTATTGGACATTGTAGTTGACAATAACGACGGTCAGGTCCATGCAAAGAGGGGCTTTAATTACTCACCAGATTGCGCCCCCAGCGTTTTGTATGGGATGCGCGAGGCGATGGATCTGCCAAGGGTCAATTCATCTGCATATTCCAATTCGCCCCCGAATGAAATTCCTCTGGCAATGGTCGATATCTTGACCGGTGAGTTTTTGAGCTGGCGAGAAATGTAAAAGATGGTCGTATCGCCTTCTATGGTAGGACTTATGGCCATAATCAGCTCTTTGATTTTTCCCTCTGCAATTCGGCCTTTGAGGCTCTCAATTTGCAATTGCTCCGGCCCAATTCCTTCAATGGGAGACAAAACACCGCCCAACACGTGGTAGCGTCCTTTGAACTGCCCTGTACTCTCTATGGCCATCACATCGCGGATGGTTTCGACAACACATACTTGGCTCTCGTCACGGCGAGGGTCGCTGCAAATGCTACAAATTTTTTCGTCGGAAATATTGTGGCAAATAGCACAGGTTTTGATGTTCTGCCGCATTTGCACCAGTGCATCTGCCAACTGCTCGGTCAACTGTGGCTCTTGACGAATCAGATGGAGCACCAATCGAAGGGCTGTCTTTTTGCCGATGCTGGGAAGACTAGAAAACGCCTCTACGGCCGATTCAATATATTTGGAAGAATAGTTCATAAGCTAAGCGAAACTGCCCGTATCTTTTATCTCAAAATTACACCTAAATAAGGTATTTGTTTTGATATTGCACCATATTTTGAATATTTTTGACTCTTCTAATGTAGAGGCTTACCTATCATTATTCAAAAAAACACAACACGATCCATATGGCTGAAGTTATCAGAATGCCAAGAATGAGTGACACCATGGAAGAGGGTGTCATTGTCGGCTGGCTCAAAGAAGTCGGCGACCAGATAGAACCCGGCGATGTCCTGGCCGAGGTTGAAACAGATAAAGCAACAATGGAACTGGAAAGCTACCAAGAGGGAGTCCTTCTACACATCGGTATCAAAGAGGGTGCAGTTCCAGTAAATGGTTTATTGGCCATTATCGGGGAAAAGGGCGAAGACTTTGCCGCACTACTCGCCGCAGAAGAAAACGGTGCCTCAAATGGTGCTGCCAGCTCTGCTGAAGAAGCTCCCGAAACAGAGGCTGCCACTACTCCTGAACCAGCTGCTACCCCAGCCGCAAGTGCCAATGGCACAGACGACAAACGGGTGAAGGCGTCTCCCCTGGCCCGCTCCATGGCCAATGAGGCAGGAATCGACCTAGGCACTGTCAAAGGTACAGGTGACCATGGCCGCATCATCAAGAGAGATATCGTCGCACTACTGGATTCCGGTGCAACAACAACGACAATAGAAGCACCCGCTGCTGCTCCGGCGGCCACACCAGCCGCTCCTGCCGTCGCTGTACCGGCCTTTGCCACCAATGGCGCGGCTTACGAAGACGAACCAGTCAATCAGATGCGCAAGGCCATTGCTCGCCACTTGGGCCAAAGTAAGTTCTCTGCGCCTCACTTTTATCTGACCATCGAGGCCAACATGGATAAGACCATCGAAGTCCGCAAACGCCTCAATGAAGTTGCACCAACAAAGATTTCATTCAATGATCTTGTCATCAAAGCTTGTGCTGCTGCCTTAAAACAACATCCGGCGATCAATTCTGCTTGGATGGGCGACACCATCCGCCATCACCACCACGTCAATATCGGTGTAGCCGTAGCGGTCAAAGATGGCTTGGTAGTACCAGTCATTCGACATGCTGATATGAAATCGCTTTCTCAGATCAATGTGGAAGTCAAGGAGTTGGCAGAAAAGGCACGGACCAAAAAGATCAAGCCAGAAGAAATGCAGGGCAATACATTCACCGTATCAAACCTGGGAATGTTTGGTATCGAGGAATTTACGGCCATCATCAATGCTCCGGATGCCTGCATACTCGCTGTAGGTGCCATCATCAAAAAGGCCATCGTTAAGGATGGTGAGCTGGCCATTGGAAATATGATGAAAGTAACCTTGTCTTGCGACCACCGCGTTGTCGATGGAGCAACGGGTGCTCAATTCCTCCAAACGCTCAAAGGCATGCTGGAAGATCCTCTGAGACTCCTCGTTTAAGTAGGAAACTTCGAAGCATAAAATATACACCAGCCAGGTACAGACCAAACTTGTACCTGGCTTTTCTTGTTAGTTCAAAAACAAAACAGCCTTCGTATGAAAAAGACAATCGTTTTAGGAGCCAGCACCAATCCCGACCGCTATGCCCACAAGGCAGTCCATAGATTGCTTGGCGAAGGCCACGAAGTTGTTCCTGTTGGCATTCGGCAAGGGAGCATCGCAGATATTCCAATTCAGCAGGGGCAGCCGGCCGTTAAGGATGTCCATACCATAAGTCTCTACCTCAATCCCGAGCGTCAGAAGCCCTACTACGACTACTTACTGTCCTTGGCCCCCAAGAGAATCATCTTCAATCCCGGAACTGAAAATCCAGAATTGATTCGTATGGCACGTGAAAAAGGTATTGAAACGGAATTGGCTTGTACACTCGTTATGCTGGCCGCACAGACATATTAAAACGCCAGTAGCTTCTGCTGATTTCGAGAAAGGAATGTGCTATAAAATAAAAAAGGACCGCTGACATACAGCGATCCTTTTTTATTTGAGTTGTATTATCCTACCGGATTAGTAGCCGGCTTCTTTGTTTCCAGAGTACTGAGAACCGCTTCCAGAACCAGCATTCTTGACACCACAGTCAGGGCGAGCCATGTCTGATTCTTCGGTAGCAACCTTAAATTCAACACGGCGGTTGATAAGGTTTGCACCATTTGTTGGAACGATGGTTGTTCCTTCGCCACCCCAGTTCAGGATGAAGCGATCTCTAGCGATACCATACTTGCTTACCAAGTATTCGATGCAAGCATTTGCACGATTGTAAGAAAGCAGATCGTTGTAGCAGTTGCCAGCCAAACGGTCTGTGTGACCGACAGCAACAACGCGGATGTCAGAGTTTGACTTCATAACAGTCGCTACGTGGTGCAACTTACCGTACTCACTTTGTCTGATGGAATACTTATCCAAGTTGAAGTGAACCATTGGCAAGAACCAATCAGAAACACCTTTTGTGTCAGGAACATAAGTAGCCAATTTCGCATCGATGAGGTTATTGACATCACCTTCTGTCAGGATATCTGGAGCAGGTACGTTTGCAACACCTTTGGAATCAATCTGGTAGCCAGGAGGAGAATGTGGCTCTTCATCTTCACAGTTAGGAATACCGTCGTTGTCACTATCCAGAATGATACCGCGAGTATCTACCGGACAATCTTTCTTGGTATCCTTTTCGTCGTCCAGCATATCGATTACACCATCCTCATCTGTATCTGTCAAATCAAGAACAGGACGAGCTTTCACCTCAGAAAGATCCTCTGCAATCAAATCCAGTGGGCTAACCCACCATAGAGGCTCAGAAGTGTCATCTCCTTTTCCGATGTTGAAGTTAACGCGAACGTTGGTATAGTTCAACAAATCTCTGTACTGCGTCAAGTCATCTACAGTTCTCCAACGGTAACCATCTACGAGGTCACCTTCGTTACCAAAGATAACAGTTGCCTTATGTTCCAGAGCGATATTGATTTTAGGCGTGAGCTTGAATGCCAATCCGATACCTACATCAGCATGAGCATTAAGCTGCAATTCTTCTCTTTCATCGCCTCCGTCGCCACGACGACCAGTAGCAGTCTCCGCGCGCGTTTCGTAGTCACCATCGAGGATGTCTCTTACTCTATCTCTAGCAGTACGACGATCTTCCCGGCTTGTCTCAGGTGCTAAACCGTCAGACACACGAGAGAAATCGTGCTGTGTGTTGCCATCCAGGGCATCGTAGAAAGTGTTGTAAAAGTCAGCACCGATACCTCCGAAAATATACCAGTTAACTTTTCTGATTTGCTTTTTGAAATTGAAAGTGTTGAGACTCCAGATTCCTTGGAGGGATAAAGAGTAATACTCCGTTTTGTAATTGTGGTACCAAGCTCTACCGGTGTAATCCACGCCGTTGTTATCCGTTCCATTCAACACGCGGTTAGCAGGTACGTGGCTACCGCCAGAGTTGCGAGGTTCGAGACCAAAAGCACGGCCAATCATGGCATCTACACGCCAAGCGAAAGCATAGTCAAATGCGCGACGGAAGTGAATACCAGCACCCCAACCTGGACGAGGCAAGATGTCGCCAACGACCATGAAGTGACCCAGGTGGACACCTATCTCGGACTGATGCTTGGGTTGAGCGCTGAATTTGAGGTTTTGGTAATTTGCGTTGTCGTCTTGCGCAAAACTGACCGTAAAGAAGGATACACACAGCCAGACCATGAACAGTGTGAGAATTTTCCTTGTCATAGGGTTTTACTTTGATGATTAATGAATAGGTGACCTTTTAATATTAAAAATTTATAGGATAAATAGAACTACAAAAGTATTGTTTTTTTTGAATCACACAAATATTTGTCTGCCTTTTTTACCAACACTCCATATCGCACTTAGTCTTAACAGAATGAAAGCTGGACAATTGGCGGATATTATACACTTCAACAGCATCTAACTACTTTGATTATCAGTGCATAAGTTTGTTCAGAGCCAATTCTAAAGCCCTGCTTGAAACGTTCTTTGGACTGCTATTTTTAGTGTGAATTTCTTCCAATGCTTTCTCAATGGTTTGTGATACATCACCGAAGATTGCTTCATCTGTCAAGGTGGCTTCAGGCTGCATCAGATAAGCAAAGACCCGCGCCATTCCACAGTTGGCAATAAAATCGGGGATAACGCTGACTTTTGAATCCGCATACTTTGCAGTCGGGCCAAAAAAGACCTCATCATCGACAAAAGGAACATTGGCGCCACAGGCAATCAATTCGAGCTTTCCATCCAGCAAATTATCTACTTGCTCCCGGGTAACCAATTTTGAAGCTGCACCGGGTATGAAGACATCTGCACCCATTTTCCAAATCCGTTGATTGGTCTCTTCGAAGGAAAGCATATTATCAACTGATAGCTTGTTCCCTTTCTTGGCAACGAAAAGAGCCTTGATTTGTTCAACGTCCATGCCTTCTTCTGAAAGAATTCCGCCATCTCGGTCAATAATTCCAACAATTTTGGCGCCTTCCAAGGATAAATAGCTGCCAGCTGCGGAAGCCACGTTGCCCCATCCTTGAATAATGACTCTTTTGTCTGCGACATTCGTATTACGGAATATCTTATAGTAATGTTTCACAGATTCTGCCACTCCATAGCCCGTTATCATATCCGCAATCGCATATTTGTAGCCGTCCGGAACATAAGATGGATCCTCTATAACCTTGGCACAACCATAGCGAAGTTGGCCGATGATATTGATCTTTTCTCCTTTGGTCGAGTTGTAATGTCCCGTAACAATACCTTCCTGTGGATGCCACAAACCCAAATCCTCTGTAATCGGAATCACATCCTTAAGTTCGTCCACATTCAAGTCTCCACCCGTGCCGTAATAGTTTTTCAAAAGAGGATAAACGGCTTGGTACCAACGTTTGAGGACATCGTCGCGGCGAGGGTCCCGAGGATCGAAATCAATGCCTGATTTGGCGCCTCCGATGGCAGGTCCACATACGGAAAACTTAATTTCCATGACCTTTGCCAAAGAGACCACCTCCTCCCGGTTGAGGCCCTTTCGCATACGGGTTCCTCCACCTGCTGCTCCATTGCGCAAAGAATTGATAACGACCCATCCTCTAGCCGAAGTTTCCGAATCATTCCACTCAAAAATAATCTCCGGGGCCTTATCCCTGTAAGCTGTTAATAATTGTTCCATTGGTTAGTGCTAAATTGATTGAATTATATACTTTTGACAAAATTTTATATAATGCTCGACAATTGGCTCAGTCCTTTAAAGCGGCGGCAATTTAGCAATTTTGAACATCTCTCCGACCATCAACTCGGTAAAAGAATCTCTATTTACACCGATGAGTTGCCCGATCTCTCCAAGGTAAAAATTGCCCTGCTTGGCATCGGTACCAAAAGTGCCAATGCCGTACGCAAGTCTCTCTATACCCTCACCCATTCCTTTGGCAAGCTCGAAATAGCCGACCTCGGCAATGCCCGGAAGCAGGATACTTCTTTTTTGATTCCGGTGCTCAGCGAGCTGCTCGTCAGCGGTATTTTTCCCATAATCATTGGCGACCATCCCGGCCAAACACTGGCCCAACACCTGGCTTATCAATCAAAACAACAGCTGACAAATCTCGTCCTGGTCGATGAAGCCGTCCCGCTGGCCGCTCCAACAGATGAACATCCAGCCCTGATGGACAATATCCTCGACAGCCGCAAACCCAAAATATTTAATCTGGCCGTGCTGGCCTACCAAAGCCACTTCGTTCCATCTACCACCATCGATACCCTGGAACAATACCACTTCGAACATTTTCGCCTGGGCCATATTCGAGACAACATAAAAGAAATAGAACCGCTCATTCGAGACGCCGATCTGTTGTCTTTCAACCTCAACAGCTTGCGCAGTTCTGAAGCTCCCGGCACCGCCCAACCAACACCTAGTGGATTGTTCATCGAAGAAGCCTGCCAAATCAGCCGCTACGCCGGCCTGAGCGACAAGTTGACTTCCATCGGATTTTATGGATACCGCCACGATCAGGACATCCGCTTGCAAACAGCAGGTGTCGTAGCACAAATGATCTGGTACTTCCTATTTGGCTATCACCAACGAAAGCAAGACTACCCCATCTCGACCGACGGACTGGTGGAATATGTTGTAGATTTGAAAAAATACGATTACCAACTGACGTTTTGGAAGAGCTCAAAGAGTGGTAGGTGGTGGATGCAAATTCCGGTCAAAACCCAAAAGAAACACCAAAGGCATCGGCTCATCCCCTGTTCTTACAGCGACTATCAACTCGCTTGCAAAAACGATCTACCGGACCGCTTGCTCAATGCATACAAAAGATTTGGATAAGCTTTAGTCCAATAGTTTTTCTAAGGCAATTTTACGGGACCCTTTCAACAATAAGGTGCTGTTTTCAATGGCCTGCTGGTCAAACCATTTTTTCAAATCAGCCGTGTTTTTGAAATACCGAATGTGGCTGTTCTTTTCTTCCGCTAACCCCTCAAACAATTCACCAACCAACCATAGGTCGTCGAAGTTATGCGATATGGCCTGCTGTAAAATCTTTTGATGTTCCGACTGACTAAAATCACCTAACTCCAGCATATCTCCCAATACAGCAATTTTACAAGCAGCCTCCATCTTGGAAAAGTTGGACAGTGCTTGGGATACACTACTCGGGTTGGCATTGTAAGCATCCAAGACAAAGGTATTGCTGCCCTTTTGTAGGATTTGCGATCGGTTATTGGATGGCTCGTAGGATTCAATGGCTTGCTTGATGGACAAAGGCGGTACTTTGAAATAGCGCCCAATCGTGATGGCTGTCATCACATTATTGAAATTGTACATGCCCATCAATTGACTGCCGACCTCTATCCGCTCGCCATCAAGGCTCATAAAGGCGGATCGAATGCTGGGATGGGTCTCTAGAAGTTGCGTCTCGTAGATTGGATTCTCCGGCAGAGGTGCTTCGCTTTTTTGGTACCAAAGCTGATTGGCTACTGGGCTTGCCAAGTCCTTTAACCATTTTTCATCTAGATTGACAAATGCCAATCCACGATCTTCTGCCAAATAGCGATACAGCTCTGATTTTCCTTTTTTCACACCTTCGATGCCACCGAATCCTTCCAAATGCGCTTTACCGATATTGGTGATAATACCGTGGGTAGGCCGGGCAATACGGCACAGCTCATCGATTTCCCCTTGATGATTGGCACCCATTTCAATCACTGCTACCTCTGTATCTGTAGGCATGTCCAACAGCGTCAGTGGCAGGCCGATGTGGTTGTTAAAATTGCCTTTGGTACAGTGGGTTCTGTAACGGCTGCTTAGTACTTCGCGGATCAGCTCTTTGGTAGTGGTCTTTCCATTGCTACCTGTGATTGCCAGTACCGGGATGATGAGTTGGGAACGATGGTGGGTCGCTAGTTGCTGTAGACATTTTAGGCTGTCGGCAACCAGAATTGTTTTGCCTTCAACAGCATATTCCGGTCGATCGATGATGGCATAAGCCGCTCCTTTCGCCAAGGCGTCAGCCGCATACTCATTGCCATCGAAGCATTCTCCTCGCAAAGCGATGAAAAGGCAGTTTGGCTGGATGTTCCGGCTATCGGTGGTTACGCCGGAGCAAGACTGATAAATTTCGTAGAGTTGTTCCATTATAGAATGGCTAGTAACGCCAATTGGGACGCCATAATATGGAAAAGTCTCCACACTTCCGAAGAAATTGTGGAGACTTTTATAATAATGGATTCAAATAAGTTTGCTATTTGTAGCGGCGCTTCACCTTGCGCTTCTTCGACTTGAAGTGGTTACCACTAGCATCTTCGTTGCCAGTCGGGCCACCCGTACGAGTCATAGCACATCGGAAGCCGATGGTACGATCCGCTTTGTCTTCTTCTTTGAAGCGGCGAGCACCTGGTGACAGCCAGAAAGCACGGTCGGCCCAAGAGCCTCCCTTGATTACTCTTGACTTATCACTGATCAAGGTTGTCTTACCATAATCGTATAGTGCAAAAGATTCCTTATCACCATCCAGGTAGTTGTAAACCTGACCACGCTTGTAGTTCTCTCTGGAAGCAGCTTCGTCATCTTCTACGTAGCGGTAGCGGATGCGACCCAAGCTGTCCTTCTCGACTGGCGCACCGTTTTCATCCAATACCTTTGTTTGGAATTTGTTACCACGGAATGGATTGAGATCGTGATCGTCTCCACCTCTCAGCGTAGAACTGGTCAATGGACGGTAGAGGTCCATGGTCCACTCATTCACGTTACCAGCCATATTGTACAGACCGAAGTCATTAGGCAGATACTCTCTTACAGGCGATGGGATGTGTGCCTGGTCATTCAACTTACCGGCCATACCCATGTAATCACCACGGCCTCTTTTGAAGTTGGCCAAGATTTGTCCTTGATATTTGTTGCGCTTTCCATAGCGGACGGTGTTGCCATTCCACGGATACAGGCGCTTATCTGTGATTCGCTCGTCCTTTGCAGATGACTGGTTGCCAATCAAAGCCAAGGCCGCATATTCCCACTCAGCCTCTGTAGGCAAGCGGTAAGCTGGCAACAGAATACCATCCTCGAAGCGAACGGCACGCTCTCCACCAGTTTTAAGGTCCTTCAAATTCTTTCTGACATCCCCCTGGTATTGTCCAACCAAGTAAGACTCTGTATTGAAGTTATCTTCATCCTTCTGCTCTGGGTTCGGGTTGAGGATACCTCTTTCAATGAGAATCATTTCGTTGACGCGATCCGTTCTCCACTTACAAAATTCGTTGGCCTGAATCCAGTTGACACCTACCACTGGGTAGTTGTCGTAAGAAGGGTGACGGAAATAAGTTTCAACAAAAGGTTCGTTGTATGCCAATTCTTCCCGCCATACGAGAGAATCTGGCAAAGCATTCATAAATACTTCAGGATAAGACTCTTTAAAGACTCGGTTGAGCCAGTAGAGATATTCGCGATAGTCAACATTGGCGACCTCAGTTTCGTCCATGTAGAATGAGGAAACAGTTACCCGTCGTGGAATCGCGTTCCAATCGAAAGTAACATCTTGGTCAGTAATACCCATTGTAAAGGTTCCCCCTTGAACCAGTACCAGGTTAGGCCCGGTAGCCTGCCCCTCGTAATCGAGCTTTTCATATCCGCCCCATTTTTGGTCGTTGTACTTCCAACCAGTGGTTGCAGAACGCTCTTTTTTGCTACAGGCGCTCAACACCAATAAAGAGAGGAAAAACAAAGAACCAATCTTCAGCAGTTTTTTCATCTTTTAGAAGGATTTTTAATTGTTTTTTCGAAAAAAGACCAACAAATATAGTTCAAAAAAAATGATTCCCAAATTGACATTAGCTCAATTAGCTGAATTGAAGCAAAATCAATGCCTTTATTATAAGGCCGTTCAACAGAATACAAATGTCTGTTTTACGAGTACTTGGCAACAGATTGATAAATCCTTTAATATCAGAAGATATAGAAGGGTTTTGCTGGGTGAACTAAAAAAGTCTATCCCATCAGTTTTTACCAACTACCGAACTTTCAAATGATTATGCTGTGTGGATTTGCGTCAATTAGCGGAACAGGTTAAGACAGTCATTGTAATCGACTTCATTGGGGCGTTCCAAGTTGATGATCAACGAAAACTCATGGCTTCCTCCGGAGCGGTTCAGTCCTAAACCGGAAATGGTCATATCGTAGCTGTAACCGATTTTGAAGGCTCCTTGTTGCACACCCGCCACAAAAATAACAGCATCGCCGTTGGTGAGGGTGTGTCGATACCAGACGCCACCATAGATATATCCCATCTTAATTAGCGATCCGGCGTTGAGTTGTCCGAAGTCTCCTTGCTTGACAAACATCACACTCGGGGATATAAACGAGTTGGTATTCCAATTATTGCCGAACGACAAAGGAATTTCAGCCCCTCCATGAAGGGTCAGTCGCATTGGAAGGCCCTCGTCCAGGTTTTCATTGATACCCAAAAAGGATTCACTGGGTGTATTGAGGTGTTTGATGGTAACACCACCATAAAAGTTGGAACTGTAGGCTAGTAAACCAGCAGATATATCTACATAAGTGTTATTCAAATTATCGGGGCGGACTTCCTCTGTCGGAAAAGGCGTACCACCAGGACTGATCGGACCAATCTCTGCGTCAATCTGGTCGAGAAAGATCAAGCGATCCCAATCGAGGCGAGATTGCACCACACCACCCTCTGCACCAAACTTTAGAAAGAAATCTCTGTTAACTTGTAAGCGGTAGGAAAAAACTGCACTGGCTTTGTTGGTCTTCAATAAACCCTCCCCGGCATCATCTGACAATACCATCAAACCAAAACCTGTGTTGACTGTGGGGAAATACTGGGAATAAGCTGCAGAGTAAGTGACATAACTTCCCTGCAATGAAGGCCACTGGTTACGATAGTTGATCGAAATGTGCGGCCCCACAGTATTACCAGCAAAGGCCGGATTCAATTGAATAGGCGCCGCATAAAATTGGCTGTAGATTGGGTCTTGTCCCTGTGCTGTAAAGTACAGAAGACAAAGAAGGACGAAGGTTAATATAGATTTTGGCATCTAAGCAGTCTTTCCGTAATCATTAAGGAATACTTTTTAACTCGAATTGCAATTCATGCAGTACCGCTTAAGTTGCGAATCAACTAACTATTAGAAACTTTTTACATCGCAACAGTAGGCTCGATATTAAAAGCCTTTAAATTGGGGAATTGTTGTGAAACCATTGGCTTCTTTCAACTTACATGCCGACAAACCGACATTAATTTTACTCAAGGCTTTCATTTCTTTGCCTAAATACAGGCAAAATTACAGCTCGGTTTTTTCAAAACAATGCTGTGAACAAAATGTCTTTGGTAAAGGGGTGATTGAACAATATGTGTGTGGTCTTAACGTTTTTATAACACTTGAGTTAACGAAATGCTAAGAATTGTCGCCGGCTTGCCCTAATGCATTTTAAAGTGGCTGCATTTATAACGAGAATTGCTTGATTTTCGATATAAGTATGGAGGAAAACAAAGAAAGATACGTCTTGTAAAAGCATTTTCTTCCTTTCCTAATTTCCCATTTGCCGATCAAAATATTATCAAAGCAAACACATTAACAAGATATGAATAAATTATTTATCTTTCTGTTAGTAGTTTGTAGTTTCTTCTACACTTATGCAGATTCCCCCATTACCATCCAAAAGGAGCTAAACTGGGACAATGAGCTGGTTATCCACAATCCTACAGGCCAATTCGCCAAGGAAATTCTAGCTTTCGAAGGAGCTATATATAACGGTCTCCACCCAGAGGTACCATACGTTCTGGAAGTCATCCCTCTGACAACATTCAGCGATATAAGCGTCGAACTGGTCAAAGCAGAATACGAACCTCTTCGGTATGTTCCAGAGGCTGCACGGCCACATATCAAAGAGCAAATCAGCTTTCAGAGTCGCATCGAAGACCATAGAAGAGCCCTTGTCGGAAAAGTAACCTTCGTACCAATCCGCCAGGTCGGACCAGGTCGCTATGAAAAACTGGTTCGCTACGAGCTTCGAGTACTTCCTACACCCAAATTGAACCCCAGCCCCCGCGGTGGCAACGGCGGAACCCTCGTATCAGTATTGGACGATGGTAGTATTTGGAAAATCGCTGTGACGGAAGAAGGTATCCATAAATTAGACTACAATTTCCTCAAGGATCAGTTGAAAATGGACATTGACAACATCGATCCAAAGAAGATAAAGATATATGGCAATGGCGGTGGCGCACTCCCCGACCTCAACAGTGTCGAGCGCCAAGATGACCTGGCCGAAAATGCCATTCAGATCGTTGGAGAAGAAGATGGCAGCTTTGACAGCGGAGATTACATACTGTTCTATGCAGAAGGACCAGATAAATGGTACTTCAATAGCGCACGCCTCAGCTTCAGCCAGCCCAAAAACCCCTTTGACGATCGCAACTATTACTTTGTGAAAGTCAATGCAGAAGATGGCTTACGAGTCAGTGACCAGGCTTCCTTATCCGCCACCAGTCATCAAACCAACACTTTTGATCACTACATACGCTTTGAAGAAGATCGAGTCAATATTCTCAATGAAGGAACTGGTACCCAAGGAACCGGCCAACGCTGGTATGGTGAATCTTTCAATACGACACGCGAAAGAACAAAAACCTTCGAAATCCCCAATGTATTGACCGATCAAGAGGTCCAAGCCAAGGTGGTTATGGCCGCTAGAGGTAGTTCCAACTCTTCCTTTAGTATCTCTATTGGCAATACAACCGTCAATAGCAATTCCATCAGTCGTGTGCAACTAGGGGACTCAGAGGCCATCCACGCCAGAACCGGAACAGCAGAAGGGCTCTTCAATATCGATGGTGATCAGGTTGCACTGACCATTGCCTACCCACCGCGCGGCGATGGTACCAACGTGGGTTGGCTGGATTACATCGAGCTGAGTGCTCGCCGCCAACTCACCTATGTCGGCCCCCAAATGAAATTTCAGGATACTAAGACTTTGGTCCACAATTCCACGACCTTTCAGATGGGCAATGCCAATGACAATGTCGCCATCTGGGACATCAGCGATCCCTTGGTACCGAAAAGGCAGCTGACCCAAGCCAGCGGTTCTTCTGTCTCCTTTGGAGTCAATAGCGAGGAAATCAAGCAATTCATTGCCTTTGAAGGCGGAGCTTCGCTGCTGACACCAGAGGCCGTCGGCACCGTCAGTAACCAAAATCTACACGGCATAGAGGAACTCGATATGCTGATTGTTTACCACCCAGAATTCGAAGAGGCAACACAAAAGCTGGCTGAACATCGCCAGAATTTCAGCAAACTGAATGTGGTAACTGCTAACATATTTGAGGTATACAATGAATTTTCTTCCGGTTCTCAGGACCCCACAGCCATCCGGGATATGGCCGCCTTGCTCTACGAACGTTCCAACAACTTCCGCTATTTACTGCTCATGGGTGATGGCTCGTTTGACTACAAAAATATTTATGGCCTGGCCAAAGAAGGAGAAGAGAAAAACTTTATTCCCATCTTTGAAACCCTGGAATCACTCGATCCCATTTTAGGCTTCCCGTCTGATGATTACTTTGCTATGCTCAGTCCCAACGAAGGTGCCAATCTCAGAGGTGGGCTGGACATTGCGGTCGGACGCCTCACGGTCAGAACGCCCTCGGAAGCAATGGCAACGGTAGATAAGATAATCAAGTACGACAGTGATCCTACTTCACAGCGCGACTGGCGCAACCGAATCACCTTCGTGGCAGATGACGAAGATGGCAACCTCCACCTGCGAGATGCCGATCGAATAGCAGTCAAGGTAGACACCACCTACAAGGACTTAAACCTCAATAAGATATACCTCGATGCCTATCAGCAGGAGTCTACTCCCGGTGGTGCGCGCTATCCACAGGCCCAGCAGGCCCTCAACCGCGATATGTTCCGAGGTGCATTGGTGGTCAATTACCTGGGGCATGGCGGGTCACGCGGTTGGGCGCAAGAAAGAGTTTTGACCATTGCAGACATCCTTTCCTGGAAGAATCAGAGCCAATTGCCCTTGTTTATCACTGCCACTTGCTCTTTCACGGGCTATGATGAACCATCCATCACAACGGCTGGAGAGGAAGCATTGCTCAACCGAGACGGAGGAGTGATTGGGCTGTTTACAACCGTTCGGGCGGTCTACGCCTCTTCTAACTTCCAATTGACACGCTCTGTTTTCGACATCATTTTCGAGGACCCAGAGCTGCCGATCGGTGAAATATTGATGCGTTCTAAAAACTCCAACTCTTCCGACAACAGCAATGCCCGCAAGTTTACCCTAATAGGCGATCCAGCCATGCGACTGGCACTGCCTCGGTATGGCGTCACAACTACCGAGATCAATGGCCGCGACATTCAAACGGGTTATGTAGATACACTCCGAGCTTTACAAAAAGTGACGATCAAGGGCTTTGTCAATGGCAACAGTGGCCAAATGCTATCCGATTTCAACGGAAAGGTTTATCCCACCATTTTCGACAAACGAATTGTTGTGCGGACATTGGGACAGGACGAGCGCAGTAATCCACAAGACTTTGACATTCAGCGCAATGTCATATTCAAGGGTGTGGCCAGTGTGGTCAATGGTCAGTTTGAGTTCAGCTTCGTCGTTCCGAAGGACATCGACTACAATTTTGGCTTTGGTAAAATCAGCTACTATGCCGAGAATGGCCAGTTGATGGATGCCCGTGGTTCCTTTGAGAATGTCATCATCGGAGGGGCCGACTCCAATGGCTTTTCGGATGACCAAGGGCCGTTGGTGGAAGTCTTTATGAACAATGAGGACTTTATTTTTGGAGGACAGACGGATGAAAACCCTACGCTGTACGTCAAACTGTCGGATGATAATGGTATCAATGTTGCAGGAAACAGTATCGGCCATGATCTGAGCGCTGTTCTGGACAACAATACTCAAAACTCATACATACTCAACGACTTTTACCAATCCGAGCTGGACGACTACACCAAAGGAGTGGTTCAATTTCCACTTTTTGATATGGCGCCTGGCAAGCACGAAATCAGGGTAAAAGCCTGGGATATTGCCAATAACTCTTCTGAGGGTTACACAGAATTTGTCGTGGCAGATTCAGAGTCTTCGGCTCTGGCACATGTATTGAACTATCCCAATCCATTTACAACATCAACCAACTTTCAATTCGAATACAACCAAACCAACCAGCCGTTGGATGTGCAGGTACAAATCTACACGGTATCCGGCAGATTGGTAAAGACATTGGAAGACCAACTATTCAACGAAGGCAGCGTGATGCGTTTGCCGTGGGACGGTCGGGACGACTTTGGAGACCGCCTGGCGAAGGGGGTTTATCTCTATCGGGTGAAGGTTCGCACGGTAGGGGAAGAAGTTCCGACTAAAAAGATCGAAAGCGAGTTTGAAAAGCTGGTGATTCTGAAATAAAAAATTAGTCTCTGTAGTTATGTTAACACACACGATAAGTTCCTGAACAAATCGTTATATTTGCGAAACTTTTTTGAAACAGCCTTAAAATCATGAAAAACCTTTTAACTACTCTCGCAATCCTTTTAACCGCCGGGATTTTTGCGTCCTCTGCCCATGCACAGATTTCTATCGAGTGCGAGAACGGCAGAAACCCGGTCACTGGAGAAGCCTGTGTCAACTCCATCATTACGGCAGTGCCTTTCCTGCGGATTGTACCAGATGCCCGCTCAGGTGCTATGGGGGATGCAGGGATTGCCATTTCACCGGATGCCAATGCCTTGCATTTTAACGCCTCCAAGTTGGCATTTGTCGAAAACGACCTTGGAATCTCCGCAACATATACGCCCTGGCTCCGCGCATTGGGCCTACAAGACGTTTATTTGGCCTACTTGACAGGCTATAAGCGCCTATCTGAAAATGAAACGCTTGGCTTTGGCCTTCGCTATTTTTCTTTGGGTGATATTGCTTTTACTGATGACAACGGTCAGCCTCTCGGAACTGGTAATCCCAACGAATTTGAAGTCACCGTCGCTTATGCTCGTAAATTGGCAGAAAACTTCTCGTTGGCCTTCACCCCGAAGTTCATCTTCTCCAATCTCGCATCTGGCCAAACCATTGGCGATGTAGAGATCACTCCTGGTGTTGCAGGTGCTGCCGACATCTCTTTGACTTATCAAACAGATGTTAACATCACACAAAGAGAATCCAACCTCACCTTGGGTGCTGCCATCACCAACCTAGGAACCAAAATCTCTTATACGCGCTCCGTCAACAGAGATTTCATTCCGGCCAACTTGGGTATCGGAGCGGCTTGGCAGTTCAACTTCGATGAATTCAATACTTTCACCATCACGACAGACATCAACAAACTCCTGGTACCAACACCTTGTACAGGTAGCAAGGCAGATTGTGATACCGATGGCAACGATATTCCCGATTATAAGGAAAAATCCATGTTTGCCGGTGTTCTGGGTTCCTTCAGCGATGCACCAGAAGGTTTCAATGAGGAAATGCGGGAATTGATGTTTTCCTTTGGTATGGAGTACTGGTACGACAAGCAGTTTGCCGTTCGCGCTGGTTACTACTTCGAAGATGTAACGAAGGGAAATCGGAAGTTCTTCACAGTAGGTCTTGGTTTGAAATACAACATCTTTGGATTGAACTTTTCTTACCTCGTTCCAACTACCAACCAAAGAAACCCACTCGACAATACGCTTCGCTTCTCTCTCTTGTTTGACTTTTCCGCATTCGACGGAGACGAAGAATAAAGGTTTTAAGGCCATTTATATAAAATCAAAAGCGGGCTGTATCGATCGATGCAGCCCGCTTTTGATTCAGGGTGAAAGCTTCATCTCTTTTGTACTTGTTTGCTAATGGAAAAGGCATCCGAACGAAGGTGCAAATAATAACTGCCCATCGGTAAATCTCCCATATCAATGGTCAAATCAGCCTGAGAGGGCCGCCATTCCAATTGCTTGACCAAACGCCCCATCTCATCATACAAAGCCACCTTTAAGGCGAGAAATGGCGAGGACGATTTATCCCATTGCAAATGCAATTCATCTGTTGTCGGGCTTGGAAAAACTTTGATCCCTTTGCTATCGAAAGATGCCTCTCGGGTACTGGTCAAGCGATCTGTCCATTGGTTGCTTTCGAAAGCCATGAGTCTTGCAGGAATGCCCGGACCTATGATCTGGAAGCGTTCTGAGCCAATGAAGCCATGGCCAAGGCCAGTGTAGACAATGGCTTCAGCTTGGCTGTTAGCTCCAATGCTCCCCAATTCGATCCGCCTTTTGTTGCCTTGAAAAAATGCTCCTTGCGGATGGTCGAATAACAACCACATGAAAACCTCCAGGCCAGCATAGCCCAAAAGTACAACCGTACCATCCAAAGCGACATCTGCTGCCGTAATCAATCCTTCGGCATCAAAGGCATCCACCAATTGTGCCGTATGGCTTCCAGGGCTTGTGGGTAAAATGTAGTGGCGCGTGCGATTGTCCAGCCAGTTTTTGGAAAATAAATGTAGATTTCCATTTTGAACAAAGAAAGCTTCACAATCAAAATTGTGCTGGTTGGCATTCACGTCAAAGTCTGTTTGATCACTGAAAACAAAGTCAATAATGTCTGCCTGAACAGTATTGGAATCAGGATGTAAATGCATTCCTTCAATACGATAACACCGAAGGTCGCGTCGACTGCCACTGTTGTTCCCAAAATCTCCAATGTACAGATAGCGATCATCCGTTGCCATATCTTCCCAATCGACATGCTGCGCATTCCGAATAGAAATTCGTTGGACAACTGTTCCACTTACAGAATCAATCCGATAAATGACCGGCTCATCGCCACTGTCGTTGTGCGCCCAGAGCGCGCCCTGGAAATACGCCAAGCCGGAAATTTCCGATAGGGTATCCGACAGTTCGTGGACCAATTCTGGTGTGTAGGAAGTTGGGGCATATTGGCAGCTGCCATCGTTTTCTGTGGCCGCCATACTGAAGTTAATGGCTTGTGGATCTGTACATCCTTGCTGGGCTTGCCCTTTGGAGAGACCTAAAATACTGAATAGAAAAAGTATGGTGTAGCGCATGAAGTCCTTTTTATAGCAACAGCAAATCTCATTCCCGACAGAGAGAAGATTATGAGCAGTAAAAAAAGGTTGCTACAGTTCTATAAGCCGGATTCTGTTTCCTGCCGCCAAAACGGCAAGACCTCTATCATTTATCTAGCTTGGGCCTCACGGCCGAAGTCAATCTGCCTACCCCCCCTGGATAAGTCCGAAGACCAATTGAGCGAGCAACTCAACTCCTGCGGAACCAGGGTGTACATGGCATTTCAACCCACAAGGTTTATCCTTCCCGATAGTTACCTACCCGGAACGTGCGCTCTTACCGCACGATTTCACCCTTACCCGACTGCCAGGCAGAACGGGCGGTATAGTTTCTGCGACACTTTCTGTCTCCAAGCCTCTTATCCTGAGGACATAGGTTTTGGAGCCCATCCGTTAGATGGTGTGGTGCTCTGCGTTGTCCGGACTTTCCTCATCTCTTCCCGATCTGGGTTTCCCCATTTGGCAAGAGCCGCGATAGAGCAAACTGTAGCAAACCTAGGTACAAAGATATTATTTCCTGCCGTTCACTGCTAGATAGGCATTGGTAAGTTGTAAATAATACGACTGCTGTTCAATCGTTTTTTACGACAACCAGGCCAGCAGGACGCAGGAGTTGGTCACCCCATAAGTATCCCAGCTGTCGGACATGCACTAGGGTACCGTTCATTTTACTTTGATCGCGGACGGTATCCAGGACAGCCGAATATTCCGGCAGTTGTTCTGCGGGTGATTGAAGTCGATGGATGTGGTGTATCTGTAAAATCTTTTTTAGGGGAGCTTGTAATTGTTCGTAAAGTTGGTTGATCTGTGCTAAGTGGGCGGGGTCTTCTGCTGCTTGAACCAACTTTTCCTGCTGCTCTTTTTGTAGATCATCCAGCTGTTTGATAATGCTTAGGAAAGCCTCTTTCAGACGAGCTTCGTAAGCATCTTTTTGGCGTTCGAGTTCCTGCTTCAGTTGAAGTTGTTCGGTCGCCATTTTGACGAGCTTGTCTCTGAGTTGATCAATCTCTTTAATCATAAGCAGTTCGCAGCCATTGGGTTAACAATATTTTTTATAGACAAAACCAAGAACGCAGGCGGGGCCGTCACATCAGCGGGTATTTTAAATGAAGTATGTGGCAGAGCTTTCATGCAAATTATTCGTTCATTTCATTCTACAAACCGCTCAACTAACGAAAGTTAATGTAAAGGGTGTCGCCAATCGGCAGTTGATATTCGTTGGGAACTTTGTTGTCCCGACCGATCTGGTAGCCCGCCTTCCAATCGTTGAAAAACAATCGTCCGATGGATTCCAGATTGTCGCCTTTGCGAATCACATAGCGAACAGTCTTCACCTTTTGTGCCTCTAGCGATTGAATTTGCCGATTGGCCTGTTGCCATTGTTGTTGGTAAAAAGCGCTTGAGTCAGGGGCCGAAACAACGGGGGCTGCCTCAACAACAGGGGGCAGCGGACGTTTGCCACAAAGCAATTGTAAGAAAGGCAAGCAAAGTAGTAGTAGCACGAGTCGGTTGGACCGGCGCCGGTTCTTCTGCAAGTTTAAGGCATGCTCTTGGCGGCTTCTTGCCAGTTCGCCTTCCAGCGTCACCCGGTTTTTAATGGCCTCAATGTATTCCTCTTCGATCTGGTCGACCATTCGAAATGCTGTTAAATCTGCATTGCAAACCGGGCAATGCATCTGCAGGGGGTTGACGTTTTTATGTTGACAAACAGGACAATCCATACGCAATGGGCCTAAACAGCTAAAAACACAGGCGAGGCCGCAGCATCGACAAGTATCTTAAATGAAGTGTGTGAAAAAGATTTCATACAAATTCTTAGTTCCTTTAATTTTTTGAACTGCTTAGCACAGTTTGGGGCCGAGAATACCATATATTGTATTTACATTACATGTTAAGCGAGCCAATAGAAGTTCGAATATGCAAGGATAGCATTTTTGGATTAAAATTTGTGGTATTTAAATAATTATTAATACAACTAATCAACCACACCGCTCGTCTGTTACAACTGCTTCACGAAATGGAAGGTCATCAACCGGAGAAAAAAATCCTGGGTAAATACCAAAGATACATCCTCTTAGCTTGCGTTGTCTGCTTTTTGGCAGCCATTGCAACGGATTGGTACCTTCAACGATCTGTCAATCTGGAGCTTTATGCCAATAAGATTGAAACCCACCTGCATCAACAGGAAGCACAAGTCGAAGCAATTTTTTCCGATAAAACCTTGATTCGCAGTTTGCTGCAGCCCAAGCGCTACATGGATCAAGAGCAACAGCAAGCGGCCTTCAAACGCCTGGAAGCATTAGCATCAGAAGACTACAGCCTCCTGATTTACCTCAAAGACAGCCTCCTGTTTTGGTCCAACAACCAGGTAGAGCCTAGTATAGAGGACTTTTCCAGCCACCCTGGCAGAACCACCAAGTTGGTGCATCTCAAAAACGGCTATTACGAACAGATCGAATACCCCTATCTCGTCAAAGGGAAGGGGACTTACACACTCATTGGACTGATTCCCATAAAATTTGATTATGAGCTGACCAGCAGCTATTTGCAAAATGTCTACACAGCAGATGCCAGCATTCCTGCGGAAGTTGACCTGAGCAACAACGTTAGCTCCTACCCCATTGTCAATAGCTACGACCAGCACATCGGATTTTTACACGCCTCCGGTCCCATTGTCGACATCAATGGACAACAAAAATTGTTGTGGCTGTATTTGATCGCCTTTCTCATATTGGGCGTATTCATCAACAGCCTGGCCCGTTCGCTGGCTACTCCAAAACAAGCCTGGATTGGTGCGGCCTTTCTGATGGCTTCTGTATTTGGTATTCGATTGCTGAGCATCATGCTGGGTTTTACAGATAAATTCAGCATGCTGCCCTTATTCACCAAAAACTTCGATACACCTCTTAGTAGTTCACTGGGTGACTTGCTGATAAACATCATCTTATTGCTTTGGGTGATGATCTTCTTCCACAAAGAAGCTAAGATGCGCTCTTTCGATCACCTGTCGAAGAATGTAAAGTTTGGCCTGACGACTTTGAATTATTTTTCCATTTTATTGGGCATACTCATCATCACCTCTGTATTTAAGGCCCTCGTCTTCAACACAGGCATTACCTTCGACTTTGATAATGTATTCAATCTCGACCGCTACAGCTTGATGGCCATCACAGGTGTGATTCTATTACTGATCGCTCTATTCTTGTTTGGGCATCGGATGATGTTGGCCATATTGGAAATCGGTTTGGATCGCTATCTAAGGCTGGCAGCATTGGCCTTGGCGACCTTGGCAGTAGCCCCCTTGTTGATGGGCGCCCAACTGATGCTTCCGACAGCCTATCTACTGTTGATTGCATTTGTCTTCATTTTGATCTTCGACCTATTCATCGATAGTAAGAGTGCCAATTTCACTTGGTTGGTCATTTGGTTGGTCATTTTATCTGCCTTTCCATCCATTTTGCTGTTCAAATACAATGCATATCGAGATCGAATCCTTCGCATATCCTATGCCAAGCAATTGTCAGACCCTAGAGATACCATTGCAGAAAATGCATTGAAGGAACTGATCCAAAAGATTCAGAGCGATGAAGAGCTGCCCAACACCATCAGTAAGCCCTATCCCTTTTTGTTGAAGGCAAAAGCACTAGACGCGCAGATTAACCGTTTCTTTACGCAAAATCACTATTTGTACAACAATTATAAGCTCAAGGTCTTTGGCTACAACAAATATGAACAGCCCATCGTCGAAGGCCAAGGCGAGCCACTTTCTCTGTTTGAGGATAAATTTACCATCTCGAAGGAAATCGACTCAAAGGTCTTGCGCCTTTATTCGGACCAAGACCCCATTTACTTTGCCGATTTGGGATTGATGTCCAGGAGCAATCCGGACAATCCAACGCGATTGATCCTACAGTTTGATCGAAACCGAAAAGACCAATCGAGGGTCTACACCGAACTGTTGGTAGAGCAACCTTACAAGCAATTAGTGGAGTTGGATAAATACGACTATGCCATCTACCAGGATGGTCAGTTGATCGATTCCAAGGGGGGTATGTACGGGCAGTCGTTGAACATCAGCCCACTGCCCGAGGTCAACCGAAGCCGTGAAATCCTCATTGGAAAACGCTCGGAGCTTGTATGCCAAGTAGCAGAAAATAAGACCGTTGTTATTGGGAAGGAGAAGGAAATGTTTATCAAGGCCATTTCTCTGTTTTCCTACATTTTTGGTATGCTGGTCCTGCTCATTTTAATATTTGCAGCCATCAATACTTTTGTTCACATCCTGCCAAAGGCACTGAGTTTTTCTCTCAAGAGGCGGCCTTCGCTTCGAAATCGCATCCAGTTATCTGTTATCTTTTTGATCGTTACCTCTTTTTTCATCATAGGTATGGTAACTGTCTGGTTCTTCAATACTTCCTCTGAGGATTACCACGAAAAGCGGTTGGAGCGGAAGACTTCTGCTGTTTTGAGAAATGCCATTCACGACGTAGGAACCCGGTCTGAAAACGACTCAACCTTTCAAATCACCCAGTTGGTTGCTCCGCTGACACGCATCCACCGAATCGACATCAACATGTATGATACGGCGGGCAATCTCATCAGCACCTCCGAGGACGACATTTACAACAAGGGGATCATCACGCCCAAAATGGACCCACTCGCCTACCGGGCGCTCCACCTAATGGACGATTCAGAATATGTCAATGATCGGGAGAGAGTAGGAGAACTGATTTACAAATCAGCTTATGTGCCATTGAAGGTCAGAACAGAATCTGGCGAGAAAACGCTGGCCTACCTGGGGCTGCCTTACTACAGCAAGCGCAGCAACCAGCGCGACGATGTGACCATATTTATGAGTACCCTATTGAACGTCTACGTCTTTTTGCTGCTGATCGCCGGTGCCATCGCCATTGCAGTTGCCAATTCCATCACCCGCCCGCTGGCCAAAATCGGTGATAAGCTCAAGCAAGTGAAATTGGGCAAGCGCAATGAAAAGCTGGAATGGAAAAGCCAGGACGAGTTGGGCGAACTGATTGCCGAATACAACCGGATGATCAACAAGCTCGAAGAAAGTGCCGACCGACTGGCACAATCCGAGCGCGAGGGAGCCTGGCGCGAAATGGCCAAGCAAGTGGCCCACGAAATTAAGAATCCACTCACGCCGATGAAGCTGAGTATTCAATACCTACAACACGCCTACAAATCGAATCCCGATGACATCGAACCACTGATGAAGCGGGTATCTGGCACCCTCATCGAGCAAATCGATAATCTTGCTCAGATTGCTTCTGAATTCAGTAACTTTGCGAAAATGCCTCGGGCAGAAAATCAAAAAATTCTACTCAACCAACTCGTACAGTCTGTCTTCGACTTATTCAGCAATGAGCAATACGATATGGAGGATTTGCAACTCAATATCTCCCTGCCGGATGAACAGTATTTTGTTTATGCCGACAAAAATCATCTGATGCGAGTGCTCAACAATCTCATCAAAAATGCTATCCAAGCCATTCCCGATGAACGCTCAGGCGCTGTCAAGGTCTTTTTGTACCGGCGCGACAACCAAGCCATCATCCGAGTGAGTGACAACGGCAGCGGTATTCCAGAAGACAAGCGCGACAAGGTCTTTGTTCCTAACTTCACGACCAAAAATTCTGGTACCGGGCTGGGGCTGGCCATTTCCAAAAACATCATCGAATCGGTCAATGGGGAGATTTTCTTCGAAACCATCGTGGATGTCGGGACCGACTTTTACGTCATTCTCCCGCTGGTGGAAGTCACACAGTTGGTTGGTACTTAAAATAATGGAAGATCGCTCGGTCTTCTGCTTCCGGATTTAACAATATCTGCCTTTCTTTGTTCTGTATAAACAAACAATCCGCAACCTATGAAGGTAGGAATCATTGGGGCTGGAATTGCCGGCCTTGCCAGTGCCATCCGGATGGCTACAAAAGGCTTTCAGGTGGAAGTCTACGAAGCCAACAGCTATCCGGGCGGTAAGCTGTCCGAAATCCGAATGGAAGGCTATCGCTTCGATGCCGGTCCTTCCCTATTCACCATGCCCATGTACATAGAGGAGCTGTATCGACTGGCGGGCAAACCCATAGAAGATTATTTTGCGTATCAAAGGCTGGAAACTGTCTGCCATTATTTCTGGGAGGATGGTAC
>JBCCSZ010000040.1:0-34871 GCA_039199225.1 Bacteroidota bacterium
CTGCCAACTGATGTGGTACTTGTAGCTTCTCCTAATCGCATCGAAGCGGGCATGAGCATCCTGTTCAACCTCCTTAATGGTATAAATGGCAATATCGCTACTCAGAAATTTATTGAGCCGATAAATCAGGTGTTCTGGCAGAGGCGCGTCGCAATCGAAATGAAAGACATAGTCAGAGGCATGAACACCCGTATCTGTACGACCACAGCCCGTAATATCGATGGGCTGGCGCAGCAAAAGAGAAAAAGCTTCTTCCAATGTTTGTTGTATGGACTGGCTATTGGGTTGCTTTTGCCATCCGTGAAAACGAGTGCCATTGTAGGCCAGTTGAACAAAATACCTCATAGAAAGGCAAAGATACGGAAGTTGTTGCAACAAAAAGTAGATCAGAAGCATTGCTTGGACAAGGGACAACAAATGCTCAGATTGATATGCAGTTCAACAATGGCTTCAAACGATTCAATCAGTGAATCGCACAATTCAATCTTTTCGGAAAGAAAGCCAAAAAATATATCCGGATATTACCATCGTATTCAATTGATCATAGCCGCTACTACAAACTCAGAAAGACATGTACAGGATCATATTTGTAACCACCCTATTACTCGTTTTGGTATTTTCCAATCTGCAAGGACAAAACTCCGTGCTAGACCAATACCTGAATGAAGCCCTGAAGAGCAACATCGCTCTCCAGCAAAAGAATTTATCTTATAAAAAGAGCCTTGCAGCCCTTGAGGAAGCCAAGGCGCGTTTCTACCCAAGCCTTTCCATCCAGGCCCGCTATTCGGTAGCCAGGGGCGGTCGTACGTTCGACTTGCCACTGGGTGATCTGATGAATCCCGTTTACAACAACCTCAACTTGGTGAATCAGGCTTCGCAAGCAAGCATTCCCGACTATCCAGAGGTGCCACTTTTTCCCGAAATCGAAAATCAGCAGGTCAACTTTTTACGGGAGACAGAACACGAAACGGCCTTGCGAATGGTCTTCCCCATTTTTAATTCGGCCATTTTGAACGGTCATCGCATTCAGCAGAATGTATCAGAAGCCGACCGTCTATCTGTCGACATCTACAAAAGGGAGTTGGTCAAAGAGGTGAAAACGGCCTATTTCAATTACCTCAAGGCGCAGGAGGCAGTGACCCTTTTTGAAAATACCATTTTGCTGGTCGAAGAAAATTTGCGTACGACAAAGAGCCTCAACAAGTACGACAAAGTTACTGTTGATGTGGTGTACGCCGCAGAGGCAGAGGTCAAGCGCGTAGAGCAGCAATTGGCAGAGGCAGAGAAGAACCAGTCCATTGCACAAGCGTTTTTCAATTTCTTGCTCAATCGCGATTATGAAGCTCCCATCCAGGTGGATGCTTTAGCTTCCAAAGCCGTATCGACTGTCTCCCTGGAATCTGCTCAAAACAGCGCCCGGCAAGGTCGGCAGGAGATTCAGCAGTTCAATTATTTTCTGGCCGCGACGGATGGTAAAATCCGCATGAGCAAAGGGGATTACTTGCCACAGCTCAACCTGGTAACAGACTATGGTTTTCAGGGAACGAGCTATTCCTTTGGAGCAGAAGACGATTACTTCCTAGGCTCCGTAGTGATGAGTTGGACGTTGTTCAACAAACCAACAAAGGCCAAGGTTGAACAGGCAGAGCTGGAAAAGCAAATCCTGCAACAGAAAAAAACAGAAGTGCAACGGCAGATTGGCTTGCAGGTCATCAATACTTACCATGCCATGAATGCCGCCCTCAAAAGCATAGAGCTGGCCAAAAGCGAGGAGGCCAGTGCACAAAAAGCATATAAGCTGGTCGAGAAAAAATTTCGACAAGGACAGGCCAATTTGGTTGAACTTACCAATGCTAGAACCCAATTGACCAATGCCTCTCAGCAAAAAATTATTGCGCAGTACGACTACCAAATTCGGTTGGCAGAATTCGAAAATGCTTCGAATGCTTACTAGCGCATCCACACCTTTTTTTGAGGTGAAAATCTGAAAAACGATTTACTTTTTAAGAATCCTTTGATAAAAGTTAAACTCAACCATAATGAAAAAGTCTCTTTTTTTTGTTGTTCCCATTTTGATCACTGTCATCTCTGTGATGGTTGTCTATCAACTGTCTGGCTTTTCTGAAGAAGAAAATAAAGAGCGTACAGTCCGCCAAGTCATTACCAAAACGGCTGAGCAGGTCGATTACCATGAAACCATTTTTGCAACGGGTAAGCTGGCTACGCGTGAAGAGGTCAAGCTCAGTTTTAAGACCGGAGGGGTTATCCATCGGTTGCATGTGGCAGAAGGGCAGCGCGTCCGGAAAGGACAATTGCTGGCTGAACTCAAACTGGCTGAAATTCGCGCCCAAGTTCAACAAGCCGAATTGGGAACTCGACAAGCACAAATTACCATTGAAAATGCCCGCCTGGCCGTCCGAAAGGCAGAACGCGATTTGAAAAATGCCGAAGGACTTTACCAGGACAGCGTGGCGACATTCGAGCAACTGGACAATGCTCGTCTTCAGCTCGACAATGCCCGCAATCAGTTGCAAGCCGCTGAAACCAATCTAAACTTCAATCAGCAAAATGAAGAAATTGCAGATTTTAATTTGGCTTACTCCAAAATTGTGGCACCAGCCAATGGCGTCATCCTCAGAAAACTTGCAGAAGCCAATGAGCTGACCAGCCCCGGCCAACCAGTATTTGTTTTCGGCTCCAACGATCAAACGCAGGTCATCCGCGTAAACCTCACCGATAAAGACATCATCCACGTATCGATGAAGGACCAAGCCAGCATTCAATTCGATGCCTATCCCAACATGGTATTCAAAGGACAGGTAAGCGAAATGGCACGCATCGCAGACCCCTACATGAATACCTTTGAAGTAGAAATAACCGTAGATAATGCCGGTAAGAAACTGTTTTCAGGATTCATCGGAATGGTCGAATTGCATACCAACTCTGGTCAAGAATTGTTGTCGATTCCCGTCAATGCACTGGTCAATGCCCACCAGGACAAAGGGGTTGTCTTTACCCTCCGTGGCGATACAGCTGTCAAAACAGACATCGAAATTTACAAGCTGGAAAAAGACCAAATTCTGGTCAAAAGTGGCTTGATGGACGGGACGCCTGTGGTCGTAAAAGGTGGCGGTTATCTGGAGGACGGAGAAATAGTGGCTGTACGAACAAATTAAGCCGATCAAATACGCCAATTGTTTTTAGGAGGACATCGGCTGCTTGTGCTGGTGGAGCCATCGTTTTGAATAAAATCCAAAGAATACTCTAAAATCTATCGGGATGAACATTCCAAAGTTTTCCATAGAAAATTATCAATTTACCCTTACGGCTTTTGCCTTTCTGTTGTTTGCCGGCTTGAGTGCTTACATGACGATGCCTCGCATGGAGGACCCGGCCATTGATATCCCCCAGACCAATGTGGTGGTCATCTGGCCAGGCGCCAACCCAAAGGATATGGAAAGCCAGGTGGTCGACAAAGTCGAAGAAGCCATCAACGAATTAGATGACATCAAAACCATTCGGACCAATATCACCGACGGTGTAGCAGTATTGGAAATCGAATTCTATTTTGAGGTCGATTCAAAGGAGAAGTACGACGAAGTACAATCTAAGGTAAACGAAATCCGAGGGGACCTGCCGCAGGACTTATATCGAATTGATTATTTTCGAGCCACCTCTACAACGGTTGCTATTTACCAGTTGGCCCTAGTGTCAGAAACGGCCTCTTATGCGAAGCTGAAAAATGAGGCAGACCGTATGAAAAACGTCGTCGAGAAGATTGATGGGGTGCGGAAAGTAAAAATCGATGCATACCCAGAGCAAGAGGTGCGGGTCGCGCTCAATCCAGTCAAAATGACTGAGATGAATATTTCACTGACCAATGTTGAGCAGGCCATCCAAAGCAACAATGCCAATATCCCTGGTGGAGCCATCAAGGTGTCCAACAAGCTTTTCAATGTCAAAACATCGGGGGCTTACGACAACATCAAGCAAATCAAAAATACCGTTGTAGGCGCTTTCCAAGGAAAGCTGGTTTACCTGAAAAATATTGCAGCCGTATATTTTGATTACGAAGACGAAAGGTATACATCTCGTTTCAATGGAGAGCGCAGTATCGTCTTGACCGTCCAGCAGAAGGAAGGCTTCAATATCTTTGATGTCGCCAATCCGATTCAAGAAAAATTGGATGCATTCCAATTGGCAGAGGATGTCCGTTTGGAGTATGTGTTCAACCAATCGGAGGGGGTCGAAGAACGCATCAGTGGTTTCATCAGCAATCTGTTGCAAGGGATTCTCCTGGTTGGGCTGATCATCTTTTTGGTCCTTGGTTATAGAGCGGCCAGCCTGGTGATGTTGTCCATTCCATTTTCCATCCTGATCGGCTTGTGGATCGTTGATTACTTCGAGCTGGGCTTGCAGCAGATGTCCGTTACCGGTCTGATCGTCGCACTGGGTTTGCTGGTGGATAACTCCATTGCCATCATCGAAAACATCGAGCGATTTTTGGGGAAGGGGCTCAGTCGAAAAGAGGCGGCCATCAAGGGAACCTCGCAGTTGGTTGCACCCATGTTTAGCGCCACACTGACCACCATTTTGGCCTTTGTACCCATCATTATGATGCCGGATACAACAGGAGAATTTATTCGCGCCCTGCCGGTCAGTGTTATTGCGACTTTGTCTGGCTCCCTGCTTATTGCCATTACTTTGACGCCTTTCATGGCGCGCAATATTTTGAAAAAAAGCGAGGGTGGCGCTCAACGTCAAACAGCTTCCTTTCGCTTGTTGCGCCGATTCGTTGAAGGCCCTTACCGCCGGACGCTAAACTGGGCGTTTCGCCATAAGGTCTTATCCATCGCTTTTGCAATTGGCAGCTTTGCTGGTGCCATGGCGCTGTTCCCTCTGGTCGGTGTGACCTTTTTCCCAAAGGCAGAAAAGCCTCAGTTTCGCATTACGGTCAACCTACCCACTGGTAGTAATCTGGATGCAACCGATGAAGCGGTCCAATACGTAGAGTCGGTGCTAGCCTCCAAGGAAAATGTCAAGTACTATTTTTCCAACATTGGCCACGGCAATCCGCGCATTTATTACAACATCACCCCAGAGAACTATTCCAGCTCATATGCTGAGATATACGTTGCACTGAAGGAGTATAATGTGAATGACTTCTACACTTTGCTGGAAGAGTTGCGCAATGAATTTAGTACGTATCCAAATGCTCGAATCGACGTGCGGGAATACATCCAGGGGCCACCTTCCGAGGCACCCATTGCCCTGAAAATTTATGGGGATGACCTGGGTAAGTTGCAAACTTATTCTCGACAAGCAGAGCAAATTGCTCGTCGCCACCCAGGAATTATCAATGTCGACAATCCCCTGGCCAACAATAAAACGGATTTGTATTTCAATATCAATCGCGACAAAGCCATGATGCTGGGTGTACCCTTGCATGTAATCGATAAAACAATCCGGAGCTTTGTCAACGGTAGTACCATCGGTGCTTTCCGCGATGTCGATGCAGAAGAATACGACATTGTAATGCGCTACGATTATGACGAAAAATTTCAGTTGGAAGATTTCGATCGCATCAGCGTTACATCACTCAACAACCGGTTCATTCCCTTGCGCCACGTGAGCGATGTTGAATTTGCAGAAGCACCCAACGAAATTGCCCACTTAAATACCGACCGGGTGGCATCCATTTTAGCTGATGTTACGGCTGGATTTACGTTGGACGAGGTGGTTGCTAGCTTTAGCGAAGAACTGGATCAGCTCAATTGGGATCAAGGCTACACTTATGAATTCAAAGGAGATTTGGAAAAGCGGGAAGAGTCCTTCGGTGGATTGGGGACGGCCTCCATCATGGCCCTCATCCTGATTCTGGGCGTACTCATCATTCAGTTTCGCTCTTTTGCTCAGCCACTGATTATTTTCTCCGCCTTGCCGCTGGCCATCATCGGTTCCATTTTGATGCTTTTGGTAGCAGGTGTACCATTTTCTTTTACAGCCTTCATCGGCCTGGTGAGTTTGATCGGGATTGCCATCAACAATTCGATTGTCTTGGTGGACTTCGCCAATGAGCGTTTGGGAGAAGGAGTATCTGTTGAAACTGCCGCTAAGGAAGCTGCAGAGGTCCGTTTTATCCCAATTGTTTTGACAACCCTGACCACCATCCTTGGATTGTTGCCCTTGACCCTAGGCGGTGGCTCCATGTGGGCGCCGATGGGCTGGACCATCATCGGTGGCTTGATGACATCGACTTTCTTTGTCTTGTTGCTGGTGCCAATACTGTACAAACTGATGACTAAAGAAAGAAGTCTGGCTGTCGAAGGAGAAAAGGCTTAAAACCTTATTGGTTCATCTCATTTGATGGATGGACTGATTACGACTCATAAATCTGTAACGATGAGTTTGACGACCTGGCTGTATTCTGAGTAGTCATTGCTCAAAAAATAAATCCCGGCGGGTAGATCGCTCAGATCAATGGAATGGGTGATCCACCCTTTGGGTGCCGGGAATTCTTCTGTGTGCAAGACTTGGCCGTTCGAACGGCGTAGCCGCAACACTACTTTGTTTTCAGTATTGTACAAGCGAAGGTGTACATTCGCCGCATTTTGTGCTATGGGGTTGGGGTAAAGTTGTATATCAGCTTTTGGTAAGAGGCAATCGGTTTTGACTACAACGACGGGGCTATAGGCATATTGTAAATCCAGATCAATCATTTTCAAACGATAGTAGTTGACATGGCCTGCATTTCGGTCGCGAAAATGGTAAGATGCTCCCCCTGTATTTTGACTGCCAGCGAGGTTTGCAATACTTCGAAATGTCTTTCCATCATTGCTTTGCTCCAATTCGTAGTGACTGAAATTTAACTCCTCTGCACTCAACCAATGCAGATTGACTTCACAGCCTTCAGCCTGTCCACCAAAATCATCGAGCGTTACGGGCAGGGGAGAAAGGTCGATTTCAACCATCGCCGTACCACCCGAGAAACTGCTCAAGCCTTCGAATTGAATGAAGTTTTTCCCATTGCCCGCCTCCAAATTATTACCATCCGTATTGGCAATACCATTTTTTTCATCTACCAGTATGTTGGCAGTAGAGCTGATGTCTTTAAAGCCTTCAATGCCATTGCTGCTGATGTCTGCATTGTTGAGTCCACCGGATTTCTTGAACCACTTCAGCGTCTGGCGTTGTCCACCCGATTGGGTACTCAAAATGGCAGCAGCAGCGGTATCAAGCGTCTTCAGCTCCTCGGGTTGAAAGTAAAAGCGGATGTCGAATGTACTGCCAGCTGCCGGTTCCTGCTTCAATACTACATTCCAATCGCGCTGCATAACCAAAAAAGCTTTGGACCCTCCCTCCTTATAGCGAGCTGCCGGATTGCTTTCCTCCTGAATTTCGATGTAGTCGATCAGCTCGGACATCGGGACGAGATTGCTACTGCCCGTACCATTTCTGATGGCAAAAAGATACAAGCCAGGTTGTAGAGGATTGTAATAGTAGTGCCAATCGTCGCCATTGGGACTGTAAGCGGCGGTCGCCCGGATTTTGCCGGAATTACTGCTTTGGTTGTGGATGCCACTGCTTGGGTCGTAACTGAAAGTAGCGGAGCCGTCTGCAAAGGCATATCCTACCCGCGAATTGCTAAAATTGCTGATGGGGTCTCGAAAGTCCGGCTCTTCGGCTTGTTGGCCATTGTCTGGAAGCAAATCGTCCAAAGTGATGCCAGTGATGAAAGGCGTGCCTTGGCTTTGCATCTGCCCCGAGTCGGTTTGGCCATTATCGTTGGCTGGTTGTCCAACCCAATCGATGATGGAGGCATCTTCATCGTCCAGATCGAAGCATTGCAACAAACCATCGCGATCTGCATCCTGCTTTTGGTCGAAATTGAGGTTGTCCGGTCTGGAATCCCCATCTGCAAGTTGATCCCAGGCTTCTTGCCAATCTGGCAAATAGTCATTGTCACTGTCTAAATCCCTAAAGTCGGCTTGGCCGTCGGCATCTTGATCGTTGGGTTGAAGACCGGAGCCTCCAAATCCTTTTTGGGTATCATAAGCATCCAATAGACCATCGCCATCGAGATCGCTATTGCCGGGAGCGATGTAGGATTGTGTGGCCTGGGCTTCGTAATTATCGTAAATGCCATCGTTGTCGGCATCTACATCGTATAGGTCGGGCTGCTGGTCCTTATCGGAATTGGGTAGCTGGTTGGTAATGCCGTCTTTTCCATCGGACTCTACCGAATCCAGTATGCCGTCGTTGTCGCTGTCTAGGTCAAAAGAATTGATGAGGCCATCGCTGTCTTGATCCAAGGAAGCACAAACGCCCTTATGATTCAAAGTACAAAAATCAGCATCTTGAAAGTTGGGAATACCGTCTTGATCTTTATCGCCGGCAGGGTCTTCTTCGAGGCAGTTGAATGCTGATACGGGCAAGTTATCGGAGCGAAAAGTGCCGGAGGCGGAAGCACCAAAGTTGCCATTACCTGTTCCACCCAGCACAATGAATCCATTGGAGCGAACCTGATAGTAACCATCGTAATTGCCGCAGCAAATGCCATTGAGAAAGGCATCCCGAATGTTGAATTGGTAGCTGCCAGCGGGTAGTACAATTTCATCACGGACAAAGGCTGTAGCATAGGTCATGCGATCGTAAGCGGGGCTGGAACGTACGATGTTGCCACTACTGTCGCGCAGGTCCCAACTGATGTAGTCCGGGAATTCATCGAATTGAATTTCTACAGCGATGGTGGTTTCCGTTGGCAGAGGTGGCGGCGGAGTATCCAAGCACAATTCGTAAGTGTCGGGAATGCCATCGTTGTCATCATCGGTATCCTCTGTATCGGAAAGGCCATCCTGATCCCAATCGGCGCCGGCTGTACAAAATTGGATGTGTCCAATTCCGAGTCCTCTTTCTCCAATGGGGCAGCCACTGCAATCTCGCCATTGGATTTGGATTCGATCGATGTATTCGGCACTATCGAATAGAACGCCTACTTGATCGTCCTGTCCGTTGTTGCTCAAACCGGTGGCCAGCAGGGTACCATCTTCTACTTCGGTCCAACTACTGCTGCCATTGCCATTGAACTGTGGGTAGATGGGAGTGCTGTTGCCATAGCTAGCAAATACTTTGATTTGATCGGCTCGGCCAACATTATCTTTTAAAACGTAATAAAGGTCGAAAGCAAGTCGGGCAGGGATGGCTGGAAAAAGCTTGATTTGTAAATCGATTTCGCTTCCAGTTCCATTGAAAGGTTCTACGCGTAGGCTCAGTACATTGGTTAGTCCGTCGGCATAAAAAGGTTGAACATAGGGCGTTTGACTGGTTCCCAAAATGCTGAAATCACCCACATCGCCACTCAATTCGAAGGTAAAGCGGCAGGCCGAGCCATCCACGTTCAAGTATTCATTGGATAGGCTTCCGGCTGGCCATTGCTGAAAACCATCGATCGTTCCCCACTGCAGTTCGTAGCTGTTGTAGCCATTTGGACAACTCGGAGAAGGATGGATTGCTTGTGCCATTCCTGTTTGACAGTAGCTGAAAAACAGGAGGACACTCAGTAGTTTATGTGCTGTACTTGGGTAGAAACCAAAAATATCGATCATTACAATCCTTTGCTTGAGCCAATAAAATACCAGCTGCTGTAAGCCGACATGGCAGTTACAGGCAGACGCATCTATTGGCTGTCTGAGGGAATACGGATATGTAATGGGATTAGTGGAAATAGAAGGGGATAAAACTCTCTCTCAAGACTGAATGTCAAATGTCTGGTTTCTCCTTCGAACATTCATTTACGGAAAACCAAATATTGTGACAAGCTAATCAAACGGGAAAGCTTGTGAAAAGGATGCGAGAATGATAAAATATTTCAAGTTGCGATGATGGGCAAGAAAATACAGGGGCCAAATATTAAGACTATTTGCCCATCATCCGTTCGCGAAAGGCTTGTAGGTCGCCTTCTTTAAATTCTCTATTGCGATCTTCTTTGGCCTCGAGTTGGCCGTTTTTAGGCGTTAGGAAAAAGTGAAACACGAAATCGTCAGGCTCGGGTTCTCGATCGCCGATGAATCCGAAACGTAGATCGTTGAGCTGTAGTTGCCCATCGGGCCGGCGAATGATGTTGTAGTAGCCGTTGGAGAACCACTGCAAGGTCTGGATATCTTCGTCTTGTTCATGTCCCTCAATCAAATATCGATTCTTGGGAATGATGCGAATGGGATCGATGATGGCCTCCTTGTCCAATACAGAATACAAGCCCTGGTAGTACACACTGTCGCCTTCCGCAATGCAATGCCACAATAGGTTGTTGAAGATGGTGGGAGCTGTCATATAGCGGTCGTATTCGATGGATTTGGCAGCAAGGGTTTGCTTGAATGCTTGATTGACCTTCCGCTTGTTGTAAAGCGTGTAGATCAGGTACAGACAACTCAGACTGATGCCCAACCAGTTGAAGACTCGCCTTAGTCGGTGGGTGCGAGTGAAACGAGCGGCCACGAAAAGACAAATCAGAAAAGGAACCGTGTAGATGGGATCGGCCACAGAAATATTGTTCCAGGCGACCCGATAGTCTGAAAAAGGTTGAAAAACCTGCGTGCCGTAGGTCGTACAGCAATCGAGCAAAGGATGCGTAAAGATGGACCAGAAATACAGCCAGTACCAATCCTTCAAACGGAGTTTCACCTCTGAGACGGGGTCTTTCATGTACACCCGATGCAGCCACCAAGCCAGCATACCAAGTACAACGATGCTACCTCCCAGGAAGGGCGGGGACGGACCTCCGGCTGTCATTACAGGTATCAAGTTGAGTCCCAGTGCAATCAGCGCTGCAAAAGCAAGCCAGGCTACCATGGCACCTATCCGAAATCCACGCTTTTTATAAATACCGCTGTCGTACATTTTGTGGGTCAACCAACCAAATGCGAGCGGAGCCGTGAAGGCAAAAAAGAAGGAATGAGAAATGCCCCTATGAAAGGCAAGAGCTGTCATGTCATCGCTGACGAAATTAGCCAGTACATCCAAGTCGGGGATTGTTCCTCCGACGGCACCAAATAACATGGCGCGGTTGCCTGCCTTGCGTCCCAGCACGACTTCCCCTACAGCGGCTCCTAGTACGATTTGTGTAATTGAATCCATCAATTAAATAACTACCAGGATGGCTTACAGTTCATGCCACAGCCCTAAATTTGCCTTCAAATTGCAATTCTCATTCCATCAGATGAAAGTGGATGATCACCTACATCTTGAGCAACTTCGTCGAGTAGGTCGATTGACCCGATTCCAGCCTCAGCCAGTAGGTGCCGGAAGGCAGATCGGAGATGTCGAACTGCTGCCAGTCGGCCTGTATTTGTTGCGCTTGCCAACTTCTAAGCAACTGACCAGAGCCATGAAAAAGCTGGACTTGCAAGTCCTTGCCCCAAGCTGATTCAGGAATGCGAATGCTAAAGGCTTGATTGGCTGGGTTTGGTGCTACTTGAAACTCAGCCGTGGTGGCTGCTTGCTGTACCGCTTTGACCGTTGAATATTGATGCTGACCATCCAGGTCGATCATCTTTAGACGATAGTAAACCGTACCACCCATTGGCAGAGAGTGATCCTGAAACTGATAGTTACCCACCAGTCCATTTTGGTTGCGGGCGTCCTTCCAGCCAAAAGGCTCAAAGTACTTCCCATCGACGGAGCGCTGAATTTCAAACCCTTTGACGTCCTGCTCAGATCGTGTCTGCCAGTCCAACAAAGTATGGCTCCCCAGTTGTTGGGCATCGAAGCTCAGCAGTTCCAAGGGGAGAATCGCAGGGTTCTGAATCCAAACGCCATAGCTTCTGGCGGGCAGCTCCATGCGAATGCGGTTGCTACCATCTACGGTACTCATGCTGTTGAGGCCATTGCCCGTTTGTTCCAGGAAAAGCTCCCCTACCGAGATATTGGTTCCATTGAGTTCTTGATCAATGCGCATGCTTGTTCCGGCAAAGTTGATGGCGACGACGACTTCTGCCCCTCCGATGCCACCAGAGATTTGGTAAACGAGGGTGGTGGATGGGAAGCCATCGGTAAAAATGGTTGTGTAAGGCGTTCCAAAGCGCGTCAGATAATCGATGCTGTTGGCCTGAAAGATGAATTGCTGGTGGATGCGCATCAGATCGTCGATGGCAGGCTTTAGGGTATTGGTCGGGGCGTTCGGAATGGTCGTACCGTAGTAGTCTGGGTAAAAGACGGTCGGTAGGCCGATGCGGTTGTTGGTCAGCAGGTAGGCGTAAGCCAGCATAGGGTCGTTTTGTATGGGCTCGCCCGGGCCGCGGAAGTCATGGTTGTTGGCAAAGGTCACAACATTGAAGGCGCTTGTACCCAAGCCATCTACCAAGCCGGAGTTAAAAAGGCTGCGAACATCGTAGCCAAATTGGTCACAGGCGTTTTTGAGTGCTTCCCGCATGGCGAAATCAAAGATGCGCACATCGATGTTTTGCAGGGCGCTGGCATTCATGTTGGCCTGAACATCATTGACCCAGCCATTCAGGGAATTGGGATTGCCATCGAAAAATTCTCCGACCACCATACCCGGATTGATGCCCTGACCATCGAGATGATTCATCAAACCACCTACAAAAGCCGGATCGAAATGCTTGACTGCATCCATGCGGAATCCTCTGATCCCGACATTGTTCCACAGCCAAGTCGTCCAGTCGTAGAGTTTGTTTTGTGTATCGGTTCTGTACTGATCGTAATCGTAGAAAAACAGCATGGCATCCCAATCGCCGCCCAATGTATTGGTTGTGGCATTGGTACTGTTGGGGCGGAAGTTTTCAAAATTCATACCGCCTTGCCCGCTCGGTAGGCCATTGAAGTTGGTAAAGGTCTGGTACTTCAATTGGTTGGCAACATCGCGGGACGCGCTGGTATTCCAAATACCATAGATGCGGTGATCGGTATAATCGCCATTAAAGTTGTTGAGGCGAATGACCAGTTCATCACCCGCTGCATTGAAATCGGCCGCTGTCAAAGTGAGTTTAAACTCATCCGTCCGGCAACCGGCTCCATCTACGCTGGCCAGCATTTGCACGCCGAGTTGTATGTCGTTGAAAGCTTCGCCGCAATCGCCTCCACCATTGGGTTCCGCCTCATTTTGGTCGGGAAGTCCTTGCATACCAACCACCGAGGTTTCCATTCGGATGGAGTAGGGTTTGTTGGTGAAGCGGTTGTCCTGGGTCTTAGAGCTGATTTTAAAGTAATAGTCTCCGGCCCCATTGCCAGAGCTGCCACCTAGAGGGAGGACGCAGCGGAATCGATCGGATGGAAATGGATTTTTGGTGTTGTTGAAATGGATGGTGATGTAGTCTTTCACCCATGGATTGTCTTCCGGAGCACCACCATCTCGATGGTTGTAAACGACATCGGCCACGGAGGCAACGCCATTGCTGTTCAGAGCGCTGATCAAGCCATTTAGATCGGCGCGGCTACCGAATCCTGTTGGTCCTAAGCCATATTCTCCCAAATCGTACAAATCTTTTGGATCGTAGCCGTTGCTACAAGAGCCAAAGCTGGCGCGGGAGAGCGGAGGGAGCCAGGCATAAGTAAAGCCAGCATTGCCCAGGTCGGCAGCCTGAGCATCTAGTGTTTGCGCCCAGTTGGCGCCATCACAGGTCTTGGGATAATCCCAGTACCAACCTTGCAGCATAAAATCTTGAGCATTGGTTTGAAGGCTCAAAAAAGACATAGCAAGGGCAGGGAGGAGCAGTTGCAATTTCATGTTCCAGTTTTTATTAAAATTTAGAAACAGCCCACTTTGTTTTTGGAATTGGATGCACAAACCGGGCAAACACATGTTACCATAGCCGAATTCAGATCGGCAGAATTGCTAGCGGAGTGTGAAGAATAAAAAATGAAAGCTGTAGAAGTTGTGCTTTCTGTCTGGCTAGTCCAAATTTAATACATTATTTAGTTGTGAGGAAATAATTGAAATAAATTATTGTAGAAATTACACGAATATTGGGAAAGTTCTTATTTTTATAGCAGGCCGATTCTTAAAGCGTCGGATTCGGAAAGGCTAAAAGTAAAGTGTTTTGAGTAAGGACTTCAATGAGTATTCGACGTCTAAAGGAATGCCATAGTATTCGTCCCTGAATTCCAATAAGGTCAAATTAAAATACTACGCAATGGTACTTGCCGTCATGGCGAGGCTACTATTTTTTGTGTTTTCAATCTGGATCGAATTAACATTTCTAACTCAATTTGTGAAAGCTATGTACAGAAAGTATACATTGATTCTTCTGTTGTGTTTGTCTGTCTTATCTGCCCAAAAGCTCCAAGCAGCCTATGGCTATTTTGGTGATTGTGCTTCCTTTGTTCAGCTAAACAGCATATTCTACGAGGCGGGTAGCTGCAGTTTCATCGATTCGCCTTTGCCTGGCGATCTAGGGGTGGTAAGTGCTTTGACCCTTGAGTTGGGAGAGATACAAACATTCGAAAATGGTGGCGATGATGTTTACTTTGCCAGGCTAATGTATCGCATCTATGAGCAGGGAAGTCCCATCGGTGGTTTTGTGGAAATTCCCATGACCCAGCTGAATATCTTGGGTGGAGGAGACGAGCGCCGCCAAACGAGTTCTCTAAACATTGATCTACTGCTTGGCCTATCAACGGGGACTGCCTACACACTGGAGATTACTTTTGAGGCCGATGTTGACTTTAACCCTACAGATGGCAATAGAGATGACATCATTACCAATGGCTCATATTTTGTCAACTTTGAAACCGAAGCACCATTGCCTGTATCCCTAAGCGATTTCAGGGCAGAACGCCATGGCACCTCCAAGGTTTTCTTGCAGTGGACCACAGAAAGCGAATGGCAAAACGACTACTTCCTTGTACAGCAAAGTGATGACCTCCTCGATTGGCAATCAATTGGAAGAGTTGCAGGTGCTGTTAACAGCCAGATTCAAACGAAATATGTTTTCGAAGATAAGACCTTGAGAAAAGGAAATGCTTACTATCGCCTGCAACAGATGGATTTGAATGGTCAGGCTACTCAAAGCGAGGTTGTGGCAGTTGATCCTTTGAAAACGGCCAACATCCGTCTCAGCCCCAATCCCAGTAAAGGGATACTTAACATTCAATTGGACAAGTCAGCTGCTGATGTTTACACCTTCCGCATCGTCGATGCCAGTGGAGGTACATTGAGGCTGGGTACGGTCAATGTGCGAGGGGACGAAAGTATCTCTTTGGATTTGTCCGAACTTCCGCAAGGCTTATATCATTTATATCTTACAGGTCGCCAACATACTAATTTGCAGCATCAGTCCTTCGTCAAATTGTAAGACGCAAGGCTTCAAGATAATTTGAGTAGTTTTCATCTAAAGACATCAGTACCGGGTAAATACCATATGCCCGGACTGATGTTTGGTCTTTATTTACCTTATGTTTAAAGAGGTAGTGTTACTGCACGACAAACTTCCCGCTTTTGATTTCACTGCCATTTCTCCCCGCCATCATGACCTTGTAAAAGTAGGTGCCGCGTGGCCATTCTTCTACGGGCAATTCCGTCACATGGCGTTCACCTTGCTCTGTTCGATGTGAAACTTGGTGGACCATTTTGCCCGATGGACTGAACACTTCTAGGGTCCACTGACTTTGCGTCGTCGTCCGTATGGCTATTTGTTGTCGATCTCCCTGGCGGTAAGACCAGATTCGGTTCTCTTTTCCTTTAATTTGTAAATTGACAATTCCGTGGTCGGTTAGACTGCCGTCCAAATCCATTTGAATCAATCGAAAATAGTGGTTGCCACCTATCAAATCATTTACCACGTGCTCATATCGATTGATTGCTGAACTGGTGCCCTTTCCTTCGATGGTAGCGATATTTTGAAAACTACCATTGTTCAGGCTGTGTTGAAGGATAAAGGATTTATTGTTAAGCTCTGAGGCTGTGCGCCAGATCAATCGGCCGCTGTGCTTGCCTTCGGGATAGACGGCAAAATCTAGTAATTCTACCGGAAGACTCACAATAAAATTAATTGCATTATCGACTTGTACCATTCCAAAGCCCGTCCCAAAGTCAAAGCCGGAATCGCCACCGGCGGTCGAAGGGTCATCCATGTCTTCCGATGTATTGGTCAAGGCATTCAGTATTTCGGTTCGGCCACTTGCGCCGATTTCCATCATGAGGATGCCGGCAGCAGCGACGTGTGGTGCAGCGGCTGAGGTGCCAAAGAAGTTCGGATAGCTGTCGCTGTCCTGGGAAATATCGGTACCGAAAAAAGTGGTATTGGAACCGTCTGGTCCGATGATTTCTGGTTTTTGGCGATAGACTGTTGCAATTGAATTGCCAAACCTGTCAAAAAAGATAGGCGTACCGCCAGCTGCAGAAAAATTGTTGATGGCAGGTGGAGAAGCTCCATAGGCAGTTGTGTTGTAATAGGCAGCTGAACCCACGGCAATACACGCACTGGAATTGGCATGGCCGATCAGCGTAGAACTTTTTGTGTCGTACTCGTCGATGGTAACATTATTGGTCCAACAGACATATTTCATGTAAGTTGGCGCTGGACCAGTATAGTGTTGAATCATCAGGTTGATTTGTTGGGTGGCTCCGGTATTGTTGGTGTAGCCAATGATTTCATATGGATCACCAGTTGAAATATTGTCGTCCTGCGAGGAAGCAAGGATGGCAGTAAAACCTGCATTGACGATGTAAATGTCCATGTCGGTATCAGCCGAACCAATGCTGTTGGGAAGGGAGCCGAAAGGGTCGTCCCATTGCAGCGTAATGTAAAGTGATACGCCGGCGGGAAGTGTCAGTTGCTGACTGTAATCGGTGTTGGCAGAGGCATCAAAGTCGTGAATGGGCTTACCGGAATACGTCATACCGGAATCGGAAAAGCCAGCAACTTCGTATGATTTTCGACCGCTGTTTCCCGCTGCTGCAAAGTAGACGGCGCCCTTGCCAACGACAGAATCTACTGCCTGAGCGATGATGCCATCCTGAAAGAAGGGCTCGGCAAAATAGCCGATGTCGTCTACAATGATGTCGCAGCCGGCTGCTTTCATATCCAGTATGCCTTGTGCAAAATCAGCCTCCCCCTCGAAAGCAGTTCGGGCATACAATTCTGCTCCAGGCGCTACGTCGTGGATGAGCTCCAACATGGCTCGCGCCTCATCTGTACCCGAAGAGGAGTATTCTTTTAAAACTGTAACTGGAGTAGTAAAACCGTTGGAGTTGCCCGCACCAGGAAGGTCTCCGCTGGCAATGCCACTGGCTTCGCCATTCAAGGTGTTGTAACTGTCTGACAGCGCCCCAATTTTCAGGCCAGCGCCATTGATGCTGTAGGAAGAACGTCCAATATCGGTATACATGGCTGTATCCCCTTGAGAATCGACACTGCCGACTCGCCTGGCTGGCTTGTAAACCGGGCGAGCATATTGCAAATGTTGAAGGTCGTTTAATCGTTTTAGATCATCGAGATGGATCTTGCCGGAAATTATTTTTCCGAATGTGGCTACTTTTTCAAAATTCAGCTTGGACAGTTCTTCGACTAGATCAGCCTTGTCGCCTTTAGCGATGAGTTCGATGACAATTTTCTCGTCCTCAATCATCAGCGCCAGATCATCGTAGGTTTCTATGAGCCTTGTACCCAGATGATCTCGTCGGGCTATTCTAGACTGGTTGACTTGTTGTAGACCACTATTCAGTTTTTGATTTTTTTGCGCTTTAAAACCGCCTTGTTGTTCGATGTTCGTCAGTACCCTTTGTTGGGCATTGGATAAATTACTGGTAGCTAAGAGTAAAGGAAACAGGAAGGAGAGGAGAATGTTAGGCTTAATGTGCATCTTTGACGTCTTAGTTGATGGTAATGATTTGCCATACAAATAAGTGTTTTCGAAAATATCGTATTGAGGGCTAAGTCAGATTTAGGTGACGCACCAGCAGTATGGGTTGTACTTTTTTTTAATATGTAGGATGGTGGGTCTGAGATCAACAACCCAAGGGAGGAATACATCAAAAGGGCAGGCATAAAAAAAACTTCGGGACGATCACATCCCGAAGTTTTCTGAACATTATCAACTTTAAATTAAAATTGCATTTTTTATTTCTTCTATATCGATGTCTAGAAGCAGTATTCGTTGGCTTCGATTAAAGCACCCGCGACTTTGCGGCGCAGTGCCTTAACGTTGATAGCCGGGTATTTGCTGAAACGCTTGGTACCCATCAGCAATGTCTTCAAAAGGTCGCCATCTGCGAAGGAAGTCAATGCATCCTTGGCGTTCTTAGCCATCCGGTCGTTGGCGTCAGTAAGGAATACTTTCAGGATGGCATCGTAAACATCCTGGCTTACTTTTCCTTCGCGACTGCTCAATTTGTGAACTCTAAGCAATAGCGACTCTGCCAGCAGCGCATCAATCATCATGTCTGCTACATTCATCAAAATCTCTTGCTCTGTCTTCAGATTGAGCTGACCGTCCATTTGCATCTTGGCAGCAGCACCAGCAACCATCAAAACCATTTTCTTGAAATCCTTCACCGCCTTGTATTCTACCGCATACGGCCCTTCCGGCTGACCAAAGCCAGGCATGGATGTCAATTCCTTTTGAACAGCCCAAGCAGGTCCAACAATATCGATTTTGCCTTGCATGGCTCTCTTCAGGAGCATATCGACGGTCAGCATCCGGTTGATTTCGTTGGTTCCTTCGTAGATGCGGGAGATGCGCGCATCGCGGTAGGCGCGAGCCGCTGTTCCCTCCTCAGAATATCCCATTCCTCCATGTACCTGTATCGTTTCGTCAACGACATAATCAAGGGTTTCCGAACCCGCTACTTTCAGGATGGCACACTCTACAGCGTATTCTTCTGCCGCTTGCAATTTGGCGTCGGCAAAGTTGAGACCCATGCTCATCAAGGAAGCCTTTTTGTCATTCATCAGGTTGGACACTCGGTACAAGGCACTTTCTGCAGCGAAAACGCGGATGGCTTGCTCTGCCAACTTGTGTTGAATAGCTCCAAAAGTAGCAATGGGCTTTTTGAACTGAATGCGCTCATTGGCATACTGAACAGCAGACGTGATGCTGGCCTTAGAGCCACCTGTTGTGAGGGCGCAAAGCTTGAAGCGGCCATTGTTCAGTGCGTTAAAAGCAATTTTGTGACCTTTTCCAATCTCTCCTAATATATTTTCGGCCGGTACTTTGGCATTTTCAAAGAAGACCTGGCGGGTAGAAGACCCCTTGATGCCGAGCTTTTGCTCTTCTGCACCTAGCGTCATGCCCTCTGTACCTTTATCTACAATAAATCCTGTGAACTTATCACCGTCGATCTGCGCAAAAACGATGAAGACGTCTGCAAAGCCGGCGTTGGAAATCCACATCTTTTGACCGTTGATGATGTAATGCTTACCATCTTCCGTCAGGTCGGCCCGTGTTTTGGCAGCCAGTGCATCGGAACCAGAAGAAGGTTCTGTCAGGCAGTAAGCCGCTTTGAGTTCTCCGCTGATCAAGCCAGGGAGGTATTTTTCTTTCAATTCATCATTGCCGAAATACAAAACAGGCAACATTCCGATCCCGGTATGTGCAGCAAAAGTTGTGCTGTACGAACCAGACGGCCCCAACGCATCACAAATCATGGTGTTGGTGTTGGTGTCCAGTTCCATACCTCCATATTGTTCGGGCATGTGAGAGCCCAGCAGGCCCAACTCGCCAGCCTTTTCCAATAGGGTAGCGGCGATGTCGTTTTCCTGCTTTTCGATCTTGTCCATGTTGGGCAAGATGTCATTGTTGACAAAATCTACGACCATATCGTAGATCATTTTTTGTTCTTCGTTGATTTCTTCCGGGATGTAGGTGTCGGCTGGTGTGGAATCTTTGATGATGAATTCGCCGCCTTTGAGTAGGTCGGCCTGTATGAATTTTTCAGGATTCTTTGTCATGGAGCAAGGTGATTTAAAGTTGATAAAAATGATAAAAAACGCAATTAGCGAATTTTCGCTATAAATATACAGTTTTAACCCTTTATTGTAAATGCTTGTTCGATGTTTTTAGTGAATTTTCGCTAAAAAGTGTGTGAGGAGACTATTTTTGGCGGGAAATGTCTTAAAATGGATGAAATTCGCTATTGTAGAGTGCTTCTGAACAGCTCAGAACAATAAAGTCAGTGCAAATACTTTGCCGGGAGTAGGTACCTGGGTAAAATTATGTTATCCTTAGTTTGAGGTGAAAATCGTTCAAAATAAGTCGTTGCTTAATTTGTCCAGGCACTTATTTACCCGATTGGAACGAGTTTGTCCTTGGTGGACACGCTCTCGATGAAGAGCTGCTGGCCATTCCACTCTCCAAAGACAGTGATTGGGTGACCGCCACTCAAGGCAAGCAATTGCCACCAACTCTGTCCATTGTGTGCAACACTGATCGCCTGCTGTTTGTCGTCGATGAGGTACAGCTGCTCTTGGTGTAAGCTGGGGCGAACGGGACCTAGCAGTACTGGGAAACCTTGTTGCCAGGGGTTGGCAGCAAGGGCGGCGGCATAGGCTCCCAGAAAAGATTCAATATTTGGATGGCCTTCCAATTCACCAATGTGTAGACTGAGTGGACGTTTTTCGTGCAACAAAACCCTTAGTGGATAGGCAGAGGGGTAGAAGCTGACCCGACCGCTGAAAGCCCCTCCGACTTTGTAGTGGTCGAGAAAATTTGCGCTTTGATGAACATAATCGAGCAAAAGGGCCATTTTTTTGCTCTTTTGGCCTTGCAGCCACACTTTACGACTGTTGAGGTGCTCTTGGTTTTCCTCCAAAACACCCAATACCAACCAATCGTCTTCCAAGGCTTCTTGCTGCAGCACCTCCTCCTTGCGGATGTTGATGCCAGCTACTGTCAGTAATTCTTTCTGCAATTCGGGCGATAGGCTGTCCAATTGGGAAAAGCCCTTACACAGTAAAAAGAGTTCGCCCAGTGCTGTCAGCATTTTTTCGGGCCATTCACCTTGGCTGCGTTGCATCGCTGGCAACTCCCGGATACGACGCCCAACGCCTCCCAGTCGCATATCGACCATTCGGGAGGCAAAGTCGTTCCAAAATTGAGGATCTTGCTTTTCGGTCTCAGCCATTCCTTGTCGCAGCAGATCGGTCAACCAGGTTTCCAAATCTTCCAGCCCTCCGGCCATCTGAATCATGCGCTTGTCCCGAGTTTTGGCTTTGGCCACAGCCTTTTCGGCAGCTTTTTCTGAGCTTTCGGCTTTCACCTGTCGGCCTTCCAACCATTGGCGCACCCAGTCCGGATAGTCTTCCGTGACGTAAAAAGCCTCCGATTGCTGTACATAGATCAACAATAAGCCGATGACGTGTTTGCAGGGAAATTGGCGACTGGGGCAAGTACATTTGTAGGCAGGGCCTCCTTGGAGGTCGACTTGGGTGTGGTAGTAACCTTTACCACTACTTTGACACATACCCCAAATGGCCCTTGGGCTTCCACCTAGCTGTCGCCATTTTCTGGTAGTAGAAAGTGTTTCACCACGTTTGGCTGTAGAAGGAGTAGGAGCTAAGCTTAAGATGTATTCAGCAGACCATTTCAAGGAGTAAGGCGTATTTTTTAGCGGTCTGTATCAGTGTTTTCTTCACCAGAATCGGCTTTGCAGCCACCTTGACACTCGCCATATAAATTAAGAGAATGGTGGGTGACTTTGAAATTGAGCAAATCGCCCATCATGCTTTTTATCTGTTGGATGCGCGGATCGCAAAATTCGAGTACGCGGCCACAGTTTACACAAATCAGGTGGTCGTGCTGCTTAAAACCATAGGACTTTTCGTATTGAGCAAGGTTTTTTCCGAATTGGTGTTTTTTGATGAGGTCGCAATTGACGAGTAATTCAAGCGTATTGTAGACAGTTGCCCGGCTCACGCGGTAATTCTGGGTTTTCATATGGATGTAAAGAGCTTCCGCATCAAAGTGGTCATTACGTCTGTAAATTTCCTCTAGGATGGCAAAGCGTTCAGGGGTTCTACGCAATCCGTTTTTCTCCAGATGTCCTGAAAAAATGTTGATGACTTCCTTTAATATGGTTTCTTGATTCTTTGGCTTGATCATACTCACTTTTATATTTATTTGGCTGCGTTCAGCCCTATTCTCCACAAGTTAGCATTCTTTTGCGTTAACTTTCTATCCTCGTAACACTTGAGACGCCTTTGAGGTTTTTCAAAGCTCGGATCGCTAGATTCAGTTGATCTGTATTGAGTACCAGTAGGCTGACTTTTCCTTCGAAATAACCTTCATCACCCGTGATGGCAAAGGAGCGGATGTTGAGCCCCAAATCGGAGGATATATTGTGTGACAAGCGCTCAATCACCCCCACGCCATCGTCAATGCCCGTAATTTGTAGGTCGGCAACAAAAGATGTATTGTCGACAAGTACCCATTCGGCCTTCATAATTCTGTAGCCAAAATTGGCCATCAAGTGCGTAGCATTGGGGCAGTTAGTACGATGTATCTTAAGACCAGAGTTTACAGTGGTGTAGGCAAAAACGCCATCGCCTTGCACCGGGCGGCAGCAACTGGCCAGGGAATAATCGTATCGATCGGCCGATTCACCATTGATCAGCAATCTGGGTTTGAAGTTCTCAGCCCGCTTTTGCTTTTTCGACAGACGCTTGGGCTTGGTGGGTTCTTCGATGACCTCTTCGACCTTTTCCTCTTCTTTTTCGACCAACTTGGTACCTTCGACCCGGAAGTTTCTCAGCTCCAACAGGTTGATTTGTTCCATTGCGATACCATAATAAAGGTCTACGTGCGATTTCAGGCCGAAATAGCGAACGATGGTATCGATGTTTTCCTCGGTGTCGGCAGCCTTTAGGTTGCGCAACTTGCGTTGGAGTGCCTCCCGTCCAATAGCACCGATGCGCCGGCGCTCCTCCTTCATGGCCGAGCGTATTTTGGATCGAGCCTTACCCGTAATGACCATTTTCAGCCAAGATTCCTTCGGCTTCTGGTTTTTGTTGGTCATCACCTGGCATTGATCGCCATTTTGTAGTTTATAGCCCATCGGGACCAACTTATTGTTGACCTTGATGGCTGTGCTGTGATAACCTACATCCGTATGTATGCTGAAGGCAAAATCGAGTGCTGTGGCGCCCTTGGGCAGTATCTTCATATCGCCTTTGGGGGTATATACATAGACTTCTTCCTGGAAGAGATTGGTCTTAAAATCGCTGATGAATTCAATGGCGTCCGAATCATTGTTGTCGAGGATGTCGCGGATGCTGTCCAGCCAAGTTTCATACACATCGCTATTGCTGGAAGGAGAGATGCCCTTGTATTTCCAGTGGGCGGCAAAGCCTCTTTCGGCAATGTCATCCATTCTTTCGGAGCGAATCTGGACTTCCACGTAACGTCCCTTTGGGCCGATCACGGTGGTGTGGAGCGATTCATAGCCGTTGGACTTGGGCGTCGTGATCCAATCTTTGAGCCGTTCCGGGATCGGGCGGTGAACATCTGTGACGATCGAATAGATTTGCCAGCAGATTTGTTTTTCCCGCTTGATGGGGCAATCGACAATGATGCGTATGGCAAAAAGGTCGTAAATCTCTTCGAAGGAGACCTTCTTGTTGCGGATTTTATTGGAAATCGAGAAAATCGACTTGGGCCTTCCGGTGATTCGGTAGGGATAGTTTATTTCCCGCAGTTCATTGTTTAGTGGTTTGATGAATTCATTGACGTAAGCGGTACGCTCTGCTTTGGTAGCTTGTAGCTTTCGAGCAATTTCGTGGTAAGTGCTTGGGTCTGTGATTTTCATGCACAGGTCCTGAAATTCCAGCTTGAAGTTGTACAAGCCCAAGCGGTGAGCCAAAGGGGCGTAGATGTAGGAAGTTTCAGCGGCAATCTTGAGTTGCTTATGGCGCGGCATGGAGCCCAGGGTGCGCATGTTGTGCAGTCGGTCGGCCATTTTGATGAGAACGACCCGAACGTCTTCCACCAGGGTTTGGAGAACCTTCTTAAAATTCTCGGCCTGGGGACTGGCCACAGTGTAAAGCCCGTCCAGTTTGGTCAAGCCGTTGACGATCATGGCGACTTTTGCGCCAAATTTACCTTCGATTTCGTTCAATCCAACGCTGGTATCTTCGACCACGTCGTGCAAAAGAGCTGCGACGATGGCTGTTGGGCCAAGGCCGATTTCTTCTGCACAAATGCGTGCAACCTCAATGGGGTGAAGGATGTAAGGTTCTCCGGATTTACGTCTTTGTTTGGAATGTGCCTCCACGGCCAGTTCATAGGCCATGCGAATATTGCGTCGATCCGTGGCATCCATATTGGTTTTGATCGACTTGAGTAGCTTCCGGTAGGCTCCTTGTATAAGCCTTCGCTCTTGATCCGAATTTGTTATTACTTCTGGCATAACATTAAACACTGGATTGAAGGAAAAAAGATTTCTCCTCGTAAATCACTGGCTCGCAAAAGTATTTAATTTAAGTCTTTTATACTGCGGATCAAAATTTTTTAGGGAATTGTTGCGCTTTGTTTGCAGTCGAAAGGATTCCCTGAAAAGAGGGCAGCAGCGGACCAATTTTCTTAGAGCTGCCACAAATACAAGGGCTCTTGAAGGTGATTTCCAGTCAAAATGATTCCTTTTTTTGCGACGAGTACAATCGAAATTGTCCGAAAATAGCGTTTGTCGGGCCAGTTTGTTGGTCGAATAGCGAATTATATTCCGATTGCTGGATCATTTTTTTATAAAAAGGTTATATCTTTGCATCGCTTTATGCGGGTGTGGTGAAATTGGTAGACACGCTAGACTTAGGATCTAGTGCCGCAAGGTGTGGGGGTTCGAGTCCCTCCACCCGCACATTACTTCACTAAAGAAGTGGTATTCATCACAGGGAGAAAGGTACCAACCAACAACATTTATTTTAATCCATACTATATGCCTAATATTGTCAAAGAAGAAGTGGATGCACTGACGGCGAAGATTTCCGTAACCATAACTCCAGTCGATTATTCACCTAAGCTCAATTCAGAACTTGCCAAATACCGCAAAGAGGCCCACATCAAAGGATTTCGCAAGGGCAAAACGCCTTTGAGCTTTATCAAGAAAATGTATGGAACAGCGATTTTGGGGGATGTTATCAACAACCTGCTCCAAAAAAGTGTCACGGATTATCTGAAGGACGAAGAGCTCAACATCCTCGGGCAACCCATTCCAGCAGATGATCAAGAGGAAATCGAATTTGACATTAAAAACCTGGGTGATTTCGAGTTTAAGTTTGACATTGGCTTAGCACCCGAATTCGAAGTGCAGGGCATTGGAACGGAAAACAGTTATACGCGCATGGCCATTGAAGTTCCCCAAGCGGAAATCGATGAGCAATTTCTCAACCTGCGCAAGCGGAATCCTATCAGAAATTCTGTAGATGAAAACATTGAGTCAGACGATATCTTGACGCTCAATGCAGAGGAGTTGACCGAGGAAGGAGGAGAAATTAAAGAAAATGGATGGGCATGTACCTTCACCGTCTTGGTCAATCGCATGGGTTCAGAGGCTATGATCGAGGAGGTAAAGGAAAAGAAAAAAGGAGACAAGATCACTTTCGATATTTATGAGATCGAGAAAGATACGACCGAAGAACATGTTAAGAAATACCTCCTGCAGGTAGAGGAAGGCGATGCCGACCGGGAAATTGGGCGTTGGTTTGAAGCGACCATCTCCGATGTAGTCCGCGCTGAGCCAGCAGAACTGAACGAAGAATTTTTCGAAAAGGCATTTGGGGATAAAGAAGTCAACAACGAGGAAGAGGCCCAAGAACTGATCCGCCAGGATATCCAAAAGTTTTACGATAGCCAATCTGAGAATGTACTCTACAAAGATATTCGCGACCGCTTGATGGCTGAAAATGACTTGTCATTGCCAGATGATTTTCTAAAGCGTTGGTTGGTTTTTTCCAATGAAGGAATGACGCTCGATGCAGTCGAAAAGGAATACGATGCTTTTTCTGAGAACCTTCGCTGGTCCTTGGTTCGTTCCAGCCTCATCAAACAATTTGAGGTAGAGGTAACAGAAGAGGAGATTCTAGAGGGTTTCAAAGACAATGTTCGCCAATACTTCGGTGGTGGCCAGGGCAATGAATTCATTGTATTGAATACAGCCAATCGCCTGATGGCCGATCAGGAGCAAGTGGATCGTATGTATCAGGAGCTGATGACCAACAAGCTTTTTAAGAACATTCGGGAGCAAGTTGCCGTAGAAGATAAAGCGATTAGCAAGGAAGACTTCGACAAGGAACTGGAAAGATTGCGCAGCGAAATGATGGATCAACAAACACAAGCCATCGATGAATCAGCATCCGAAGAAGTAGAAGGGGCTTCCACTTCAAACCCTGAAGAAGCTACCGAAGAGGAGATCACAGAGGATGTTGGCTAGAGTTTTTTCAAAAATGTGACCATCAATGCGAACTTGTGCCTTCTAATTTGTTATAGACTTGTATCAAAATGTGCGAATTGGGATAGCCGATTCGCATATTTGTTATTTTATCCACCAAAAATTTTCACCTATGTTTCACCAGGATGAATTCAAAAAGTATGCAACCAAGCACTTGGGATTCAATAGCATGCATCTTGAGAAATACATGGAGAAATCCACTCCTAATACACCTGTTACTTTTCCAAATATTCACGCTTTTACCCCTCAAGTCATCGAGGAACGCCAGTTGAATGTTGTTGGTATGGACGTATTTTCCAGATTGATGATGGATCGCATCATCTTTATGGGCGTACCCGTCAACGACTATGTGGCCAACGTTATTCAGGCACAATTGCTGTTTTTGGAGTCTACAGACCCTAAGCGCGACATTCAGATGTTCATCAACAGCCCGGGTGGTTCTGTAATCGCTGGTCTGGGTATCTACGATACAATGCAGTATGTTTCTCCGGATGTAGGAACCATTTGTACGGGCTTGGCTGCTTCCATGGGAGCTGTACTGCTGGCCGCTGGTACGAAGAGCAAGCGGACTTGCCTACACCATAGCCGGGTGATGATTCACCAGCCAATGGGCGGTATGCAAGGACAGGTTTCCGACATGGAGATTTCCTTCAAATTGACCAAGCAGTTGCAAAAGCAACTTTACGATATTCTGTCTTTCCACACAGGGCAAGATTATGATACGATCTCTAAAGATTGTGATCGCGACAACTGGATGCTTTCTGCCGAAGCCAAGGAATATGGCTTGGTGGATGAGGTCCTGGACCGCAATTCGCCTCGTAACAAAGACAATGCTTAACCATTAATCCTTCGCACAAGAGCTTTGGACGTTTTGAGTCTAAGGCTCTTTTGCTTATTTTTGAGAAACGAATATAAACTTTACCTGAATGAGAAGGACTAAAAATTCATATCGCTGCTCTTTTTGTGGAAGAGATAAATCTGAGGCACTCATCCTAATCGCAGGAATCGACGGCCACATCTGTGAAGTTTGTGTAGAGCAGGCCGAAGAGATCATTCAGGAAGAATTATATGCTGGAAAAGGTGGTCAAGAGGAACGAGAGGAATTCTTTTTACCCGATACCATCACACCACGCGACATCAAGTCTCACCTGGATCAATACGTCATTGGACAGGGAGATGCCAAGAAATACCTCTCTGTTGCGGTCTACAACCACTACAAGCGCCTGCGCCAACCAGCCAGCGATGATGTGGAAATCGAAAAGTCCAATATCCTCTTTGTTGGAAATACTGGAACGGGGAAAACCCTGCTGGCCAAGACCATCGCTCGTTTTCTCAATGTACCCTTTGCCATCGTAGATGCTACCGTATTCACAGAGGCTGGATACGTTGGAGAAGATGTAGAAAGCATCCTCAGCCGCCTATTACAGGTCTGCGATTACAACGTAACAGCTGCTGAAAGAGGCATTGTTTACATCGATGAGATTGATAAAATTGCTCGTAAGACAGACAACCCATCCATCACCCGGGATGTTTCCGGTGAGGGCGTACAACAGGCCATGCTCAAAATGCTGGAAGGAACGGATGTCAATGTTCCGCCGCAAGGAGGACGTAAGCATCCAGAGCAAAAGATGGTAAAATTGCGCACGGGCAACATCTTGTTCATCTGCGGGGGCGCCTTTGACGGTATCGAAAAGCTCATCGCCCGACGGGTCAACCGACAGGTGATTGGATTTAATGGAAAGGAAAACAACCGGATCGATAAAGACAATTTATTGCAATACATCTCACACCAAGATTTAAAAAGCTTTGGCTTGATCCCGGAATTGATCGGCCGCCTACCCGTGCTGACTTACTTGGAGCCTCTGGACCTCGATGCATTGAGCCGCATTTTAACCGAGCCAAAGAACTCCTTGGTGCGTCAGTACAAAAAGCTATTTGAACTTGAGGGAATTGAGCTCAAATTTACCAAGGGCGCTTTGAAGTTCATTGCAGAGAAAGCTTTGGAATACAAACTGGGTGCTCGTGGACTACGGTCTATTTGCGAGGCTATTATGACAGATGCAATGTTTGAATTGCCCAGCCAAAAAGATGTCAAAACGTTTGAGATTGATCGGACGTATGCTATGGAGCGGTTGAGCCGTTCGAAGCTGAGCAAGCTGCGCGTTGCCTAGCTACTGCCGTCTTTTCATAAGATACTTTCAATTGCAGCATTCGCTATCTGTGGATGCTGCAATTGTTTTTTAGATAGTCCATGCAATTAAAGGAAGGGATAATTTATAGGAAAGTTTTTTTACATACTTCCTTTAAGCTACTCGTCGATGCTGCGGCAGCGCCTGTGCTTTTGGCCTCGTCTGTGAAAAAGTTTCTTTCCAACTTATTGTTCCCCCAATAGCTATGAACTGCTTAAGCAATTTTTTTAATTTAGAGCCTATCCAAAATCATCCCCTATGCGGCTCGTCTTCTTACTCCTGATTTCTTTCTTTCTAACATTCGATGTCGCCTGGGCGCAACCGCCAGCGGTCCACAACCTTCGCTGCGAATCCAGACACAATCCCATAGGACTGGACGAGCAACTGCCCCGCTTCAACTGGCAACTGAGCTCGACCCAACAGAACGTTCGCCAAAAGGCTTATCACATCCGGGTGGCGACCAGCAAAGCTGCTCTGACCTCTGGTCCTTGGGCTTGGAACTCTCAGAAGGTATCTTCCGATCAGTCTGTCTTTGTGACTTATCAAGGAGAGGCACTGCAGTCGCGGCAGCGCTATTTCTGGCAAGTCAGGGTCTGGGATCAGGATGGCGAAGCTTCGGAATGGAGCGAGGTTGCATTCTGGGAAATGGGCCTTTTGGAGCGAGCCGACTGGCAGGCCGAATGGATTCGACCGGATATTGAAGAAGACCTAACCCGCTCGTCTCCCTGCCCGATGCTGCGCTACGAATTCAAGCTGGGCAAAAACATCCGATCAGCCAGAGCTTACATCACGGCCCACGGCCTCTACGAAGCTTATTTGAATGGCGAAAAGATAGGGGAGGAGTTGTTTACGCCCGGTTGGACGGCCTACAATGAAAGACTGCAGTACCAGGTATTTGACATTACCGAAATGTTGGTGGCTGGGCAAAATGCGATTGGTGTTTTTCTAGCCGATGGATGGTATCGCGGTTTCATCGGCTACCGAGGCCAGCGAAATTTTTATGGCAATCAACTGGCTTTATTGGCCCAATTGGAGGTAACCTACGAAAATGGCGAGACGGCCATCATTTCTTCTTCTCCCACATGGAAAAGCAGCTTGGGTCCCATTTTGTATTCCGACCTATACAACGGCGAGGCATACGATGCCCGATTGGAGAAAAGGGGTTGGAAACAAGCTGGTTTTGACGATAAAGACTGGAAGCAGGCACTACTCGTGACAGATGCTTCCTACGATCGGCTCATTGCATCCGCTGGGCTGCCGGTCAAAGCAATTGAAACGCTGCCTGCAAAGCAGATTTCCAAAAGCCCCAAAGGAGAAACGATTGTAGACTTTGGTCAGAATTTGGTCGGACGCATTCGCTTGAGGGTGAATGGGTCGAAGGGAACCGTCATCCGTATTGGACATGCTGAAGTACTGGATAAGGAAGGAAATTTTTATACAGAAAATCTGCGTGCGGCCAAGCAGGCGGTTGAATACACCCTCAAGGGAGGAGGAGCGGAAGTGTATGAGCCTTACTTTAGCTTTCAGGGCTTTCGATACATCAAAGTGGAAGGGTATCCGGCTGAGTTGACACCCAACGATGTTACGGCAGTTGTGATCCATTCTGAGATGGCGGTCAATGGGCATTTCGAATGCTCTGAACCCCTGATCAACCAGCTCCAACAAAACATCCAATGGGGCCAGAAGGGCAACTTTCTGGATATTCCTACGGACTGTCCACAGCGGGACGAGCGCCTCGGATGGACTGGCGATGCCCAAGCTTTTTCTCGAACGGCTGCTTTCAATATGGACGTTTCCGCTTTCTTTACCAAATGGCTCCGCGATCTCGAAGCCGACCAATTGGACAACGGCAAGGTACCCTATGTTATTCCCAATGTGCTGGGCGACCGTGCCGGAGGGGCTGCCGGCTGGGCGGATGCTGCTACGATCATCCCCTGGAACCTCTACCTGGCCTATGGCGATAAGCGCCTGCTGGAACGACAATTCAACAGCATGAAAGCCTGGATTGCCTACATGGAATCGGAAGCTGGCGAAGACTTTCTCTGGGATACGGGTTTTCACTTTGGCGATTGGCTGTTTTACAGTCGGAACGATGATCGCGATGGCAAATCCGCCATTACAGATAAGTACCTATTGGCCCAAGCTTTTTTTGCGCATTCCACAGAACTGGTGGTTAAAGCAGCGCGGGTGCTGGATCGTCCAGCGGATGTCGAGTATTATCAGGCACTTCTACAAAATGTCAAGAAAGCTTTTGTACAGGAATACATTACCCCCTCGGGCCGGCTGGTCTCCGGTACGCAGACGGCCTATGTGCTGGGGCTTTTGTTCGAACTCATTCCGGAGCACCAACGGGCGTCGGCTGCCAAGCGGCTGGCCACCAATATTGGCCGCTATGCCTATCACCTGACGACGGGCTTCCTGGGAACCCCCCACCTGTGCCACATTTTGAATAAGTATGGATACAAAGACTTGGCCTACACCTTGCTACAACAGGAAAGCTACCCTTCCTGGCTCTATCCGGTCAAGATGGGGGCCACGACCATCTGGGAGCGCTGGGACGGTATTCGACCGGACAGTACGTTCCAAAATGCCAGTATGAATTCCTTTAACCATTATGCCTATGGTGCCATTGGCGATTGGCTTTACCGCGTAGTAGCTGGGATTGATATCGATGAAAAGGAGCCAGGCTATAAGCACATCCTGATCCAGCCTACGCCGGGCGGCACACTGACCTACGCCAAGGCAGGACACAAAGGGCCATATGGTAAGATAGTGTCTGCTTGGAAGATTGAAAACGATCGGTTTTACCTGGATTTACAAATTCCGCCGAACAGTCATGCGACGGTTCGCTTGCCAGAAGTCGAGCGGGAGGGTGTGCTTCTGGACGGTCGTCCGCTGGTTGTAGGTGGGGCTGTGAATAATTTGTCGGAGAAAGAAGGGCAGTTGTTCGTCGCATTGGGATCGGGGCAGTACCGCTTTGAATATTCAGCCAAGGATATGTTGGACAAGCGCAATACCTACAGCTTGGCGGATACTTTGGCCGATATATTTGCCAACCGAACGACCTGGGAGATTCTTAAGAAGTTCTATCCAGAATTGAACCGGCATCCGCAGATGGAACAAATTAAGCAATACACCATTCCGGAATTGGTCCGACAATCCATTGCACAGGACGAAAGTGGGCTGGCACCTTTGGAAACTGCTTTGCGCAAAATAGCCAAAATCGAATGAAGCAATCTCTTGCCATTTTTGTGGTGTTGATCTTGGGTATTATTTTCCCGCAGGGACATCAGCTGACCTATCTGATTCGCTACAATTTGATGGTTATGTTGGTCTTTGCATTTGTGCAGATAAAATTTCGCAGAGACCTCGTACAACTTCAACACCTGTGGATCGTTTTGTGTAACCTCGCTTTGGGCTTATTCGCCTATGCTGCTACTCGCTGGCTGGGACCGACCATTTCGATGGCTGCTTTTTGCGTCTGCATTGCTCCGACAGCCGCTGCTGCTCCGGTCATCGCCGTTTTTCTCCGTACCCGTATAGATTTCGTGACCATCTCCGTCTTAATGACCAGTCCGGCCATTGCAGCTGTCTTACCCTTTTTGCTGCCTCAATTACTAGAGGTAGATCAGCCCATCGCCGTTTTGGATGTCATGCTGCCGATTGCCATGATTGTCGGCGTACCTCTTTTGTTGAGCTATTTACTCAAGCAAGTCGGCCCTGTTGCTACCAAATGGATTCAACGCTACAAAACGATTCCCTTTTACCTCTTTTTGGCAAATATTTGGGTGGCTTCCGGGCGGGCGACTTACTTCATCCGCTACGAAACCAACGGGCAGTACAGCGAGTTGTGGATCATTGGACTCGTGGTGGCCATTCTCTGTCTTCTGAACTTTAAGCTTGGAGAGTGGATTTTGGGAAAAGAGGCAGCCTATGCAGGCGGCTTGTCTTTGGGGCGAAAGAACTCTATGTTTGTCCTTTGGTTGGCGCTGACCTTTGTCAATCCAATGGCTGCCTTGGGACCGATTTTTTACATCTTGTACCAAAATATCTACAACGGCATCCAGATATACCAGGTCGAGAAAAAGAACCGATTGTCTACCTTCAACGATCTAAACCCGCTGCAATGAACGCAACAAATGCTCTTTTTAAGGAAGAATCCATCAAATATATGGACATGAACATCCCCCGCATTGAAAAATGTTTGGAAATGATGACGGAGGAAGAATTGTGGTGGCGGCCCAATGCCCATGTCAATTCTGTAGGTAACCTCTTGCTGCACCTTTGTGGCAACATTACCCAGTGGATTACTGCTGGCTTGGGAACCATCCCGGATCGTCGGGAAAGAGACTTGGAGTTTTCTACGCGATCTGGTTATACCAAGGCGGTGCTTTTGGAAAAAATCAAGCAAGTCAATAAAGAGGCAACGGCCGTCATTCGATCCATGGATGAAGCTCGATTGCAAAAAACTTATGCGATTCAGAATTACGATAACACCGGCTATGGGGTGATCATTCACGTAACGGAACACTTCTCCTACCACGTTGGTCAGATTGCGACCATGACCAAATTTCTCAAGGCGCGCGACCTTGGATTTTATTCCGACCAGGATTTAAACGGCCGGATAGCGGATTGATAAGCTAAAAATGTTTATCTTCAGCTATCGTCGTGGTTGTTGCATTTGATACCTTTCCTGGGGCGCCTCATCGCCCTTGGATTAAATAGACGAATTGACGAAAGATGGATTTACTTCTCCTCGAATCGAATATTGGCTTATTCTTAGGGCGTTTTCATCCCCTGCTTGTACACCTACCCATTGGTTTCATCTTACTGGCCTTTTTGCTGCAACTCCTATCGCGCAAATCGCCTTCACCCGGTATGGACAAGGCCATTGTATTTAGTTTGGGTATTGGAGCCCTTGGTGCTGTCTTTGCAGCAGGGGCCGGTTGGCTTTTGGCAAATGAAGGAGGCTACGACGACAAGACGCTCTTTCTACATCGATGGATGGGCATCGGATTGGCCATTTTGGCTACGGTAGGTTGGGCTATGAAAAGTGGCCGCTGGTCTGTTCGGCCCTCGGTGTTCAATAGCACCCTTGTGGGATGTGTTGCCCTGATGCTGTTCGGAGGCCACTTGGGGGGAAACCTCACGCACGGTGAACAGTATCTTTGGGAATATGCGCCAGCTCCGATTGCAGCCCTCGCAGGCCACGCGCAAGCAATGGATGTGGAAGAACCGACCGCTTTCAACAATCCGGATTCTACCTTGGTGTATACCCACATCATCCAACCAGTGATGGAAAACAAATGTGTGGAATGCCACAACGAGAACAAGACAAAAGGAGGCTTGTTGATGACATCTGTTGAGGCTTTGCAAAAGGGTGGAGCCGGTGGCCCTGTATTGGTGAGTGGCAATGCCAAAGACAGCGAAATGTTTAAACGCATTACGCTTCCACACAGCAGCCGAAAGTACATGCCAACAGATGGACGGCCGCCTTTGGACTACAAAGAAATTCAGCTAATCAAGTGGTGGATCGATGAGGGCGCTTCCTTCGAAGCAGCTCTATCTGCTATGGACATTCCTCGCCACATCAAAGAAATCCTGGAAGATGATTATCAAATCAGTACGACTCAAAAATCCTATGTCGAAACGGCAGAGGTACCTCAGATAGACGCCTCTAGCCTGCAAGCATTGAAAGCACAAGGATACACCGTTAGCCGCATTGCTGCCAACAACAACTTTCTCGACGTCTCTTTGCCGCCCGGTAAGGCCATGTCCAAAGAGCAATTGGAAGTTTTGCTGAAAGCTAAAAACCAGCTGACTTGGCTCAATCTTTCCCGCTCTGGTTTACTGAACGATCACTTGGAAATCATCAACCAACTGCCGCATTTAAGCCGCCTGAACATCAGCCAAAATGCCATTGATGACGAGGGTTTTCAAAAACTTCAAAACCTGGAAAAACTCGAATACCTCAACTTGTACGGTACCCGCGTGACAGATGCATCCATGCAAGATTTTAGCCGCTTTCCGCAACTGCGCCGCCTGTATGTATGGCAAACAGAAGTCAGCGAAGCAGCCCTGGAAAGCCTCCGGGAAAAATGGCCGGACTTGGATGTTCAAGCCGGACTGTCTTTTGCCCAAAAAGAGGCGTCAGCAGAAGAGTGATCTGGCTGCTGATAGAATAAAAGCGAGACCAACTTACCTTATAATGTTTCTAAAATGGAAAAACCACAAAACGATCGCCGACAATTTTTCAAGCAGAGTTCTCTGCTTGTAGGAGCTGGACTGAC
>JBCCSZ010000041.1:0-34250 GCA_039199225.1 Bacteroidota bacterium
ATTATATTTTCTAGTTTTCACAATGTCAAACACAGGTTTTCTCTTTTTGTTTAATCATTTTTTTATTTTGTTAAACGAAAATAAGGAATTTGCAGGAAAATTTCTGGCATTTTCCTTGGAAGAAAGTCTTTGCACAAGCTAACCTTAAAATGAATTATTCGATCAAAGAACTCGAGCGACTGTCCGGGATCAAAGCCCATACCATCCGTATTTGGGAAAAGCGATACCGTTTACTGCGTCCTGGAAGAACGAATGGCAACATCCGTCTCTACACCGATCAAGAGTTGATGAAGTTGCTCAACGTAGTGACCCTACTGGAGAATAATTGGAAAATATCAAAGATTAGCTACCTCAGTGAAGAAGAAATCCGGCAGGAAGTTCGCAACTGTATCATTAGTTGTCCCGTCAATGCCGAAATCCAGATCAACGAACTGCTCCGATGCACCCTTGGCTTTGACGAACAAGGATTCAGCAAAGCCCTATCCTACAACTTCGATGAACTGGGTGTCCGTAGGGCCTACCTAGAAATCATCTATCCATTTCTCAATCGCGTCGGAATTCTCTGGCAGGTGGCCGATGTTCACCCAGCACAAGAACACTTTGCTTCGAATCTCATCCGCCGGAAAATCATCTCTGCCATCGATGGCTTGCCCTACGATGAAACCCGCAAACGCCCTTCCTTTCTCATTTACCTACCCGAAGGTGAATACCACGAAATTGGTCTGATGCTGGCCAACTACATTGTTCGCTCCGCAGGATGTCGGACTTGCTACCTAGGAGCCTGTGTTCCAGCAAGTAACGTCATTGATGTGATGGAAAGCATCCAACCAGATTATCTGCTGACCTTCTATGTCACGCCGCGCCAACCCGAAGAATTTGTCGACCCATTATTGGAAATCGAAGCTAAATTCGAGGGGCAATCCATTCTGGTCTGTGGCAGGGTCCCAAAGGAAATCGGCCCCGATGATCTGTCAGATAAAATAACCATCCTCAAGCAAGTGAAAGACTTGGAAGCAGTGTTGCACAGCGGAGACAGCCGCAGCGACCTCTGATGCATTTATCCACTCTCACTAGGCTTCCCGTAACCACTATGCTTGATAATAGCTGAAAATGTCGTAGTTTTGCACATTCCTAATCACCTTTGCAACCTACTTTTGAGGAAGAAGTACCAATGGCTTTTCCCAAAGGGCAGGTACCTCACAAGCTGATCTCAATATATCTTTTCTTGCATCTCAAAACCGATTCTATTCACAAAGTCCGGCACTGGCTCGGCCTTGGAAGGAATGATTGACAGATTATGGAAACGAGGATACGCTCGCTTGTAATTTTATGGATACTGTTGTTGGGCTTGGATGTCGACGCACAACCGGCCTACACAGCCAACGACCTGGTGAATCAGTACGATGGCACCTATCGCCCTGGCTGTAATCTAGGTATTTATGCGCCCTGGACCGATGAACAGCTGGGTGATTTGGCAGCTGGTAATCCCGACATTGACCTTCCGGGCATTGGCGCCAAGGCACTGCGTCCAGCTCTGTATGAGCATTTTGTGGAGCAATATGGCTACGAGCTTCGGGTGCCATCTTATGAACACTTTGATCGGTTGGGGCTGAAAGACCATACCCTCATTGTTGGTTTTCCGTCGCAGGAACATCGCGATCCCACGCAATATTGTCCGGGCGTTCAATCCGAATTATTTGCCAATTTGTATCTCGACATATGGGACAATGGAGAGAATGGAACACCTGTTAATGATGACAATCACTACGCTCTTTACCTTTATCGATTGATAAAACACTACGGTCCTTACGTTCGATTTTGGGAAATATGGAACGAGCCTGGTTTTGATTACACTGGAGCAAGAGGATGGGCCGAACCTGGCGTCCCAGGCAATTGGTGGGAAAACAACCCGGACCCCTGCGAGTACAAGCTGCGCGCACCAATATTTCATTACATCCGTATTTTGCGCATCAGCTGGGAAGTCATCAAGGGGTTGGCTCCGGAAGATTTCATCGTCGTGTCGGGCGTCGGCTATCCCAGTTTTTTGGATGCCTTACTTCGCAATACCGATAATCCAAATGGGGGAGGTGTTACTGCCGAATTTCCCTTGAAAGGTGGCGCTTATTTCGATGTGATGGGCTACCATGCCTACCCCCACTTCGATGGCAGTTTGCGGTATTGGGACAACAGTAGCCAGTCATTTGCCTATAAGCGCCATTCAGATGCTGCTGCTCGCGGCTTGATTGAATCCCAAGAACTGTTTCGGCAAGTCCTCAATCGATATGGCTACGATGGCCTGACTTATCCTCGAAAGCATTGGATGATTACCGAGTGTAATGTACCACGCAAAGCCTTTAGTGATTACATTGGTTCGGATGATGCACAGCGCAATTTCGTGTCCAAAGCCTCCATCCTTTGCCAGATCAACAACATTCTACAATTACACATCTATAAAATCGGAGAAGAAGCTGAGTACGACAAGGCCCAGATGGAATTTGAACTGATGGGTTTGTACAAAAAGCTGGAAGGAGTAGACCCTTATTTTGCGCCGCTGAATAATTCGGGCATTTCGTATAAAACGACCTCTGATTTACTGTTTGCAAAGACATACGATCCCGACCGAACGGCCGCCCTCAATTTGCCGGCATCTGTAGAGGGAGGAGCTTTCAGGGATGCCGATGGCCATTACACCTATGCGCTCTGGGCCAAAACAACGGAAGATCAATCGGAGACGGCCTCCATGACTTATCGTTTTCCGGCCAGCCTCAACTTGCCTCCACTCATTCGTCGGGAATGGGATTACGGCCTGACCTTTGAGCAAGAAACATCTACCGACCCAGAGGTTGTCTTGTCTGCCAGCCCAAGCTTCTTTACGGAAAGTCGTTTTTCTGCCAGTACGTCAAGTGGTTGCCTGCCGCTCGACATTCGCTTTGATGGGCAAGGGCTACCCAATGGACTTCGCCGGCGTTGGACCTTCGAAGGAGGCCAGCCTTTTACCAGCACCGAGGCCAGTCCCCAGGTGCGATACAGCACAGCCGGTCAGTTTGAAGCAAAGCTGGAATATTTGGATGCCGACGGGAATGTTCAGTTTCAGCAAAGCCAGACCATCGCCGTATCGGCAGCACCGGATGCTGCTTTTGACAGTTATCACTCCGGACCGATCGTGGTGTTGACCAATCAAACGGGACTGACGGCGGATGCCTTCCAATGGGATTTTGGCGACGGCAACAGCAGCACAGCGCCCAGTCCGACACACGTCTACTATGAAAGTGGGGAGTATGAAATTCGTCTGGTGGCAACCAATGAATGTGGTGAAAGTGAATTCTCTCAGCGCTTCAATGTCAAAGCACCTGAAACTTCCAGACTGACGTATACGGCCAACGATACCATTGTTCCCTACCAGGGGCAGTTTCGTCCTGGCGTAAATCTGGGTGCCTACCGCCTTTGGTCGGATCAACAACTGGCAAATATTTCGGCAGGTAATGTGCTGGAAGGGATTGATGGAGTTGGTGCCAAATGTGTTCGGCCGATATTAGACGAAAAATTTCTGGAGAAGTGGGGTTACGACATTCGTCTGGATGCCTTTCAACACTACGTAAATCTCGACTTGGATGATAATACTTTAATGGTGGGCTTTCCCTCGGATGCCCATCGCGATCCCAATTTTTATTGTGCCAACGATCAATCCGAGCTTTTTGAAAACCTCTACTTGGATATCTGGGACAATGGCGAGAATGGAACCCCTGTCAACGACAATAATTACTATGCGCTTTACCTCTACAAAACGGTTTCTCGCTACAAGGATTTTGTAAAGTTTTGGGAAATATGGAATGAGCCCAGTTTTGACTTTGGTGGGCATGGCTGGAAGGAACCTGGCTTGATTGGCAATTGGTGGGAAAACAACCCCAACCCCTGCGACTACAAGCTCAAAGCGCCCATTTTCCATTACATTCGAATACTGCGCATCAGCTACGAGATCATTAAGCAATTGGACCCCGAGGCTTATGTTGCTTTATCTGGTGTCGCCTATCCCAGCTTTCTGGATGCCATTTTGCGGAATACAGACAATCCCTTGGATGGAAGCCAGGCAAGAGGCTACGAGCGCAAAGGAGGTGCTTATTTCGACGTTATGGGTTTTCATACCTATCCACATTTCGATGGCAGCACTCGCTATTTTGATGTCGACTTATTGCAATTTGTCAATGAACGCCATTCCGATGCCGCCATCCGGGGAATCTCGAAGCTACAAGATGAATTCACCGAGTTGTTGGTAGATTATGGATATGATGGACAGACTTTTCCAGAGAAATACTGGATCATTACCGAGGCCAACGTTCCCCGCAAGCGCATTGGCATTTTTATGGGTTCTGCAGAAGTACAGCGCAACTACATCATTAAAGCCTATGTGCAAAGCGTTCGGCGTAATTTCTTACAATTGCATGTGTACAAAATTGGAGAGGAGGGGACTTACAATTCTGCGACCGACGAATTTGCGATGATGGGTTTATACCAAAAGTTGGACGGTCTGCCGCCCTACCGCCAAACGATCAATGATGTCGGCATCGCCTACAAAACAGCCTCCGATATTTTGTACGGCACTACTTACGATGCTGCCAGAACACAGGCATTGGCTTTGCCATCCACTGTAGACGGTGGTGCCTTCCGCGATGCCAATGGACGCTACATCTATGTGCTTTGGGCGCGAACGCAAGTTGATCTTTCGGAAGCAGCCTCGGCGACCTACCGTTTTCCATCTTCTCTCAATATCGATCGACTCCATCGACGGGAATGGAATTACTCGGCAACGCAGCAACAAACAACTCTATCGAATCAAAATATTGAACTCAGTGGAGCGCCACTTTTTCTTTTGGAACAAGCCTCTACCTTAATGCCACCCATCGCTGCTTTTCGATCGGGGCAGACCATTGGTTGTGAGCCGTTTCGCGTTCGCTTTGAGGAAAAAGCTGTACGGGCCAATCAGTACCGATGGACCTTTCCTGGAGGCAATCCATCGACTTCCAATGCCCCCAATCCAGAGGTGGTTTATCCTAGCGAAGGCATCTATCCTGTGACCCTGGAAGTGCGCAACAATGCTGGAAGCCATGCCGCTACCTACACACGTCACATAGAAGTGAAAAGCATTCCTTCTTCTGATTTTACCTTTGAAGTGAATGGCAATTGGGCTGACTTCCAATCCGTGGTTGGCTACAATGATTCCATCAGCTACTTCTGGGTTTATGGGGATGGATATACCAGCCCAGGCATTGATCCGGAACATTACTATTTCAACAATGGTGCGTACGAAGTTCAATTGATAGCGACCAATCGCTGTGGATCGGATACGACAACCAAAACGGTCTACATCCAAAATCCACCCGTTGCAGAATTCTCGACGGTGGTTTCTTCCTTCTGCCCACCCCACGATGTTCTTTTTCTCGACCTGAGCCCTTCCGACCCACAGGAATGGTATTGGGCCTTTCCAGGTGGCACCCCTGCAACTTCTACCGAGCGCAACCCCGAGGTAAGCTATCCATCTGCTGGTACTTATGAAGCCATGTTGGTGGTGAGCAATGCGTTTGGAAAAGATACCTTGTATCAATCGTTTTATCTGGAAGCTGGTATTGAGGAATACGTCAATGAGCAGTTGTGTGATGACGAGCAAATCGTAGTGAATGGAACCATATATGATGCCTCGAATCCATCGGGTACAGAGACGCTGCCGGCTGCTGGGATATTGGGTTGCGACAGTGTCATTTACATCAATCTAAGCTTTGGCACTTCCTCTGAAACTTTGCTAAATGAGCAATTATGTGCTGGCGAGGAGTTGCTCATTGGTACGACCATCTACAACGAAAGCCGCCCTGCTGGCACAGAGCTTATTGCAGGTGGTAACGCCCGGGGGTGTGACAGCTTGGTTCAGGTTGAATTGTCTTTTCATCCGCCAGCTACTTTTTTGATGAATCCCACTCTCTGTTCGGATGATGGTCGTTCCATCAACGGGACACTTTACAACCGGAGCAATCCCCGTGGAGTGGAAGTCATTGCTGGTGGCAGCATCAATGGCTGCGACAGCACCATAACCATCGACCTGAGCTTCTATCCCGCCGCTGAACATCAGCTGACTCCCATGCTATGTCCTGGCGAGTTCGTCCTGGTCAATGGTCGGCGATACGATGAGGATCGAATTCGCGGCACAGAAATTTTTCCAAATGCGACAGATGATGGTTGCGACAGCATCGTCTACATAGATTTGGGATTTCATGCACCTGCCAAGAGTCTATGGAACCAAGCCTATTGTCTTTCGGCAGCCGTTGAGATCAACGGAACGATCTACGATGCCAATAACCCCACTGGTCGGGAAGTTATTCCTGGCGGAAGCATCAATGGCTGCGATAGTATTATTGAAGTCGATTTGCAATTTGATGAGGTTATCTACACCGATCAATCGGTTCGACTGTGCAAAGGAGAGGGGTATCTTTTTGGGGATACTTACTACGCCATTAGTGGAACGTTTACAGATACCCTTTCGAGCCTTTTTGGTTGCGACAGCATTGCTCGACTCCATCTTGATATTTTGGACGATCCCATTATCCAATCGGTAGACGTGTCTCTTTGTGCGGGAGAATTGTACAACGGTATTTACTTCGATCAAGATGTTGTATTGGTTGACAGCCTAGTGAATGACATTGGTTGTGATAGTTTGGTTTATACCTTTATTGAGGTTGCTCCGGTGAAAGAGCGGCAAACGGATGTTTGGGTCTGTGAAGGGCGCTTCTTCAGAGGCGTGCGCTACACACATGATACGACCTTGATTGAAGTCTATCAGAGCGCTGAGGGCTGCGATAGTACACTGGCCTTTGGAGTGGATGTCATTCCAAGTACGGAAGCTTTTATTCAAGACACTATTTATTTGAACGAAAGTTATCTGCTGGGAGATTCTGCCTACAATCAATCTGGTTTGTACATGGATACGCTGATAAATGCTGCCGGCTGCGACAGTATTGTACACTTGAATTTGACGGTACTCGATTTGGTTTCTACCAATGCATTAGCTGATCGAAATACTTTTGGTCTGACGGCTCAACCGAATCCGTTTCAGGCGTCCTTAACCATTGGGTTTGAATTGCCGCTGGCAGCAGAGGTTCGACTGGATTTATTGGATGTCCACGGCCGCAAAGTCAAAGAGCTGGCTTCTGGCGAATTCATGCCTGGGCATCACCGTTATCGGATGGAGCAATTGCAATTGAGTGCTGGCCTGTATTGGTGTCGTTTACAAGCAGCTGGAAAAGTTGCAGTGGTCAAGTTAATCCATGTGGAATAAAAAGCTTGCCTATTTATTTTCGACTATGGACTTCAAATCGGCAGGAGAATAGTTGACGGATTTGAGTGTCTTATCATCGGAGGTGCGATAAACCAGGTAAAGGTCACCAACTTTTTTGTAATAACTTTCTGTTTGGTAGTTGTCTAAATAATGCTGAACAGTTGCTTGTGCCTCTTCCTCGGTGCGGCAACTCTTACTCATATTAGACCGTTGCACTTCGTCAAATAATTGGCGGAATTTATCTCCGAGACCAAATTCCAACACGGCGCCTGCAAGAACATATTGGATGTCGCAAAGAGCGTCGGCTACTTCTACTAGATCGTTGTCGTCGATGGCCTGTTGCAATTCCTTGAGTTCTTCTGCAATCAAAGAGACGCGAAGTTTGCAACGCGCTTCGGAGGGAATGGTTGGCGTCTCTAATACGGGATGTTGAAAGGTGCGATGAAATTTAGCAACCTGATTGAGGGCATCTAATTGCGCCATTTCGACAGAGGAATCAAGGGTATCGGACATAAGCTGGCATTTCTGAATTTGAGAGGCAAATATAGAAATATTGAAATTCTCCCCAAAGTTCCCTATCTTTATATTGCTAATTAAGCTGGACATCATTGATCTAAGTTGCAATTTCCTACCGGATAATTTATGGAAATTGCGCTTTCAACTACATAAGCATTTTTGTTGAAAAGGCCCCGAACAGCTCCAATTACCGGCCACAGTCAACCGAGTCAAAAGATTCCCAATTACTAACTGTCTTAACACCGATTACATACTAGGTTTTGTCTATATGACTTTTACCTCGTTTTGGGTATGTATGAATGGGTGGGTTGTTGTAATTTAGCAATTGGTCCACTCCCCCCTTGGATCTAAAATCCTACTCAAAAGTAGGAATGGTACAAAGGCTGCTTTAGCTGTGGTTATGTAGGATGTTAATGAATACATTTTGCTCCACTGAAGCAGTTGTCGCAAATCAATCACCTAATACACGCATAAAGTCTCTTAAGAGGCTATGGAATGACTATGGCTATAAGCCAATGTTACAGACGGATGATACCGTGAGAATTTTTAGACAAATGAACTATGAGTAAAATTACAGTGGATGGATTGTTCCCCCGAGATAAATGCATCCACGAACTATTTGAACAAAAGGCTTTTCAAACCCCCGACGCCGCAGCCCTTATCTTCGGAAAGGACAAGCGAACCTACCGGGATTTGAATGAACAGGCCAATCAGTTGGCGTACTACCTCCGGCAAATGGGGGCAGGACCCGACGTGTTGGTAGCCATTTGTATGGAGCGTTCACCCGATATGTTCATCGGTCTGTTGGCCATTCTAAAAGCGGGAGCTGCCTACGTACCACTGGATTTTAACTACCCCAAAGAAAGGCTACAATTTTTACTCGAAGACGCAGCGGCGCCCTTGTTGCTCACCCAAAGTAAGCTTCGCCACTACCTGCCCGATACGGGGACTTACCACACTTTATGCATGGATGAATTGGAGGAGGTCTTGCAAAGGTTTCCCTTAGAGAATTTGCAAACCCAGGTTCGTCCCGACAACCTTATCTACACCATCTACACATCTGGCTCTACAGGAAAGCCCAAAGGAGTGCAGATAGAACATCGCTCCGTTGTCAACCTCATTGAAGGGCAGTTGAAGGTCGTACATGCTCCTGTTGATCGCTTCTTGTACGCCTATTCCTTTGCATTTGATGGAGCGGTTTTGCTTATTTACTGGACCTTACTAGACGGGGGAACGCTGGTGATCGCACCGGAAGGCTTGGAAAAAGATGTGGGCCGTTTGGCGAGCTTTATTCAACAACAGCAAGTGACGCATTTGCTGACCTTCCCTTCTGTCTACAACCTTTTGCTGGATCAGTCCGATGCCACAAAATTGCAGAGCCTCCAATCTGTCAGTGTCGCAGGGGAAGCATGTCCTGCAGCAATGGTTCAAACGCATCATCTACTGTTGCCAAACACTTATTTACTCAATCAATATGGACCGACCGAAGCAACAGTAGGAGCAACGATTCATCAAACCCTTGCAGGAAGTAAATCCAGCAAAGTTCCCATCGGTACACCCATCGATGGTGTGTATGTGTACATTTTGGATGAGCAAATGCAAGCTTTAGGTGTAGGTCAAGTTGGCGAATTGTACATCGGTGGAAAAGGCGTGGCAAGGGGCTACCTCAATCGTCCAAAGCTCCATGAAGAGCGATTTTTGCCTGACCCTTTTTCGGCTGATCCACAAGCCAGGATGTACAGAACCGGCGACCTGGCGACTCGTCTGCCCGATGGCCAAATAGATTTCATTGGCCGAGCAGATCACCAGGTCAAGCTGAGGGGCTATCGCATCGAATTGGGCGAAGTGGAGGTGGCCATACTACAGCACCCAGCCCTTCGGGAGGCAGTCGTAGAATTGAAGGGCGAGTCGGCAGCCGATAAAAAGCTGGTTGCTTACCTCGTCCGAAAACAAGGGCAAGATAGCTTGAGCGTTGGTGAGCTGCGCCGCTTTTTGCAAAGCCACCTGCCAGCGTACATGGTGCCAGCCTCCTTTGTCTTCTTAGATCAATTACCGCTGGCGGCCTCGGGCAAGGTGGATCGCAAGGCACTGCCAGAACCGCCCGCTGAAAGACCAGAACTAGAGCAGGCTTATGCTGCTCCAATCAATGCATTACAGTCCTTTTTAGTAAAATTGTGGGAACAAATTCTGAGGATCACTCCTATCGGAATACACGATCGATTTTTTGAGTTGGGCGGCAATTCTTTACAGGCAGCTCAATTCATTAGTCAGCTGCAAAAAGAGCTGAATGAAACCGTTTTCATTGTCACCATTTTTGATGCCCCTACCGTTGCGGATTATGCCGCAATGCTTGAGAGAGATTATGCCACCGCGGTGGCAGATTTACTGCATTCAGATGACACTGTTACAAAAAGCAACCTAGAAAATACAACACAAGAGCTTCTGCGCTCCCAGGATTTTAAATCCTTCGATCGACTTGTTCCCAAATTATCGACCACGTCTTCTTCGACAAGCAAAAACCCACCCGCACTTTTCATCCTGGCGCCCCCGCGCTCCGGTACCAGCTTGCTCCGCGTGATGCTAGCAGGCCATCCGGACCTATTTGCAGCCAATGAATTGCAATTGCTCGGTTTCCAGGACCTGAAAGAACGGCATGCCGCCTACAACGGCAAATTTGCTTTGTGGAAAGAAGGTTTGGTTCGAACCATCATGGCCCTAAATGATTGTGATGCCGATACAGCAAAGGGATTCCTACAAAACTGCCTGTCCGAAAACTGGTCTACCCAACAAATGTACCAGCACCTACAAAGCCTAGTTGCCCCCCGGCTATTGGTCGATAAATCTCCGTCTTATGCCCTGGATAAGAATGCCCTGATTAAGGCAGAGAATGATTTTGAAGAACCCTTGTACATCCACTTGGTCCGCCACCCCTATGCCATGGTTTCCTCCTTTGAGAAAATGCATATGGACCAAGTCATGTACCTCCATCCCCACTCCTACAACGCCCGCCAAACCGGCGAGCTGATTTGGACCTGTTCCCATCAAACGATCCTAAAATTTCTCCAGGATATACCCACGGGCCGCCACCACCGAGTCGTTTATGAAGACCTTGTTCGACAGCCCGAAAAGGTCATGCGCAAACTCTGCGAGCACCTGAAAATTCCGTATCACCCCAGCTTGATTCAACCCTATCAAGACCTGGATCAAAAAATGACAGACGGCATCTACCAAGATTCCAAACCCATGGGAGATGTCCGACTACTCCAACACCAAAAAATCAACGCCAGCATGGCCGACAAGTGGAAAGGCGTCCTAAAAGACAACTTCCTCTCCCCAACCACCTGGCAACTAGCCACCCAACTAAACTACCCCCCCCAATCCCCAAATCACAGATCACCAAACCCCAAAATCACCAAACCCCCAACCCCCAAATCACAGATCACCAAACCACACAATCCCCAAACCACTAAATCAACACCCCCCCAATCCCCCAACTCCTTCGCCATCGTCGGCTATGCCCTCCGAGTACCAGGCGCCGAAACACCTGAAACATTTTGGCAGAATTTAGTCGAAGAAAAAGACGTCAGTCGGGAATTTAAGCGAGAAGAGCTATTGGCAGCCGGTATATCAACGGAGCTGATCGACGATCCGAATTATGTGAAAAGAGGTATGCCATTGAAGGATTACGACTGCTTTGATGCCAGCTTTTTTGGCTATCATCCGAAGGAGGCAGCCTTGATGGACCCCCAGCATCGGGTATTTTTGGAGGTTGCCTATAGTGCCTTAGAGCGAGCAGGCTACGATCCGGAGCGCTACAAGGGACGCATTGGTGTCTTTGGTGGTGTGGCTCGGAATACCTACTTGGTCAATAATGTACTATCGCATCCAAACTACTTCCAATCCATCGAAGATTTTACCAAGGGTGTGGCACTTGAAAAAGATTTTCCAGCGACCAGGGTGGCTTACAAGCTCAATCTGAAAGGTCCGGCCGTCAACGTTCAAACGGCTTGTTCCAGTTCGGGGGTTGCCATTCATTTGGCCTGCCAGAGCCTTATGAACAAGGACAGTGATATGGTACTCGTTGGTGGGGGACGCATACAGCCGCCGGTCGAGGCAGGTCATCTGCATACGGAAGGACATGCCCTTTCCCCTGATGGTTATTGCAAGGCTTTCGACGCTAGCGCAGAAGGGATGGTAAGGGGCAATGGAATGGCTTTCATCGTTATAAAAAGATTGGAAGATGCCATAGAGGACAAGGATACTATTCATGGGATCATCCGAGGGACGGCGATCAATAATGATGGTTCAGAGAAAATGGGTTTTACAGCGCCCAGCGCCAAAGGCCAAGCAGCGGCTGTCGAGCGAGCCTACGAAAATGCAGGCATCAGCCCCGCGTCCGTCAGCTACATTGAAGCGCATGGCACCGGAACGCGTATCGGCGATCCCATTGAAATATCAGGGCTATCGCAAGCTTTCCGCAAGGCGACCGATGCAAAATCTTTTTGTGCCATCGGATCGGTGAAGACCAACATTGGTCACCTCGATGCCGGAGCCTGTGTAGTAGGTACTATCAAAACTTTGCTGTCGTTAAAGCATGAGAAAATTCCAGCCAGCCTCCATTTTCGGAAGCCCAATCCGCAGATTCCATTTGATCAGACGCCCTTTTTTGTCAATCATCAATTGCGCGATTGGCGGCGGTCGGAAAGGGTCCGTAGGGCAGGGGTGAGTTCTTTTGGATTGGGTGGCACCAATGCACACATCGTTTTAGAAGAAGCGCCCATTCTGGAACAAATGCCTAAAGAAAAAAGCCACGAAAATCAACTCCTGCTGTTATCTGCCAAAAGCCCGGAAGCACTAGAGCGTAAAGTAGCTGAGCTGCGCGATTGGATGGACAATCAGGAAATTAGTTCCTTGGAGGATGTGGCTTACACCTTGAGTCAAGGCCGACAACTTTTTGCGCACAGAGCCTTCATCATAGGAAATACGGCGCGGGAAATCAGTGAGCGTTTGAGAGAGGGAGAACAGGAAAACGGCCAACAATTGCTAGGTGCAAAATTGTCTTTCTTGTTTCCAGGCGGCGGGGCGCAGCACAGCAATATGGGGCTCGGTTTGTACAAGCGCTATCCCGTATTTCGTGCGGCAGTAGATGAATGTTTAGACATTTTGAAAAGTAAACATCAGCTCGATATTCGCTCGGTTTTATATCCACCGGATTCGGAAAGTGAAAGCCAGCCGATTCGACAGTCACTGCACGCCATCACCCTGCTTTTTACCATTGAATATGCGACGGCTCGCCTTTGGTTGTCTTGGGGCCTGCAACCCACAGAACTTATCGGACACAGCCTCGGAGAATATACAGCCGCTTGTATTGCTGGTGTATTTTCATTGGAAGACGCCCTGGCAATGGTGACTCGCCGTGGCACATTGTTTATGACCTTGCCAAAGGGGAGTATGTTGAGTGTGGGCCTGTCGGAAAAAGAAGTGCAGCCTTTCCTGGCAGAGGATTTGAGCATTGCAGCCATCAACAAGCCAGACCAGTGTGTACTTTCTGGCTCGAATGCAGCCATCGATCGCGTTCAGGTACAGTTGGAAGCACAAGAAATACAAGCTTCTCGATTGCACATTGCCGTTGCTGCACATTCTTTGGAAGTAGAACCCATTTTGGAAAGCTTTGGGACCTTTTTGGAAGGCATCACTTTTCACCCGCCGAGTATCCCAATCGTTTCCAATGTTACAGGTGACTGGGTGGATGGGCAAGCGATACAGAGTCCAACTTATTGGCTGAAGCATTTGCGGCAGACGGTTCGCTTTTCTGAGGGGGTCGCGAAAATCTTCCAATTGGATAAGCGCATTTTATTGGAAGTGGGTCCGGGACAGACCCTTAGTACCTTTGCTCGTCAACATCCTGCCAAGAGGGGCGATCACTTGGTTTTGGCTTCGCTGCGGCATCCCAAAGAAAAAACGGCCGATGATGCATTTCTATTAAAAACACTTGGGCGACTTTGGCTGGCAGGTCAGCACATCGATGCTGTATTTACACAACAGCCAGCTCGAAGAATTGCCTTACCAACTTACCCTTTTGAGAGAAAAAGGCACTGGATCGATCCAAAGCCAATGCCTGCGGTGTCTACTGATTTTCCCTTTCAGGAACACGTTCGACACCAGTTAGAAAAACAAACTATGAGTCCATCTCGCTTTACCCGTGTAGATTTACTGATTGAAAAACTCAAAGATATTTTCCATCAGCTTAGTGGTATTCCCGTATCCGAAATGAAGGAGCAGGCCACGTTCTTGGAAATGGGATTTGATTCCCTTTTTCTGACGCAGGTGACTACTAAGATTAAAAAACAACTCAAGCTTAAATTGAGTTTCCGACAATTGCTAGAGGAGGTACCTAGCTTGAAGGCGCTGGCCAAGCTGGCCGATCAACAGTTGCCTGAAACAGCGCTGCAAGCAGAATTGGAGAGCCGCCAACAGGCAATGTCTCCTGCACCGGTCACACCGACGGCCCCTCCTCCCCATATACCCCTAGTGGTTCAGCAAGCAGCAACGCCACCTAGCCAGTCGATTCCAACAGCTGGAAATACATTGGAGGCGGTCATCCAGCAACAATTGCGATTGATGGAACAACAACTTCAGCTATTGGGGGGCAATAGCCCTGCCCGACAAAATGGGGTTGCAGAAGTTCAAAATGTACGCATCACACAAGTACAGCCCTCCTCGCCGCCACCTGCGCAAAATGGCGAGGATAAGCGCTCCAGTAAAAATGGCATCGTTCAAAAAAAGGACGGAGCTGCGCACGGCCCTTGGAAACCCATCAGCAAAAAAGACAAAGATGGCCTGGACGACAAGTCGCGGCGCTATCTAAACGAACTGATACAGCGCTACACCGAGCGCACCAAAGGCTCTCAACAATTGGCGCAATCTCAGCGAACCAACTTAGCGGACCCTCGCTCCATCACTGGCTTCAATAAGTTGTGGAAGGATATGGTCTATCAAATCGCTGTGGAGCGCTCGAAAGGTTCCAAGGTGTGGGACGTCGATGGACACGAATACATAGATTATCGAATGGCCTTTGGAATCAGCCTCTTCGGGCATTCCCCCGATTTTGTAAAGGAGGCCGTCCAGCAGCAACTCGAAAAGGGTTTTGAATTGGGTGTCAATACACCCCTGGCACAAAAAGTGGCAGACTTGCTGGCAGAGCTAACAGGCATGGAGCGAGTAACCTTGGTGAACACTGGCTCGGAAGCCATTTCTGCTGCCATTCGAGCGGCCCGCACTGCAACAGGCAAAGATCGGATTGCTGTTTTTGAAGGAGACTATCACGGCATCGCAGATGAGATGTTGGTAAGAGGGGTGAAACGCAATGGGGTGACACTTTCGCTCCCAGTGGCGCCAGGCATCCCATCCTTTTTGGTAGAAAATGTCTTGGTTCTGGATTATCACGATCCGGATGTTTTGAAAATATTGGAGGAACAAGCCGATGAGTTGGCAGCTGTATTGATCGAGCCGGTTCAGCCCAACAATCCACATCAGCAGCATCATACATTGTTGCACCAAATCCGAGAGCTGACAACCGAAAGAGACATTGCGCTCATCTTCGATGAAATGATTACTGGATTTAGAGTGGCGATGAGAGGTGCGCAGGAATGGTATAACATTGAAGCGGATATTGTTGCCTATGGTAAAATCCTATCCGGCGGATTGCCGATGGCAGCTGTGGCGGGGAAAAGCCGCTTTATGGATTGCTTCGATGGTGGTTTTTGGGAATATGGCAATGATTCGATTCCCGAGGCGGGCGTCACTTTCTTTGGAGGAACATTTGTCAAGCATCCACTCAGCCTGGCAGCTTCTTATGCGGCCCTAAGTGAAATCAAAAGTCGTGGGCCGAGACTCTATGAAAAGTTGAATGCCAAAACCGCTCGATTTGCAGAGCGCATCAAGGAGTTGTTTATTCGCACAAAGGTACCGCTGCAAGTCTTATCTACTGCTTCGGTAGTTGCTATTAAGGTGACAGACAACAACCCACTGTCTCGCTTATTTTTCTTTTACCTCCGACTCAAGGGAATACACCTGCTCGAAAAGGCAGGCTTGGTATCCACGGCACATACGGAGGCAGACCTCGATCATACTTTAAAGATGATGGAGGAGAGCATTCGCGAAATGCAGACCGCTGGCTTTTTTAAGATGACCGTTGCCCATCCGGAAGATCAAAACCACATCGTTTATCCTCCCATGCTCAAGGCTGAGGCTAAAGTGGAGGCGGTAGCAGAGGTAACAAAAAAAAAGCTTCCCCTGAGTGAAGGACAATTGGAGGTGTGGGTAGAACAACAACTGGGGGCAGAGGCGGCTGCAGCCTATAATTTATCCAGTGACATCCGCTTGGAAGGTCCGCTGGATCATCGACTCTTGGAAAAGGCTCTTCAGCGGTTGGTGGCTCGGCATGAAGCTTTGCGCACTTACTTTGATAAGTCAGAAACGGTTCAGTATGTGTTGTCAGCAATGCCGGTACAATTGCCCGTATTGGATTTATCGGCTTTGTCGGGGGACAATCAGCAAGCAGAATTGGAGGCTGCCAGGGAGGAGGAAACCCGCCTGCCCTTGGACTTGTTTAACGGTCCGCTGGTTCGCTTTCGACTGCTTCGCTTATCGGATGAATTGCACCACCTTTTCTTCAGTGTACATCACGCCATTGCAGATGGCTTATCGGTTGGTGTCATTGTTCAGGACATGGCCGCGATTTTCAAATCATTGCAAAAGGGACAAAAGCTTGCCTTACCACCAGCCGAGCAATTGGGGGCATATATTGAGGCGGAATTGGCATTTGCCCAGACCGCAGAATACAAGAAAAATCAAGCTTACTGGGCGGCACAATTTAAGAAAGGCGTTCCGGTATTGGAGTTGCCGACCGATCGCATTCGCCCGACAGTAAAAACGTACGAAGCTTCTATTGAGAGAATACACATTCCAGCAGATTTGATGCAGCGACTCAAGCGTGTTGCAACGGCGGAGGGGACCACACTTTTCATTTTGCTGTATACGGCCTTCCAAACTTTGATGCATCGCCTATCCAAGCAAGAAGAATTTGTGTTGGGCTTGGTAGCTGCGGGGCAGACGGTTGCTGGTTTTGAGAAGGTTGTAGCGCATGGCGTTAGTCTGCTGCCGGTTCGGACCCATACACAGGCAAATACGACTTTTCAACAGCATCTGAAAAATATGCGGCGGACCATCTTAGATGCCTTCGACCACCAGCAATACAGCCTGGGCGCCTTGGTTCGACACTTAAAATTAACCCGCGATCCAGGGCGGCAGCCAATGATATCGATTCTGTTCAATATGGACGCTGCAATGGGAGAGTTGGATTTTGGTGACCTCAAGGCCAGTCTCGATCCGATCGTTCGACGCTACGAAACCTTCGATGGCTTTATCAATGTCAAGCCAGTAGCAACATCGGCTGTATTTGAATGGATTTACAATACGGATTTATTCGAGCGCGAAAGCATTCAACGGCGCTTAGCCTCTTTTTTGCTTTTGTTGGAAGGCATTGCTGCTGATCCGTCTCAAACAGTTGCAAAGCTGCCGATTCTTCCACCAAGCGAAAGGCAATTACTAGCATCCTGGAATCCACAGCCGGTGGCTTATCCGCAAACGGTTTGCATCCAGGAGTTGATTGAAAAGCAGGCCCGGCAGCGGCCGGAAAAGATCGCCTTGGTATCCGGAGAACAGCAACTCAGTTACGAGCAATTGGAACAAACGGCCACTCACTTGGCTGAAAATCTCGTGGCCAGGGGCATTCAAGCTGGCGACTTTGTTGGTATCTTTTTCGATCGCTCAGTCGACTTAGTCGTGGCCTTGTTGGCCACTCTAAAGGCTGGTGCAATCTATGTTCCCCTGGACCCCGCCAATCCGCCGGAGCGCTTGCAAGTGATCATGGAGGATGTACAAGCAAAGTTCGTTTTGACTCATCGGAAGATGAAAGAGCAGCTACCAGCCTTTGATGGCAAGGTGTTGATCTACGAAGATTGTCTGACGGTACTCAACGGTTCTGCACCACCACTCCCCGAGCCAGATGCTTCGGCCTATGCCTACATCAATTACACCTCTGGTTCGAGTGGTCGTCCAAAGGGCGTTCTGATTCCTCATTATGCGGTGATTGACCATCATTTTGCCATTCGAGATGCGCTGCAGTTGGACGAGGAGACAGTCGTATATGGGGTCGCTTCCATCGCCTTTGATCCATCGGTGCAGGATTTCTTTTTACCGTTGATGCTTGGCGCAAAAATCATTGTTGCCCCCGAGGCTGTGAAAACGGATGGCTTTTTACTCAAAGAAGATTTGGCCTTGCACCGTCCGACATTGATGCAAGCTACGCCATCCACTTGGCGGATGCTTTTGGCTGCCGGCTGGCAAGGTCACGACCGCCTGACAATATTGAGTGGGGGAGAGGGTCTGACCAAAGAGCTGGCCCATCAACTGGGCTTGCGCAGCCAGCGGCTTTACAATATCTATGGTCCGACGGAAACCACCATTTGGTCTACCTTAAAATTACTGGAAGGGGATCGTTTGCAGAATCGACAATCCGGTGGATATGAAGCAGTCGGGCAGCCCATCAACAATGTAGAGATTTATTTGCTGGATCAGTATCAGCAGATGGTTCCCATTGGCGTAGCTGGTGAAATATATGTTGGCGGGGTGGGCGTAGCTCCGGAGGGCTATTTCAGGCGTCCGAAATTGACAGCTGAAAAGTTCATCAAAAATCCATTTGATCCCAGTGGGAAGAGCCGTCTGTATCGCAGTGGCGATATGGCTCGTTACCTATCCAACGGCGATCTCGAATACCTCCATCGGGCGGATAAGCAGGTGAAAATTCGCGGTTTTAGAATTGAGTTGGGAGAGGTAGAGTCTGCCCTGGCGCAGCATCCAGAGGTGGGCGAGAATGTTGTCATCATTCGGGAAGATCAACCCGATCAAAAGCGTTTGGTGGCCTACATTATTCCCAGAAATGGACGAACGCCGGAGGTGACAGAATTGAAGGAGTTCTTGCAGCAAAAGTTGCCAGACTATATGCTTCCATCGGCCTTTGTAGAAATGAAAAAATTTCCGATGACAGCCACCCTAAAAGTCAATCGGGGGCAGTTGCCAGAGCCGGCTGTCGAGCAGAGTGTTCGCCAGCAATTGTATGAAGCACCGAAGGGGGAAACGGAACTATTATTGACCGACATTTGGACCGACCTGCTACAATTGCCACAGATTGGTGTACACGATAACTTCTTTGAGTTGGGTGGTCATTCTTTGATTGCTGTTCGCATGATGGCACGTATTGAAAAGGCCAGAGGATGCCAGCTGCCCCTGGCGGCACTGTTGGAGCATTCGACCATTCGACGTTTGGCAAAATTGTTAGACGATCAAAAGGGAGCTTTGAACTACAGTTCGCTCATTGCGATCAAAGCAACAGGCTCCAAACCTCCGGTTTATCTGGTACATGGTGCGGGTTTGCACATTTTGATGTACGAAATGCTTTCTCGATATATGGATGCCGACCAGCCCATTTATGCTTTGCAAGCGCGTGGCTTGGACGGTAGAGAAGAACCTCTGGATCGCATCGAGGAGATTGCGGCGCACTACATTGGCGAAATCCTGCAGCAAAATCCGTTTGGACCCTATGCTATTGCGGGCTATTCCTTTGGTGGCTTGATTGCCTTTGAGATGGCTCGCCAGCTTCGGCAAATGGGTAAGGAGGTGATGATGTTGGGTGTTTTTGATACGGTTGTTCGCCAGTCGATTACTGGGCAGGAGAGCATCAGCTACTACCAGCAATTGTCCAACCTGGGTAAAAAAGTCAGTTGGAATCTTTCCCTGTTGGCCAGGCGCCCTCTGGATGGTCTGCGTTACAAATCGAAGAGCCTACAAATGCGCTGGAAGCGCTGGAAGTATCAGTTGAACCGGACAGAAGACCAACCCAAGCCGAGTTCAACAGTTGATCACAACGCCCGGGTCGACCAATGTAACAAGCGAGCTTTCGAGCAATATCGCATTCAACCATATGGTGGCGATCTGCATTTGTTTCGTGCAAAGGAGCGGCGCTTTTATGTGAATGACTTTGAATTTTTAGGTTGGCGTCCATTCATCGAAGGAGCGATAAAAGTCAACGAAATTCCAGGAGATCATCTGCATTTGTTCGATCCTCCACATGGAGAAACCTTTGCACGCATTTTACAACAGACATTGGACAGCTGTGCTGTTTCTTGTCAATCATTTGAAAACAAGCATTAAACCGATGGGGCATTAAAACCCAATACGAAACTGATTTTCGATAGCATGTCTGCGTTTATTGATTTGTATATGAAAAAGTCAGAGACATGAAAATACATTGTATCGAAATGAAGAAACTAAATTGGAAGATTTGTCGACCAGACAATCTTTCAATGGCCAATACAACGGATGTCTGGTTGGTAGAATTAGGACGATTGAAAGCGGAGGAGTGGATTTTCCTAGCCAGCAATTTGACAGAAGATGAACTGATGCGATCGAAAAAATTTCAACTCGAATCCGATCGTCAGCGATTCATCGCAGGCCGTTCGGTATTGCGGCAGTTGTTGTCTGTTTATCAAAACATACCCGTTGGGGATCTCGTTTTGCGCAACGATCGCAACCGAAAGCCTTATCTGGAAAATGCGGATATATCCTTTAACCTGACAGCTGCCGGCAATAAGATATTGCTTGCTTTTCGCAGGCAAAATGCGAAACTACGAATCGGTGTCGACCTCGAAAAAGTAGGGCTGGGCGAAGATGTTCGTTCCATTGCCGGGCATTATCATACGCCACCGGAGCGGGTATTGGCCTTTGAGGCGGCCAGTTCGAATACCTTTTTTAAGCTGTGGGCCAGGAGGGAGGCATTGCTACAAGCTGCTGGGGTTTGCCAGACAGAAGAGATGGTTGCTATGGATGTTGGGATGCGTGGCCATCATGTACCCTTGAGTGGCGAAGGACCTTATTACATTTATTCTTTCCGACTCAATCGCGGCTATGTCGGAAGTGTAGCTGTTGAAGGGGGACATGGCATCCTTCGGTTTTTCAAGTGGATAGCGCGTTAGATTTGAGGAAAAGTTTATATATTTAAGGCTCATTCTATTAAACCCCAAAAAAATGGGCCTCTCTTTTGATGCTAAAGCCTGCTATGAGCAGGCCGTATCTGCTTATCAAGCTGGGCAGATTCCAAGAGCTGTTGAGCTACTTGAAGAGCTTGTTCGCCATGAACCAGACAATGATTATGCCGTAAGTGCCTTGGGAGGCATGATGCTGACCCAGCAGCGGTACCCGGAAGCGCAACAGTATTTTGAAAAAGCACTTTCCCTCAATCCCAATAATATCGATGCGAGTACCAACCTGAGTATCCTCTATGGACAACAGGGGCGATTTACAGAGTCTCTGGCTCTGGTGGAAAAGATCGCACTTCAGGCACCCGAGCGAATAGACATACAATACAATTATGCCACGGCCTTGATGCAGGCGCAGAAGTATCAAAAAGCACTGCCTGTCCTGGAACAGGTGGTTGCCAACCAAGGTGATTTTCTCCCTGGCCTGAATGCTTTGAGTTCCTTGTATGCTTATTTGGGAAATAGGGAAAAGTCCATTCCTCTCTTGAAGCGAATCCTTGAATTGGATCCCAACCATTTATTGAGTACGCTTACCCTAGGCAATCTTTTGGTGGATGTTGGGCAAACGACAGAAGCTGAGGAATTGTACCTCAAGGCGATTGACATCAACCCAGGGGAATTCCAAACCCATGCTTTACTGGGGAAGTTTTACGCTGACATTGGCAATTTTCAAGCAGCCAAAAAATCCTTGCACAAGGCTATCGAGTTAAAGCAAGACGATTCTGCCAGTTATCTTCTATTGGGCAACCTGGCAAAGGAAGAATCGGATTTCAAAGAAGCAGAACGATTCTATAAGCTGGCTTTGCGATACAACCCCAATAGTCTTGGTGGTCAACAAAACCTCCGGCGATTGTACAATCGCCTCATTCCTGCCTGGCATTTCACCATGTTGGCCGATGAAGCTCGCAACGATGCTTACCAGCGGGCTATAGAAAAGGCAATTGGTCCCAATGATTATGTGTTGGACATCGGAACGGGCTCCGGACTCTTATCCATGATGGCTGCACGTGCTGGGGCGCGTCAAGTGGTAGCTTGTGAAATGCATGAAAAGTTGGCAGAGATCGCGCAAAAAATTGTGACAGACAACAACTATGAGGACAAGATTACCGTATACCCTAAAAAATCTACTGAACTAAAGATTGGCCAAGAACTTTCGGAAAGGGCAGATGTGATTGTTTCAGAAATTCTTGACTGCGGTGCAATCGGAGAGGGTGTGTTGCCATCCGTTCGTCATGCCATCAAAAGTTTGGCCAAGGAAAAGGTCCGCCTCATTCCTTCAAAGGTCCAGTTGTATGGTCAGCTGATTGAGATTCCTGCACGGAGCAAAATGGCTCCTATCCGAAAAATTTCTGGCTTTGATTTATCGGCCTTCGAACAATTTCGGATTCCCAATGAATACATACGGATTGAGCTGTCGTCAGAGCAGTATCGGCCATTGTCAGAAGTCATTCCACTGGAAGAGATCGATTTCTACAAGCTGCCGCCTGCCTACACAGACGATCAACCGTTTCGCAAGAGCTTGTCTTTTCCCATTATTGATGAAGGGGAGGCACAGGCGATTGTTTTCTGGTTTGATCTCAATTTGGATAGTGATATAATGGTCTCTACTCATCCTGATGGCGTTTTAAAACATTGGGGACAAAGTTTGTTTTGTTTTGAGGAGCCTCATGTGGTCAATACGGGACAACACAAGCAGTTGCAAATGCTTCGCAGCGATCACATTCTTAGATTTAGTTGGTAAACCAAAAACTATTTAGACACGTGATATAAACTGAACCACTATGATGAATTATGAAATAAGTAATCTTCAAAAAGGAAATCTCTATTGTTCAATAAAAAACCCGAAAATGAAAAACTTTACAAAAGAGTGCATTTTTATCCTGTTTGCCTTGTTTCTAGGGCTCAGCCCTGCCATGGGGCAGGTTGTCTTCTGGTCGGATGATTTTAATGGCGCTGGTCCTACTAGTGGTGATCGGGATGCGACTGCACATGTAGATGGAGACAATGGCACTGGCCCTGGTACTTGTGGCCCTGGCGATTATTTTTTTAGAACCAGTTCTGCTGTAGATGCAGGAAATGGTCTCAGTATAACATTTAGCGGCTTTACAGGCTCTTATTGGAGAGGTGAAGATTTGAATGGCTGTGTAACCAATCCAGACATTGTCAATTTTACGGGTATCAACATTTCTGGTTTGAGTGATTTTCGCTTTAATGGTTCCTTCGGGGCCAATCCTTCCAACTCTTGGGAAGGCAACGAGGGAGATGGTATCTTTGTGGAATACAGGATTGACGGTGGCGCTTTTCAGCCTGGTATATTTTTTAACAGTACGGCAGCGACCATTGGTGTACTGGCAGAAGATACCGATCAGGATGGTACGGGAGATGGTACGACGCTTGGTAGTGCTTTGCAAAGTTTTTCTTTCACATTTGGTGGATCAGGAACAACTTTAGATTTGCGTGTGACGGTATCCGCAGATGATGGATCGGAAGAATTTGCCTTTGACAACTTCTTCGTGGAACACAGTGTGGTACTGCCTGTTGAGCTACTTTCTTTTGAAGGTAAAATGCAAGAGGGTAAAGCCATGCTGGATTGGCAGACGGCTTCTGAGCTGAACAATGAAGGCTTTGAAATACAACGTAGTTTGGACGGCAAAAACTGGAAGGTATTGGATTTTGTTCCCGGTGCCGGAAATGGTCAGGCCATCCGCACTTATGATTACATCGATGTAGCACCCGGAGCAGGCATCACTTACTATCGCTTGCGCCAGGTAGACTTGGATGGGAAGTACGTTTTTTCCAATGTCGTATCTGTGGAGAACAAAGAAGAGCGTGCAAAATTTGGAGAGCTTTTTCCAAACCCCAGCAAAACTGGTATTGTCTACCTTGATTATACTTCTAAGGTCCGAGAAACGATTAACATCAGCGTTTACGATTTGATGGGTCGTATGGTCATGCAGGAGCGTCGCCAGATGGACAGAGGACAGTCGGTTGTTGAATTGCTTTTGAGCGATGCTGGGAAAGGTTTGTATACCGTCGTTTTTGATGATGGCACGACCCAGGCCAGTCGCCGAATCGTTTTGAAATAAGACACATTTTGCTATATAGATTTTGATAAAAGCCAGACGCTGATGCGCCTGGCTTTTATTTTTGTAGCCTACACCCAATTGCCAGCATAATCCAGTGTCTCATCAGAAATATATTTTAGATAGTCGTAGCGCAGTTTTGTGATTTGGCGAATATGGAGGTAGTCATGTGCCAGCCAATTGAGTAGATAGCGCTGGGCGCTCAACGGCCCGAACTCCTTGTGCTGGTAGGTATTGTCCCAGGCGGGCGCCGGCTTCGCGGTCAGCAAGCTTTCCAACCAATCGGCAGAAGCCATTCTTTCTTGCAAAAAATCTTCCAGCACTTCTTCAAAATTCTGTTGTAGGTAAGCTCTTTGTTCCACCCAAGCTGGTGGGTCTATCGATGGTGGATCCTTTTCTGGAGCTTCCAATACCAATTGGAGGCGCGGCCGAAAATCATCCACCTCAATATCGCGTAGATGACACAGCACTTCGAGTATGCACCATTGTTTGGGGCTGGGTTTCCAGCTGTGTTCTTTGATGGAAACACTTTTCAGCAAATGCTGGAACACCAGCTGATTTTCTCTAAAGCGGTCTATAATATTTTTGTAATTCATTAAAAAGCGCTCTAAAAATGGGTTCATTAAAAAATATACTTAAATACTTTTTGGTGAAAAAAAGTAAAATGCATCAATTGCTTTTTTGTACTACGAAAGTAAGCTTTAATGTCCTAGAAATGTTGTTTAAAACCAATAAATAGCAGGTGGTTCAACGGTTAATAACCAAAAATCGATTGTTTAACATTAAAATTGGAAAAAGCGGCTTAAAGCACAAATAATGAAAAAATGAGAGTGCATAATGCTAAAGGATTAACCAATTATATTGCGTGCAAAATGTGATGTGAAAAAACGGTTTGTTTTGGAATAATTGTCTCTTATTTACTTGGTCTTGTCCACCCGAAAGAATATATTAGAGTTGTCGGAATATTTTTTTACTTAATCTATTGCATTATGAGAGTAACATTGAACAAGCTAACGAGCCTGTCCAACAGCTTGTCCCCTCAGTTACTCAGTGCGTTTGAGCAAAAGCAGGTCAAGGGAGGAACGACAACACCTCCAACAGCCGCTCCACCTCCTTCTCCTTCTGAAGAAGACGACACACTGTAAACAAAGTGGGGAAAAAACAAACGCCCTCGGCAAGTGCCGAGGGCGTTCTGATTTTATACGCTTGAGCCGCGCCTAAGCGGCCTTTTCTTTTTCTATCCGTAGGTCTGTTTTACTTCGACAATCTCGTAAGCTTCGATTACATCGCCCACTTTGATGTCGTTGAAGTTTTTGATCGTAATACCACATTCGGTATTGTTCTTAACCTCTTTGACGTCCTCTTTGAAGCGTTTGAGAGAGGAGATTTCTCCATGCGCACCTTCCTTGGTTGGATACACAACGATACCATTGCGAATGAGGCGAACATGGCTGTTTTTCTGAATCTTACCCTCGGCCACATAAGAACCGGCAACTGTACCGACTTTACTGATCTTATAGACTTCCCGAACTTCAACCTGTCCGACAATTTTCTCTTCTTTGGTTGGTTCAAGCATCCCTTCGATGGCCATCTTAATTTCTTCGATGGCTTCGTAGATGATCGAGTAGGTCTTGATTTGGACACCTTCGCGTTCGGCCAATTTACGTGCGCTGATGGAAGGGCGAACCTGGAAGCCAATGACGATGGCGTCGGAGGCTGATGCCAATAGAACATCCGATTCGATGATCTGACCAACAGCCTTGTGAATGACATTGACCTGAACTTTTTCGATCGACAATTTGATCAGCGAATCCGCCAAGGCTTCGATCGAACCATCCACGTCCCCTTTGACGATCAGGTTGAGTTCTTTAAAGTTACCCAGTGCCAATCGACGGCCGATTTCATCCAAGCTGATTCGCTTGCTGGCCCGGTTGGCCTGCTCACGAGTGATCTGAGCACGCTTTGAGGCTAACTGACGAGCTTCCTGCTCCGATTCCATGACCTTGAACTTCTCACCGGCTTGCGGTGCGCCACTGAGTCCCAAAATCAACACAGGCGTTGATGGACCAGCATATTTGGTCTTCTTGCCCCTTTCGTTGAACATGGCCTTGACCTTTCCAGAATGCTCCCCAGCAACAACTGGGTCTCCGATGGAGAGGTTTCCGTTTTGTACCAATATCTTGGTGACGTAACCTCTACCTTTGTCCAGGGAGGCTTCAATGACTGTTCCGAGGGCTGCTCTGCCAGCATTGGCCTGTAATTCCAGCAGTTCTGCTTCCAGCAGTATCTTTTCGAGTAGCAGGTCGATGTTCATACCCGTCTTTGCAGAGATATCCTGCGATTGGAATTTTCCACCCCATTCTTCGATGAGCAAGTTCATACTGGCCAGCTCTTGCTTGATGCGGCTGGGGTCTGCTCCTTCCTTATCAATCTTATTGATGGCAAAAACCATTGGTACGCCTGCGGCCTGTGCGTGGCTGATGGCTTCCTTGGTTTGTGGCATCACATTGTCATCAGCTGAGATGATGATGACGGCGATGTCCGTAACCTTGGCACCCCTGGCCCGCATGGCGGTAAAGGCTTCGTGACCTGGTGTATCGAGGAAGGTAATTCTTTTCTTTTCTTCTCCGACTTCCACTTCATAGGCTCCGATGTGCTGGGTGATACCCCCGGCTTCCCCATCGGTTACGTTGGCAGATCGGATGTAATCGAGTAGGGAGGTTTTACCGTGGTCGACGTGACCCATGACCGTGACGATGGGCGCGCGCGGCGCCAAATCCTTTGGATCGTCCACGACTTCCTCTTCCTCTTCGATTTGATCTTCCGCACTGATGAATTCGACCTCGTGGTTGAATTCGCCGGCAACCAATTCAATGATTTCCGCATCCAGACGTTGGTTAATGGATACGATCACGCCCAGGTTCATACAAGTTGTAATGACATCTGTTACTGGGACATCCATCAAGCTGGCCAATTCGGAAACCGAAACGAATTCGGTCAACTGCAATTTGCCCGTATCCTTAGCCTGTTCGATTTGCTCCTGCTTTTCGCGGAGTCTTTCACGATTATCTCTACGGAGACGCTGGCGCTTTTTCTTACCACCTCCGGAGAGGCGCGCCATTGTCTGTTTGATTTTTTCTTCGATCTCCTTTTGAGAGACCTCTTTGACTTCGTCTCTACGTCCACCTCGGGAACCACCGCGTCTATTGTCGCCGGACTTGCCCTGCTTGACAGAGACGGCAGCCACTCTCTTGCGCGTGCGGCGGCGCTTCTTAGGTGCATCTTTGGAATCGCCATCACTCCCTTTAGAAGTGTTGTTGTTTCCGCTACCCTTGCTACCACTGCCGCTGTTGTTATTGGCAGGAGCTGCTGTACCTGTTCCGCTTTCGGGTTTTTTCTTCTTTTTCTTTGGACGCTTGAGTTTGTCGGTGTCTATCTTCCCAAGAATCTTCAAGCCTTTCAACTGAGGCGTTTTTGCCCTCATCAAGGAATCGTCTTTTCCTGCAGCCTCCTTCTTCTCTTCTTTCCCGGCTTCTCCTTCTTTGGATTGAGGTTGCTCCCCATTTTCCTGCTTTTTGGCAACAGGCTCTGTTACCTTGGGAGGAGCCGCTTTTTCAAGCTTTTCTTCTTTTTGCTCGATGGGCTTCTCTTCTACCTTTTCAACAGGAGCGGATGGAGGTGCTGATTCTGTCTTTTCCTCTGTGGCAACAGGTTTTTCTTCCTTGGCCACGGTTGGCGTTGTTTCAACTGGCTGGCTGGCCTCGACAGGCTTATCAGCTACCTTTTGAACGACAGCTTCCTTAGCTTTTTCCTCCTTTTGTTCTTCCTCCTTGGCCTTTTCTTCCTTCTTTGGCTTACCAATACTATCTAAGTCGATCTTACCTTTTATGTTGAGACCTAGTTTTGGTGTGTCTTCCGTGGAAGGTGGAGTTGTTTCGACGACCTCTTTGGGGGTAGTTTCAGCAGCTTCTACGACTGGCTTGACCGGTTCTGGCTCAAGTTTGGGCGTAGGCTCTGGTGCTGGTGGGGGCGGAGGTGTCTCTACTTTTGGCGAAGCTACTTTCTGTTCCGGCGGAGGAGGTGGGAAGAGTGGTTCTGGAACCTCTGATGCTTCTGTTTCTTTTTCCTTTTTGACAGCAATTCGATTGCCAATCACGAGTTGGTCTGCCTTTTCTTTGATAGCGATGGACTTCTGAAACTCCTTCAGCAGCTCGGCATACATCTCTTCTGTGACTTTGGCTGTCGGTTTATTTTCTATATCGTAGCCATTGTTGGTAAGGTGATCAACAATGGTACTGGTACCGACATTTAATTCTTTTGCTATCTTAATCAAACGTTTGGCCATCCGAAAATTTGGAGGTTTGATAGACAAAAGACTTTTTGATCCTAAAGCTTAATTGGTCACATTCTCAGCTCAATTTTGATTTAAGTAATGGTACTAAAAATAGCATGGACAAGTCTTTCGCCTCTAAATAATTAAAAATACGAGTGCAAAGTTACGTTAAAACTGTGGTTTGCACCGGTTTTGTCTATAAAAACAAGGTAAAACCAGTGCAAAATAGTTCAATTATGATCGTAAAACCAGCTTCAAGCTGGTTTTAGAACGTCTTTTAGGAGTTTGAGGAAGCGGAAGGGCCAATTCTCAGAGGAATTTGAACACCTATTCTTCTTCAAATTCTGATTTCAGAATATTCAGAACCTCGTCGATGGTCTCTTCCTCCAAATCTGTACGGCGTATCAATTCCGCCCGACTCAATTCCAAAACACTCTTAGCCGAGTCACAACCAATTGCCTTGAGCTGGTCGATGATCCAGCTTTCGATTTCATCTGCAAATTCGTCCAGATCGACATCTTCGATTTCTACTTCATCCGTGTTGCGGTATACATCTATTTCAAAGCCGGTCAACTGACTGGCGAGTTTGATATTGGTTCCACCTTTGCCGATGGCCAAAGAAACCTGATCAGGCTCCAGGTAGACAGAGGCGCGCATAGAATCCATATTCAGGTCGATGCTGCTGACCTTTGCCGGCGTCAAAGAACGCTGGATGAACAGGGTATTGTTGTTGGTGAAGTTGACAATATCGATGTTTTCGTTTTTCAACTCGCGAACAATACCGTGGATGCGCGATCCCTTCATACCAACACAGGCACCTACGGGATCGATGCGATCATCATAAGACTCCACAGCCACCTTGGCCCGTTCGCCCGGCATGCGTACGATCTTCTTGACGGAGATCAGCCCATCTTCGATTTCCGGAACTTCCTGCTCTAGCAATTTTTCGAGGAAAGTACTGTCCGTTCTGGAAACGACAACAACAGGGTTGTTGTTCTTCATCTCGACCTGCTTGATGACTCCGCGGACCATATCTCCTTTGCGAAGGAAATCGCCCTTGATCATTTCATTGCGCGGCAAGACCAGTTCATTACTGGTAGCATCATCAACAACAAGAATTTCCCGCTTCAAAATCTGGTGTACTTCACCCAATACAATTTCACCAACTCTGTCGACATAGCGCTTGTATACATCGTCTTTCTCCAACTCCATAATCCGGGAGATCAACGTTTGGCGAGCCGCCATGATGGCTCTGCGTCCGAAGTCTTCGAGTTGTAGCTGCTCGTAGCATTCTTCTCCAATTTCGTAGTCTTCATCGATGGACAAAGCTTCGGAGATGGATATTTGGCTTCGATCGTCGAGTACTTCACCATCTGGGACGATCTCTCTTACACGCCATAATTCAAGGTCTCCTTTTTGAGTGTTGACAATGACATCGAAATTTTCATCGGAACCGTATTTTTTTCGAATGAGGGTACGAAATACGTCTTCCAATACGCGGACCATTGTTGGTCTATCTATATTTTTTCCGGCTTTGAACTCGGAAAAAGTGTCAACGAGATTCATCATGACTGAGTCGATTTAGAATGAGATTTTTACGATAGCTTTTTTTATGTCTTCAAATGAAATTTGTATTTGTTGGATTTCGGTGCGTTTTTTCTTGCCTTCCTTGATACGAACTTTGTTCTCAAGGACGATGTCCGTTTCATTGACGGCCACCAATATGCCGCTTACCTTGGGACCTTCATGTGGAGCGACTTCCATCTTGCGACCGATGTTTCTGTGGTATTGTCTTGGGAACTTAAGTGGGCGACCTATACCAGGTGAAGAAACCTCTAGGACATATTTTTCGCCCAACCAACCCCCTTCGTCTATGTATTTTTCGAGATAGCGGCTGATCTGTCGGCAACGGTCGAAGTTGATGCCATCGTCGCTGTCGATGTAAACATCCAGTTTTCGGTGGTCGTGCAATTTGATTTCAATCAGAAAGCAGTTGTCGAAAGGCGCTTCCTTGAACTTTTCGTCGAGTAAATCCCGGATACGGTCTTCAATCCCTCTGTTCATAATACATTGGTTCAGGTTGGTGGCCGAGTGAGAAAACGGTATTTGCTCTGCGCAACCTGAGGTATACTAAATAAAAAGAGGGAACGTTGTGTTCCCTCTTCCGAGCTTAATGCTCCGCAAATATAGTATTTATTTAATAAAAAGGCAATAGTTGTATCAGAATGCCTTGCTTTCGATATTTTCAATAAAAAATGAAAATTAATGCTTTCGGCCTAAACTCGGCTTTTGTATCTTTGTTGTATTACCGAGAGCTTAGAATTGGAGTGCTGGTAGCGATCCAGGCCCCATATTTCAAAGGTAAAACCTAAATCAATATGAATACCACAGATTTGTTGCAGCGTGCTTTACAGTTGGATTTCTTGAGTGCGGAAGAAGGTGTGTATCTATTCGAGAATGCTTCTACTACAGAGTTGATGCATGTGGGTAATAAGTTGCGGCAGCAGCACGTACCTGGCCGGACCGTTACTTGGATCATTGATCGCAATAGCAATACGACGAATGTGTGTATCGCCAATTGTAAGTTTTGTAATTTTTATCGTCGTCCTGGACACGAAGAGTCGTACATCACTACCATTGATGAGTACAAACAAAAAATAGAGGAAACTTTTCGCTTCGGTGGAGAGCAGCTGCTTTTACAAGGTGGTCATCATCCCGATTTGGGATTACAGTATTATTGTGACCTGTTTCGGGAATTGAAGTCTTTGTATCCCAACTTGAAGTTGCATGCGCTCGGCCCGCCGGAAATTGCTCACGTGGCGAAGTTGGAAAAATCAACCCATTATGAGGTACTCAAGGCCCTCAAAGAGGCAGGTTTGGATTCACTGCCAGGTGCTGGTGCTGAGATATTGGACGACCGCGTTCGACGTTTGATCTCCAAAGGGAAATGTGGCAGACAGGAGTGGCTGGATGTAATGCGCGCAGCTCACAAGCTTCACCTGACGACCTCGGCCACGATGATGTTCGGGCATATTGAAACAAATCTGGAAAGAATGCAGCATTTCGTGGACATTCGCCAGGTACAGTCTGAAAAGCCAGAAGGTGCCAACGGTTTTCTAGCTTTCATTCCTTGGCCGTTTCAGGATGAAGACACCATACTAAAGAAGATCAAGCGGGCGCGAAACACCTGCACGGGTGATGAATATGTGCGAATGATTGCGATGAGTCGCATTATGCTGCCAAATGTCACCAACATCCAGGCATCTTGGTTGACAGTAGGTAAGCCAGTAGCACAGCTCTGCTTGCATGCCGGAGCCAATGATTTTGGCAGTATTATGATAGAGGAAAATGTTGTATCTGCTGCAGGTGCACGCTTCCGCTTCACAGCCGACGGCATACAGGAGGCGATTCGCGAAGCCGGTTTTGATCCTCAATTGCGCAACCAGGAATACGAATTCCGTCAATTGCCAGAACACATTATCCAGCAGCGCTTGGACGAGGTGGGCTTAGTGGTGGATTAAAGCCTGAGCAGTCAGAAAATAAACAAACATGCTATACGAACAGGCCGTGGAGGCGGCTCAATTCATCCAATCGAAGTGGAAAACACAACCTCTTGTAGGGCTGATTCTTGGAACTGGCCTGAGTGGTTTGGCAGATTTAATCGAAGACAGCGTCGTAATTCCATACGAGGATATTCCCCATTTTCCAGCGTCTACAGTAAGTAGCCACAAGGGCCAATTGGTCTTAGGGCATCTGGAAGGTAAGCCCGTCGTCGCAATGGCAGGTCGCTTTCACTATTACGAAGGCTACAGCATGAAGCAAGTCACTTTTCCAGTGCGTGTTATGAAACTGTTAGGGGTCTTATCACTTTTCGTTTCCAATGCAGCAGGTAGCGTTAATGCCGAGATGTTGGCTGGTGACCTGGTTGTACTCAAAGACCACATCAACCTGCAGCCAGAAAATCCACTGCGCGGTGAAAACGACGAGCGTTTTGGCCTGCGATTTCCAGATATGATGAAAACCTATGATGCGGCCCTCCGGCGGCAGGCTTTCGAAATTGCGGAGGCTGAGGGCATCAAGCTGCAAGAAGGCATCTATGTCGGTTTGCAGGGTCCCAATCTGGAAACGCCAGCTGAATACCTTTATATGCATCGCATCGGTGGCGATTTAGTAGGCATGTCTACTGTTCCGGAAGTGATTGTTGCCCGCCATATGGACTTGGCCGTTTTCGCCCTATCCGTTGTTTCGAATCAATGCCATCCCCCGGAAGTCATCAAGGAGACGACTTTGGAGGAGGTCATTGAAGTAGTGGAGGGAGTTGCTCTTCAAATGCAGCTGCTGGTTCGGAAATTGGTGGAGCGCCTACCTGCCTGATGACTCAAATGTTCAGATGAAGTAGGCGAAAGAAAATGCCGTATCCTTCATCCTGAGTGTTTTGTACCCAGGCCACACCAATGGTTCCATCCGCCAATTCTGTGGCCACAGGATACTCTGCCGTATGGTCTGCTTGCGAAATCCAATGTTCGCTCAGTGGATTTCCGTTTTCCCAAATTTGTGCTTTCACATATGTAGTCGAGGATGCCTTTTCTGTCTCTGTACTGCTTTGGTGGTGGCCATGTCCATGATGGCCCAGACCAGAGCTGCCATTTCTTTCCTCCCAGAGAAACACGAGTTTGTCCGTGCTTGTCGTCACCAATTGTGGATGAACACCGCTGTTGGTAACCAATTTTCTTGGGCCAAAAGGCTGGTTTCCATCTACCGTGCGGCTGTAATAAATGCCCTGGCCACCACCCATGCTGAACCAGGCGCAATGCAAGGCGTCTTTTGATGCTCCGATCGAAGGTCCCGTGTGCGGACATCCGTTGACCACCCAATTATCTGAACTTACCTTTTGGGCTTGGCTAAAAGTCTGCCCATTGTCGATGGAAAGCAAATGAGACATATCTCTTATACTGTCTTGCCAAATGTCTCTGTAAACAGCATGAAGGTCTCCATTATCAGCTACGAACAGATCGGTGCGGCAGCATTCACAAGTGCTGGTTCCAATCACTTGGTCTTTGACAAATCCGTTTTTCCCTTCTGTCTTGGCAAAGAATAAGCTAGAGCCATCGCCTCTTTTTTTCGTCAAACGAGAGTCGAGCCAAATGGCTCCAACCTCCCCGTCGGCCAGTGTGGCCAAATCGAAGAAACTTCTGCTTTTGCCCGAGCTAGTATCTCCCACATGAAGGTAACGAGCTTCCGTCCACTGTTGACCACCATCAAAGGATTGGGTGTAGTAGAGAGCTCCGGCGAATCGATTTTTTGGAGTTGGTGATCTTTTTGAAAAGACAGAAACGATGGTACCATCTTTTTTGAAGGCGATCTTGCTCATGCTCTCGTCATGCGCCCGGCAGCCTGCCGAAGGAGGTACGGCTAACGGTGGATCAAAGCGGCTGGTGGATGGATTCCACTTAGCGAATTTGACGATGTGTTCGGTGGCATCTTTTGCTGCAAGTGCTTCGGTCCAAACCAATACAGCTTGCCCTTTTTCATCTTTGGTGAAGAAGGGGCCGGAGGCGTTTTTGTCCTTGTCAGAGATGAGGCTTGGCGTGTTTGTTTGTGGGTTGGAAGTCTTGGTTGTTGATTCGACTTGACAGGCGCTGAGCGATAGGATGAGGAAGAATGCGGTGATGATTCTCATGGCATAAAGGATGGGAACGGCTGCTCGGCGGAGCAGCCGTTCGATGAAAGATTATTTTTTCTGAAAATTGTAAGCTAGGCCGATGTTGATGGCTCTAGGCTCACCGACGCTGTAGCTGTCTCCCCATCGAGAGCGTCGAGCGACTGTGGCGTACAGTTTA
>JBCCSZ010000042.1:0-34114 GCA_039199225.1 Bacteroidota bacterium
GTGTATGAAGGGGCGATTGCCTGCTGGCGAGGAGAAAAAGCCAGTACTTGGCTGGATCAATTGCTTCGGACCGCTCACCACTTCGATTTCCCTGTCCACCGGGCCGTAGAGGACTTGAGCAAGGCAGAACGAAAGCTACTTTGGACTGGCAATGAATACTTTGAAGGGATTGACGACTATTTTGAAAGATTGCGGGAAAAGACCTATAAAATACAGAATCGGGTGATGCTGGCCCGCTATCGCGGGAAAACCACCTGCCCAACTTGTGAAGGCAGCCGCCTGCGAAAAGAAGCTACCTATGTAAAGATTGGTGGCAAAAATATCACTGAGTTGGTTGATATTCCCATTGGTGAACTACTGGATTTCTTCAATAAACTCAAGTTGAGTGCTTACGATCAAAAAATCGCTAAGCGCCTCCAACTGGAGATTACCAGCCGCCTGGATTTTATGATGAAAGTTGGCCTGGGCTATCTGACGCTAAGCCGCCTATCAGCCACCTTAAGTGGGGGCGAAACCCAGCGAATCAACTTGACCCGCACGCTCGGCAGTAACCTGACCAGCTCGATGTACATCCTGGATGAACCCAGCGTGGGCCTCCATCCAAGAGATACCAACCGCCTGGTCAGCGTCTTGAAGTCCTTGCGGGACCTTGGAAATACAGTGATTGTAGTAGAACACGAGGAAGACATCATCAAAAATGCCGACTACCTCATCGACATGGGTCCGCAGGCTGGTATTTTTGGAGGAGAGGTTGTTTTTGCTGGCCCCTACGAAGACATTCACCGGCAAGCCAAACACAGCCTAACGGCTGCTTACATGAGCGACCAGATGCAGATTCCACTGCCGGATATACGCCGAAAGTCTGTCGACCATATCATACTGAAAGGGGCGCGGCAACACAATTTGAAAAACATCGACATCCAAATTCCGCTAAACGCCATGACAGTTGTTAGCGGGGTATCGGGTTCTGGGAAGACCACCTTGGTCAAGCAAATCCTCTACCCTGCGCTGAAGCGCCAAATGGGAGAACCACATCCAAGCTCTCCTGGCACCCACGACAGCCTTGAAGGCGACTTGCACCGGATCAGTCAGGTGGAAATGGTCAATCAAAACCCCATTGGCAAATCCTCCCGATCCAATCCAGTGACCTATGTCAAAGCATACGACACCATTCGAAATTTGATGGCCAGCCAGCAGCTCTCGCGGATTCGCGGCTACAAGCCTAAGCATTTTTCTTTCAATGTTGAAGGAGGCCGCTGTGAAACTTGTAAGGGAGAAGGCGAGCAGGTCATAGAGATGCAATTTCTGGCAGATGTCCGGTTGGTATGCGAAGATTGCAAGGGGCAGCGCTTCAAGAAGGAAATTCTGGAAGTCCGTTACAAAGACAAAAATATTTTTGAAATACTAAACTTGAGCATCGAAGAGGCCCTGGAATTCTTCGAAGACGCCAAAGATGTCGTCAAAAAGATCAAGCCACTATACGATGTGGGGCTGGGCTACATCAAGCTGGGGCAATCTTCCAGCACGCTGTCGGGTGGTGAAGCTCAACGGGTTAAACTGGCCTCTTTCCTAGGCAAAGAACGCTCCAACGAGACCATCTTATTCATCTTTGATGAACCCACCACTGGCCTGCATTTTCACGATATTCGCAAATTATTGGATGCTTTCAATGCATTGGTTGAAAAAGGCCATACGGTACTGGTAGTCGAACACAATATGGAAATCATCAAATCAGCCGATTGGGTGATTGATCTCGGTCCTGGCGGTGGCAAGGAAGGAGGCGAATTAATGTTCCAAGGAACGCCTGAAGGACTGGCTAAAGTTCGGAAGTCGCATACCGGTAAATATCTGAAGGAAAAATTACGTAAGAAAAAATAAACCGCCATTCCTCCCTGCGTCGCGTACTTGAGATCGTCCGTTACGCGGGGAAGGTAATTTTCTTTTACACAAGGACCATTCAATAGAAGCGGAACAACAAAAAAGCGTAGTTACCAATGGTAACCACGCTTTCTTGTAAGCTTAGCTTACAATATATCAGTTTTGCTAATTGCTTATTTGAAAGGATTAGAGAACTTAGAATCCGTTGTGAATTTATTATCCGTCAACGTCTTCAAGAAGTCAACAAGCGCCGTCTTTTCTTCAGCAGTAAAATTGAAGTGCTTTGGTGATCCATCACTATTTTGTAACAGCGGGTGTAGATTTTTATGGTTCTTGATACCACTGCTGTAGTGTTCGATAACCTCCTCTAATGTCTCAAAGCGACCATCGTGCATATATGGACCTGTTAAGGCAACGTTTCTTAGGATAGGCGTTTTGAAAACACCTTCATAACGCTCGCCACCCAATCCACTTGGATGATCTGTCAAGCCACCAATACCTTTATCCGCGTAAGTCTCATCCAGGCCATTACTAGCCTCAGAGGTACTGGAAAGTGTGAAAGTTTGACCGTGGCAAGAAGAGCAATTGCTCATAAACAGCTGCTTACCCTTATTTTCAGAAGAGGTAAAGAGACCAAGGTTTTTATTTGGATTGAAAGTCTGGAAGTTGTCTCCCTTATATCCTTCGTCAAATTTGGAACCATGAGAAGAGAAAGAAAGAACAAACTCTTCGATACACTCTAAGATGCGCTCTTTGGTGATATCCACCTTGGAAGCACCATTGTTAGATTCCAACCAGTAAGCCTTCTTGAAAAGAACTTCGTAGTAGTCAGAATCCGCCAGCTTTTCTGGAAGGTCGTCGATGTGCATACCCATTTCAATAGCATCCTCGATGGTCTGCGTACTTTGAGCAGTAACCGTTCTGGCACGGCTATCCCAGAAAAGCGTCGGACGGGTGATATCGTAATACTGTCGGGTGGAAGCAGTAGAACCAATGGCGTAAGAGTTTCTTAAAGTCGATTTTCCGTCAAATCCCTTACTAAATGCAACAGGGTCGGCAAATGCTCTGGCCTGATCGTGACAAGAGGCACAAGAGACCGTATTCTTGGCAGATAGCTTTGTGTCATAAAACAACACACGTCCAAGGGTCGCTTTTGCACGATTGATGCGAAATCCGGTACCGGCAACATAGGTGGGCAGCGTAACATTGTAATCGTCTGGCTCTGTGAGCGGAATATTCAGACTAGCGTTCAATACCTCTTTTTCGCTGTCTGAATAGTACGAAGTCTCACGAGTGACTTCATCTTTGACACAAGAGGACACCATAAGAGCCACCAATGCAAAGAATGAGAGGAATGAAATTCTTTTCATAGCAAAGACTGATTTTTAAATATGAAATAAAGCTGCTCGGATTTCAAAGACGGGCATTCTAGTTTTCGAATAGCCTACAAATTATGACTATAAAATTACATAATAACTGGATTTATTTCAAACTTTAACAGTTTTTAACTAAATCCTTGATAATAAAAACACCAATACCGGGACTTTGTTTCAAAATCCCGGTACACATCAATTTATTTGAGATATAATTACTTCTAATTGGTTAGCAGTAGGGCTAGCTAAATCAGACACAAACTCATCAGCATTCAGCGGCTTATCTACTCTTGTAGGTGGACGTAAATGTACTACCGCTTTCCATAAAAGTAATCCGAAGTTCTGTCTGTGTCATATCGATAATCGTTGCATCCATCAGCAGCAAGCTGCCATCTGTCACCTTCAAAGAGGTTCCTGTTTCATCCAACTGCCAGTTGCCCTTGGTGATGACATCCGGGTCATCGGCATTACACTTGGTAAAGCCTTCCTTGTGCTGCCAGCTTCCATCCTGGCTGTAAAAAGTCAAATCGTCCTTATCACATTCTGCCATAAACCCAAAAATATTGGTTTCCGGGTTGCCATCCTGATCCGTATCTGCCAAGAAAGCAGTTTGTTGCCAGTCCTTATTAATCAACATCTCTGTCCGACTTTCCAACTGACTTTTTTCCTTAGAACAGGATAGGGCAAGGGTCATTACCGCCAACATGGCCAAGCAAAGCTGAATTCTTTTCATGTCTCGACTTTTAGTATTCAATGAATAAGAGGTCTATCACTTATGAGGTAAGCAACTACACATCCAAGGTGCCAAGGATTGTGCCAGAAGGTGTATCTGACACGCAATCTACGGTTACTGACGCACCCGAACTGCATTTCTGTCCATAGCTTCCAAAAGCCGCTCTAAACTTTGTTGATTTTCTGGTGAGTAAAAAGATTGAAGAATATCTGCCTTTTCTCTTTGGGTTAGGTGAAAGGTCATAGAGGCACTTTCGTTGTTTTCGCCTGCGTGGTAGATGAACCGAATGAGATCGAAATGATCTTCGCCCAGCAAGTCGTAGATCAAGCCCAAGCTGTTGTCATGCTCATAATCTTGTAAGGCCATGATCTTTCCGGCAATGCCCAGTGGATTGAGCAGGGTCTCAATCATTCCCTGATTGTCATTGGGATCGATTTCTTTGAACTTGTCTTGGCTACTGACCTGCACCAGCACCACCCCACTGGTATTTTCCAGTATCCAATCTTTAAAAACATGGATAAAGCGAGTAGCAGAGGCAATGCCGTAATTATCCAGAAAACCAGCGTCCATGACTTCCATTTCCGGGTGGCTGGGCAGATAGACATTCGGCAGCACATACGGATAGGTCGCATTCATCCGCAGCGCTGTTGTAAATAAAAGGTTGTATGGTTGCTGATCGCGGAACAAATGGCCATAATCAATCGCATCGATCTCCAAAGCATATTGATTCTCCAAGCCGATGGGCGCAATAGCCATATAAGTAACGCCTTGTGGAGAAATGATGAGCCGACGACCATCGTTCACAATCGAAGGAGTAATAAACATCATGGGAATCAATGCTTCCTGCTCATCCTTGCGATAGTCGCCGATGGATTGATGAAAGATGTTCCCGATGTTGTCATTCAACTGAGTCTCGAAAATGTAGCCCCGATCTTTGCGATACCGAAACCCCTGCGTTTCAAATTCCAACCAAGGCATAAACAGATCGTTGGCAACAATGGTAAAGGCAATGGAATTTAGTAGGTCCTTAGAAATCTGATCAATGTATTTTTTATCGTACAAATTGACTCCTTCTCCCATCTGCTGCTGACGATATAATTCCCTCAGATAAGCGGTCCCAATCATTCCGCCCGATGCACCCGTAATCAAAGTCGTATTGGGAAACAATCCTCCATCCATGATACTGTCGCATCGACTCAAGACTTGCATCGACCAAACAGCCGCCTTCATCCCACCCCCACTGACACAAAAGATGGACATTTTGGGCTTGTGGTCTCCAATGGCCCGCCGCTTTTGCAACCAACGATCCAAAATGGCGATGGTGCGTTCCTTGTCTTTTTCAATCAACTCAGGCTCAAGCATCGTCTCCAAGCGAGCGTAATTATACTCCGCATATTCCCCTGTGTAATCCATCCCATAAGCCAGGTTCTTATGGTTGAAGATGTCGTAGCTCGTCAGGAAATTAATGCCAAAGAGGATCAAAACGAAAACAGTTATCCGCCAACGGTCAAACCAATAGGTAATCGCACCTGTAATTGCAACGAAGACACTACCAAGAATAAAAACACTGGCACCAGCCGGAATCCGGAAATAGGGATTGTCGATCAACAGACCAAATACAATCAGTAAAATCAACCCAAACAATTGGACGATCAAGGCATTCACATGGTTTTGTCGAAACACATTGAGCAATACCTTTAGATCGTAGTGTGCAACGCTGCGAACCAGTCGAGGTCTTAGCGACTCGTTTAGGTAGGTGTCTACGCGCCAACCGGGTTTCCCAGTTCTCAAGCTCTTGATGCGGGTGCTGCGACGGCCCGTCTTCTTCGTGTTAACTTTCTCTTCTGCTTTGCTCTGCTCTAGGGCCAAACTGGAAATATCCTTATTGGTATAGGTGAAATAAACAGCAGCCAATGCGACCAATACACCAAGGCCAAACAAGAAGCCTACTATGTTTTTGAATATCAGCCAACCTCCCCAAAATTCGTGGTAAGACTGAAAGTATATGGAATGGCTGAGGTATAAACCGACAAACACCAAAGGAACAATCAAGTTGTTGAGGCAGAATTTGGTAAAGGGGCGGGCCAGCGAAGCCAGGAACGGAAAATGGTAGGCATCCAACAGATAGGTCGTCAGATTCCAGGTCATAAAGAAGCCCCCAAAGGCCAAACCGAGAAAGAAATAACTGAGAAAGCTGACATAGCCTAAATATTCAGGCGTTACAAAAAGGTATTTGATGCCAAACATGCCTCCTAAACGGCCAGTCATCAACAAGGCCAGAACGATCCAGGTTAGAATCAGCAATAGATTGTTGCGGAAGTGCAATATCAGCAACTGAACAGGAAATGAATAGAATATGTCAGTCAGCCATTTTTTCATCCGTTTCCGCAAGCTTTATAACCCGAACCGTCTCGATTTTTGTGTCGCTCACCAATTCCAATACAAATTTGTAGCCATCCAGCACAATTTCTGCGCCCTGCTCGGGAATTCTGGCCGTTGTCATCACTAAATAGCCCGATAGAGTGGAATATTCTCCCTCTGGAAAAGACAATTCTTCGTATTTCTCATTCAGGTAATCGATCTCCAATCGGCCAGAAAAGATGAATTCATCCTCTGATAGCTTCGTTTCTACATACTCCTCTTGATCGTATTCATCTTCGATTTCTCCAAATATCTCCTCTAGGATGTCCTCCAACGTAATGATCCCTGCCGTTCCACCGTATTCATCCACTACACAAGCAATATTGATGCTGTCCCGAATAAAAATGTTCATTAAATCGCGGACACGCATCGCTTCCGGCACAAAGGGAATGTCCAAGATGGCTTTCTCGATCGTCTCCGGTTCGTTGAGCATATTGAGGTGGTGAACATATCCCAAAATATCGTCTACATCGTCGCGGGTAATAATGATTCGGGACATCTTAGTGTCTCGAAATAACTGCTTCAGGTCTTCTATGCTTGCACTGACATCAATGTGGTTGATTTCTGTTCGAGGCACCATACACTCCTTGACCCTAGTGTTGCGCAGGTGCAAGGCTCTTTCAAAAAGCTCGGTGTCAATCTCGTCTTCCGACTCCATCCGGGTATCTTTGATAAAATTCTCCAGATCGAGCCGAGTAATGACGTTTTCCGTTTGCTCCACTGGCGTTTTGAAAATCACCCGCAATAGCCAATTGGACAGTCGGGTCATCAGCCAAGCCGGCACGAACAATAGAAACTCCAGGAATCGCAAAGGGATGGCCAGAAAATAGAGGATTTCATTGGCATAAAGCCGAAAAAGGGTCTTGGGCAGAAATTCTCCAAAAATGAGAATGATGATGGTCGCAACGACTGTTTGCAGAAACAATTCCAAGATGTCGTTGTCGATACCCAGCGATTGAAAGAACACATCACCCAGCAACTTTGCCAAAAGAGAAGTAAAAATGACCAGTGCGATGTTGTTGCCAACCAACATGGTCCCCAGGAAGTCTGCAGGCTTTTCAAAAAAGCGCGCGAGAATCGTCCCCTGTCGGGAGCCTTTCTGCTTTGACAATTCCACCCGGAGCTTACTCGCTGAAATAAACGCTATTTCGGAGCCTGAGAATAAGGCAGATAACAATAGGAAAATGATGATCGAAACTACGAGCATATTCGAAGATACCAATTTAATTCAAGTTACTATTCTTCCTGCACCTTATCCACTTTGATGCGACCTTTAACCGCCTCTATTTTTGAAGATGTGAAATCCTGGTCTGCCGTAAAACCATAACCAAAAATGATTTCGTCTGGCCGGGTGATCTTGACAAATTTCTTGGTACTCACCTGGCGGGAGCGTTCATCCCAGGTCAACTCCTCACTTTCCAAACGCTCGTCGCGCTGGTTCTGCCACACCACACTGTCCCGGACATTCACCTGCTGCAGATCGTCAAAACGAATGGCATACTTAGAGGTCAGATAACCCTCTGTTTGGCCCGAATTGCTGTAAAAATCAACTCGGACACCTTCCGGAAACTCAGCCCGCGGATTGTTGTTGTCCAAATAGCGGTACATCAACGGCGCCTTTACCCGGACCCGCACAATAGCCGAATCCGAATAGAGCAACTCCACATCGTAGGCCACTTCTCGCCCTGTTGCACCCTGCTCGATTACCTTTTGCACCTCTGCCAGGTCGTTTTCACAAGCTGGGAACACAAACAATATTACAGCTAGGAAAAATCCAGGAACAATTCTTATCCGATTCAAATTTCTCTATTTCGTTATGGTAATATCTCCTTCTACAAGGACCGTTTCATCGTCGATAAACTCCACCACTGCGTAAAAGGCAAAGACATCTGGCGGTAGGGCCTTGGATTTGAAACGGCCATCCCAGCCCAGCGTTTCATCATTGAGCGGAATATTACTGGCTTCATACACCAAAGCACCCCAGCGATTGAATACCCGCAGCAGTTGAATCTGCCTCGCACCAGGACCACCATAAACGGTGAAACCCTCGTTGATGCCATCTCCATTCGGCGAAAAGGCATTGGGTACATATATCGGGCGATTTTTCACAACAAAGACTGTGACGGAGTCCAAGGCGGTACAGCCCGTTCCAACCTCCGTTGCCAAAACATAGTAAGTCTGTGTATTCACTGGTGAAGCAAACGGCCCCTTGCAATCCGTACAACTCAAGCCATCCGCTGGCGTCCAAGCATAAGTAACCTCTCTAGACAGAGGCGTCGAAATAGCTGTCAAAGTCGTTCCAAAGCCCAATTCAACCGTTTCATCCTGCCCCGCATCGACAATCAAAGCGATCGGCTGCGTAATGGTTGCATCCACAGATGCCGTACAACCCAGCTCATCGCGCACCAGGATGGTGTAATCTCCAGCCGCCAAATTTTCAAACAGCGCACTGTCCTGATAAACCTCTCCATCCAGGCTGTATTCATAATCGGGATTTCCCCCAGACCCGGCCACAGTAATACTTCCAGTTACATCCCCATTACACACCACATCAATCACATCAATAAGGTCGAGGAACAATTCATCCGGTTGCACAATCTCAACCTCCGCAGTGGTATCACAACCGTTGGCATCCGTCAAAGACAGCGTATATATACCCACATCCAGCATGCTCGCAATGGAATCTGTTTGCCCATCACTCCACTGAAATTGATAACCTCCAACCCCGCCGGACACCAGTGGAACGGCCGAGCCGTCAGCAGCTCCAAAACAACTGACATCCACCGGATCAATAAAAGTCATCAAAGGGTCGGGAGGAGTCACTACGACCAGCGTATCCCCAATACAACCGTTGGCATCCCTAAAGTTGATGGTATAAGTACCCGCATTGATATTCTGAAGGCTGTTCCGGGTTACAAAGCCCAAGCCATCATTCCAATCAAACAGATAAGGCCCCAGACCGTTGGCAATATTCAAGGTAATAGAGCCATCCGAAGCATCGTGGCAAGAAGGCGGTACGACCGTCGGTAAATCTGAATCCAAAACGAGCTCCAGCTCTCGGACATCAATGTCCAAGGATTCTATACAATCATTGTCATCCGCCACTGTCACACTGTAAATACCGATGCTTAAGTTGCTTTGATCGGCTGTCGGCGGAAGTCCATTGTCCCAAGTATAGGCATAGGGCGGCGTCCCTCCGGAAACCGTTAGTTGAATGGCCCCATCCGTTCCTCCCATGCAGGTCGGCATGGTGATAAGCGGTACGATATCTATTGGCGGCGGCGCACCGACCTCAAAGGTAAAGACAGAATCACAGTCTGCCTCGTTTGAGATGGTAACCGTATATTCTCCTGGATTTAGGTTAGCCAGGTCTTCGTCTCGACTGCCGTTGCTCCACAAATAATCGGTAATGGCAACATTGCTGGTGGCTGTCAAGTCGATTTGGCCATCGTCGCTGTCGAAACATAGTACATCGGTTGGAATAGCGGTCGCTGAAATGGCATTGACATCTTCGCAGCAGGGAATCACTTGAATGGTTTTAATCTCCGTAATCACGCAACCACGGTTTGTTTCAACTTCCAGCACGATGGCTTTGGGGCCGTTGGAGGTCCAGTTGACCTCATGGGGTCCTGGGCCAGTGGCTGATGCCGGATCGGCGTCGATCCCAAAGTTCCAATCCCAGCGGACGATGCTGCCCAGCTCAAAGGAGGAAGCATCGCTGAAGCTTACCGACCCACCATAGCATACTTCATCGGCGGGTGCGCTCGTAAAATCAGCTACAGGCCCGACAAAAGTACCCGTACCTCCAAAACTAATTTGAATACCGTTGCCAGATTCTGTGAAGTTATTGATTCCCAGCGCATAACTGCGTCCAGCTTCCATGTCGACTTGTCGGACCCAGTTGTCCTGTCCTTGGTTGCAGCCGGCGGGTTCGGACACATCGTTGGCTGTGGTGTTAAGGCCCGTAGGGCCGTGGCAGGGGCTTGGAAACAACACCGGATTTTCGCCAGCTGCCATGCACCGCAATACTTCCTTACTGTCACAATCTTCCAGCCCTCCCGGCAATTCATACAATACAAAATCCAGGTCATCGATCGGATTGAGGGGCGTCAGTGCAAAAGTCAGGGTGCCACTCTGATCGCAAGTCCATTTAAACCATACAGAGTTGAATTCATTGGTGATGTCGGGCGCTCCGTTGCTGAAACAATCGGCATCGTCCAGCTCGGTATCGTCCAATCCACCGCCTTCCAGGTTTGGGACGATGAAGGTCGACTTATCACAGAGGACGGCGGCGGTCGAGCAATCCGAGGAAGCGACGGCAGGGGGGTTGAAATTGCGTACACAAAGCTCGAAAGTCCCTCGGCGATCTCTCATGCCATCCACGCGAATCAGGTATTCTTCGCCGGGAATCAATCCATCCTGCCCCATTTCGATGATGTGGTTCCGATCGTCATCCCGTTGACATTCCAACTCATTGATGGTACCACTGCAGTCGCCGCCATAGAGGGCGATTTGGGGTTCACGCAGAGAGCCTCCGCTGGCTTGCCCCGAAAAACCATTGACCAACACTGTTACCGAGGTAAATCGCGCTGTAAACTTGAACCAAAGATCATGGGAGTCATCCGTCCAACAAGTGGCCGGATCGAAGCCAGATGCAGTTGCTTGGCGGTTGTCAAATCCCTGTGTACCAGAGCAATAGTCGGTTGGATCGCCAATGTCGATTGCACCCTCGCATTCGTCGTTGACTGGCTGTGCAAAGGCGGGCAGGGCTGCCAAGCAACAAAAAAACAAGAGTAGAGGCGAGAAGAAACGATGTTTAATGCTGAGTATCATAGGAATTCGTTTGGAAGTAGGTCATATATGCAATTCAAGCTGTAATTTCTGCCCAATAGTCACCACCAAAGTCTGTCGATGAATTCTTTACAACTTGGATTACTTTTTTTTATTAACGCTAAAAAGCCGTCTTTTGTGCAACGTTAAGTGCTATCTATCTGTCTAAAAGATTATAAAAATACTACTTTTGTTATTTGAAATTCAAATTGCCTGTTGATTTAAGAATTCTTTAATGGTACGAAAGCTCCCGCATATCATCACCTTGCTCAACCTGTATTGTGGTTGCTGTGCTTTGGTTTTTATCTTTCAGTTGCAATTTACCTATGCCTTTTTGTTCATCCTATTTGGCGCTTTGGCAGATTGGGGGGATGGCTTGGTAGCCCGGGCGCTCAACATCAAATCCGACCTGGGCAAGGAATTGGATTCGCTGGCCGATATGGTCACCTTTGGGATGGTCCCTGGTGCCATTCTCTATATGCTGTTGATGCAGGGCTTCGAAATCGACCGGGCCACCTTCAAAGGCTTGAGCATCGGCGCACTCCCGGCTTTTATCGTCACGCTCTTTGCCGCCTATCGACTGGCCAAATTCAATCTCGACACCCGACAGACAGATAGCTTCATCGGCTTGCCCACGCCCTCTTGCACCATGTTCGTGGTTGGCCTAATGCTCATTTACGAATTTGATACTTTCGGACTGCGAGACTGGGTGACGAAGCCCTTCGTCCTCTACCCCATCATATTGACACTGAGTTATCTTCTGATTGCCGAACTGCCCATGTTCAGCCTCAAATTTAAGAGCATGAAGTGGCAAGGCAACGAGACACGCTTTACTTTTTTACTACTGGCAATGGTTTTATTGATCGTTGTTCGGGAGGCCACTTTCTCAATTATTGTCGTTCTATATGTTTTATTCTCACTTTTCGACCATCTCCGCGGCCGTCGAATGCTCAACAGCTAGTCAATGCTCTATCTGATTCCCACTCCTATCGGCAACCTGGAGGACATCAGCCTGCGTGCCATTCGCCTGTTGGGTGAAGTCGACCTTGTTTTGGCTGAAGACACCCGTACCTCCCGTAAGTTATTGGACCACTACGACATCAAAACGCCCCTTCGGTCTTTCCACACCCACAACGAACACCACATCACGGAACAATTGGCGGATCAACTAGCCAATGGCCAACAAATGGCCCTGGTCTCCGATGCAGGCACTCCTGGCATTTCCGACCCTGGATTTCTGCTCGTCCGGGCTTGCCGACAGCGGTCCATCCCCGTCAGTTGCCTGCCAGGCGCAACAGCCTTCGTCCCGGCCCTCGTTGCCTCGGGCCTCCCCTCCGACAAATTTTACTTCGAAGGCTTCCTACCCCACAAAAAAGGCCGCCAAACCCGCCTGAAGTTTCTAGCCGAGCTGCCTTGTACCTTCCTGCTGTACGAGTCGCCACACCGACTGGTCAAGTGCCTAGGGCAGCTCATGGAGTTTTGCGGCCCGGAGCGGCCAGCTTGTGTCGCCCGCGAACTCAGCAAAATTCACGAAGAAGTGAGGAGTGCTTCGCTGGCAGATTTACATGCCCACTACGAGCAAACCAGCAAAGTAAAAGGAGAGATTGTGTTGGTAGTAGGTGGAAAGGACCGCTAAAAAATTGGGCAAAATGCCTGAATGCATTTTGCCCTTTATCTTAAGATTATCTGAAATATATCATGGAAGTCTCAGTTCACCGCAACTCAGCTTAGTTTTTCACAAACCGCTTGCTGACCATCCCTTCCTCGGTCAGGATTCCCAAAGTGTACAGACCGCTCGGAAGTTCTTGAATATCTAACTTGTTGCGATTGCTATTGAGTGGGAACACATGTTTTTGCTTACCCATGCTATCGAATAGCTGGGCACTTTCCCCTTGAAGTCCATCCAATTGGATAAACAGTTGGCTTTGGGCCGGATTGGGGAAGATGGCTACTTTGGCATCCAGTAATGGATCATTGGTTGAGGTCAGTACTCTCTTGACGAAGGTAACTTTGGCAGGCAATTTTCGGATGGCCACCTCGATTTCTTCTCCGATGCCATCGACCAGCTTGATGCTCTTGATCGGCACGGCGAAATCAACCCCTGTGTTTTGGTTGGAAGAACGACTATCGATTAGGTCCCCAATGATGATAAAGCTCACCGTAGCTACGCGGCCATATCCTCTGGCCGTTCGGCGATTCAAGCGAGCGACACCTAGGTCAATCTGTTGCTCACTACCTATCTTTCGGGAGTAGGGCAATGCAATGCCTGCATTTCCCATGAAACTGTTGTTGTTATAATCAAAGTGAATGCCCTGGGTCGATACGAAGGTAGAATCATAAGACAGTGCCATCGCCATACCATGCAAATCCTCAATGGGAGCTGCCTCGTCACCCATGTAAATGCCAGCCTTGATGGTTACTTGGTCTGGAATATTGTTCTGATCGACGTAGACAGTGTCTGTTTCAAATTCGAGATATACTTCCGGGCCGTCCGACTCAAAAACATCGATGGGATCTTCAATGGCAGAGTAGTTTCGTTGAATGGCCAGAAAATCTTCCGTTTCAACGATGCCATTGCCATCGCAGTCGAGGTGCTTGTAGTTGATGCCATCTGGCGTCGACAAATCCCAGTCTTCTGCTTGCTGTGGTGCAAAGTCCAGGGTAGCATTTGGGCGATAAGGCCCTGTGGCACCGATGCCGCCACTCAAAGGAATCAAATCATACAGGTTGGCAACGCCATCGCGGTTTACATCACCAGGATAAACACAATCATCCAATCCACAACTGCCATTGTTGAGGTTGACCGTTACTTCTTCGCAAAACATCGAGTTGCAATCTCCACCATCCCAGATGGTAAGGCACACCTCATAGGTTCCGCTTTCAGAATAAAAGTGGGTGACTGTTTGCGTCGCTTCAGAAGAGAATTTATCGTCGCCAAAATCCCAGCTGACATTGGTAAAGCCGCCGGTCGCTTCACTGGTAAAAGTGATGCCGCCCGGTTGTGGCAACTGACCGCTGTAAGGTTCATGGCTGAATCCAGCCTGACAATTGAAGTGCAACTCCGCCTGCAACTGAAAAGCACACACGAGGAAGCACATTAGGAGGCACCACCGGCAAACAGTTAAAGGGGAATATTTGAGGTAAAAACACTTCATAAAACAATAATTTGACTTCTTATTTTCTCTTACAATACAAATATGCAATTAATTCGCCTCTAAAAAAAGTACAAAAGAAGCAATTTGTACAGACAGACAACGACCAAATAAAAACCTAACCACCTCACTATCAACCATATAAATCAATTTTACCTAGTCATTTTTACAAAAAAGAAATTATTTTACATATTTTTGGTGCCTATAAGTTGCCTTGAGGGCGTTTAACAGACCATTCAACCTATGCTCAACAGCAAAGTCATTACCATTTTGAGCAGTTTTAACAAAGGAGACCTGAACCAGTTCAGGAAATACCTCCTTTCGCCATTTTTTAACGAAAATGAAGGCTTGATTCATCTCTTTGATTTGCTACTTCCAGTCATTTTAGGCAAAAACAAACAGCTACAGAAAGAACTCCTTTGGAAGCAGCTTTTTGGCAAAACTCCTTATCACGACATCCAGTTTCGGCGATTGATGTCGGACTTGAATAAACACGCACAACAATTTCTAGCCTACCGGCACTTTGAAAAAGATTCCTTCAATGTGCAGATGAGATTGCTCGATGGATTGCAAGAACCCAAGCTAGAGAAACACTTCAATGCGACCATTCGCTCCATCGGGCAAACGCTGGATAAAAAGGACATCCGAGACAGCAGCTACCACGAATATAAATTCCACTTTGAATACCACCAGCACAAGTACTTGGAGAAATCAAAGATTAAGAAAAATGATTTTTCCAACTTGGAAAAGGCCGACCACCACCTCAATTGTTTTTACATCTCGCAAAAGCTGAAGCACTATTGCGACCTACTGGGCTACCAACGCTTTTTATCCAGAGATTCTCACATAGAGCTGCTGCCCTCCTTTATTGAATACGTGGGCCAAAGCGATTACCTGAAGGAACCAGCCGTGCAGGCTTATTATACCATTTGCATGATGTACCGTTTTCCAGAGGAGGAAAGTTACTTTCAGCACCTGAAACAATATCTCGAAAACAACCTACAGCACTTTCCTCGGGAAGAACAAAAGACTTTGTACATCTTTGCGATGAACTACTGCATTTATTTACAAATCCACAACGGCAAACGAAAATACCTGGGAGAACTGTTTCAACTGTACCACAAAGTATTGGACGAAGAATTGATTTTTGAAAAAGGATACCTAGACCCCAATCACTACAAAAACATCATCTCTGCCGGCTTGCAAACCCGCGAATTTGACTGGGTTGAAAACTTCATTCAGGTCTACACCGACCGGCTGGCAGAAAAGCACCAAGACAATGCTTTGAATTACAACCTTGCCAATTTATACTTTCACAAAAAAGAATATTCCAAGGTTATCGAACAGCTTCGGGAAGTGGAGTATACCAACCTTTCCTATGCCTTGGGAGGCAAATTGATCTTGCTGCGTACCTACTACGAGTTGGGAGAGTTCAATGCCCTCGATTCGCTGATCGATAGCTTTCGGATTTACCTGCGCCGCAATAAATTAATCTCCAAAGATGTGCAGCAACAGTATTTGAACGCCTTGCGATTTACCAAGAAATTAATCTCCATCCCCACCTACGATAAAGCATCCCTTCAAAAAATAAGTATGCAAATAGAGCAAAGCAAAGCGGTCGCTGCCAAACGCTGGTTGCTGGATAAAATAGCCGCTGCCCTCTAACGACAACAGGCAGCTCTGCCTATTGTGCAAAGCTGCCTGCTGTGGACTTGTACGTTAAATTTTGAACGATTAGAACTCGTTGTTGATGACGATTTGCTTGCTCACCTGGTTACCTTCATAGTAGACAGTAAGGGTGTAGATGCCATCCAGCAAGTTTTCGCCTGCCAAGTTGAATTCCCATACGCCTCCATTGTATTTCCGCTGCGTTTGGAAAACAGTCTCTCCGCTCAAATTGCTGATAACGATGGTCGCTATATGCCCAGGAGCGACGTCCTCCATCTCCACAAAGGCTTGATTCGCCACCGGATTCGGGAAAACACCCAATTGGATGGATGGCTGCAAGCTTGCAATCGGTTCATTGGAGGTCTTCGCTTGGTTGTTGTACGGTGTCACGCTGACGTTGTCGAAGGTGGCTTGGTTGAGAACGGCAGGCTCTGTGTTGCTGGTCAAGGCCAAGCCTACTTTGACACATTCTTCCAGTCCAGAAATGGTTTTCTGTTTTACCTTCTTCCATTCCGTTCCGTCTGCTGATACATAGGCTGTTACCTTGTTGCCAATTCGAGTCAACTTCACCCAGTAGGGAATTCCCAAAGCGGTTGTCAGGTAGCTGGTACCAAATCCTTTCTTTTTCCGATTTTGGAAGTAGCCGAGACCCTTGGTAGAAACCAGCATGGCAGCATTGGCAGAGCTGTCCGATAAATCATTTCGAATCATCACACCCGCCAAAGCATATTGATTGGCACCGCCCAGGCCCTTGACGCGGGCGACAATCTCACCATCGTTACACAACTCGGTATAAGCAAAATGGAATTGATCTGCCTTTCCGAATATGTCTTTACCCGCCGACTCCATGAAGAAGGTTTGGGTATTTTCATCATAGCATACAGAACCATCCAGGCTTGGCGCTCCAAGGTCTTGATTGGCCCAATTGTCTGGCAGAGCATCGCAGCCACTTCCAGGGATGATTTCAACCGTATAGTCTTCTACTTCACCATAGTTAAACTCACCACATTGGCTTGGATAAGCCTCGTAATTCATCGCAACGCGCATCCGAGTTGTACCGATCTTGGCCGAAGCCGGAATTTTCACTCCACCGTAAATAGCACCTGTACTACTTCTGAAGAAAACCATCTCTCCTTCGTCGTCGAAATCACCATCTTGGTTGAAATCGATCCAGATGCGCCAGCACTCAAAGAAAGCTCCTTGCTGGAAGCCCGGTAGCAGGTTGACAGCATGGAACTGTGAGGTACCTAGGCTCGTACTCAAGGAAGTGTAATCGCCATAGCCACCATCGTTACCGCTCGTATTGGAAATATCTCCAAGATTAAATGTTTCGATCCATTCGTAATCGGAAGTTTTTCCCTTTGCTTCACAGTATTCCAGCTCATCTGGTGGAGGACAATCCAGGATTGGATCGCCAGTGACATTTAGGGTGTATTCCGCCAAGTCATTGCCTTCGTGATCCATCACAAAAATCGAGTAAACACCCAGTTCTGTCAACTTTACGTTCTTAAAGGAGACACTGTCTCTACCATCGTTGGAAAGCAGGCGTCTTCCTCTTGGATTGTAAAACTCCATATGTGGTTCCAGAAAATCATCAACTTCTTTGAGCAGAACAGAAATGGATTGTCCAACTTCTGTACATTCCACCGTGTAAACGTCTACTGCAGCTAAAGTCTCCAAGCGGTGTACTTCACTGTTGGTTTCACAGGAAGCTAACTCTGCACATTCAGGCTCGTTAGCGTAGCGCATAGTTAGGAAATAGTTACCAACATCGTTGTTGTTAGCATCCTTGGCTAACAGCGTATATTTTCCAGTAGATGGCAGGCTTACCGCTCCAATGCGCGCCAGGCGACCCATGGATTCAGAAGCTGCTACCAACTCACCGTCCTCATCGTATAGCTCCATACTTGCTTCCAGTTCTTTGACGCCTCCTCTCATAAAGACAACCAGTCGATCTCCCTCAATGCCGTCAAATACATAGGTGTCTACCTCAGCCCGCTCTTCCAAAGTAGCTTCTATGGTTTGATCGCAATCGATCTTAGCGCCACACTCTACACTGTTGAGCTTTAGAAAAGATAAACTATAATCTCCCACATCATTGTATCGCTGGTCAGATACCAACAGGGTGTAAGTGCCAGTCTCCGTAATGGCGAAGTTGTTAATGCTTGCTGTACCGAAAGTAGGTGCATCGGAAGCCAGTAGATTTCCCTCAGAATCGTACAATTCCAACAAGGGCTCTATGTTGTCTTCGTCGCTGCGCATTTTGGCTACAATGTGCTCGCCAGCTGCTGCATCAAAACGATAAACGTCCAGCTCAACTTCCGAGTCAAGAGATGCTGCGATTGCTTCCGAACATCCCATTGTGATGGCACAGGCCGATGATTTGTTGAGGTATTGAAAACCTATTTCAAAAAGCCCCAAATCGTTTCCATTCTCATCAGTCATCAGTAAGGCATAAGTACCTGTTTCGGGAACAACAAAGGCCGTAATTTGCGCACGCCCCTTATCCCTTTTAGAAACAGCTACCTCCTGTCCACTTTCATCATACAACTCCAAGATGGGCTCAATACCAGCATCTCCCCCTTGTACAATCAGGCGGATGACTTCTCCAACTTCCAGGGGCAGCGCATACATTTTAGCCGCTCCGTTGTGCTTTAGTTCTCCCACGACAGCTGCCTGGCAAGTCAGTTTTTCTGCGTAGAAAGGCTGATTGAGCAATTCCAGCGAAATACCGAAATCTCCAGTATCATTATGGTTGTTATCATATGCCAATACCTTGTAAGTTCCAGATAGAGGCAGACTAGTTCTAATCTCTGCCAGTCCAGTACTGCACTCGGCGGCAATTTCCAGTCCGTTGGGGTCCAACAGACGAAGGCAAGCATCTACACCGTTTTTGTTGCCTCTCATCCGTAGGACGATGGCATCACCGGCAGCTGCTTCGAAAGTGTACTGATTGGTTGCTCCTATGGCGTCGATGGACTCTGTGAGGTCCTGCCCAAATTCAAGGACGTCGGCATTTAGCTGCCAAGCTGATAGGAACAAAATGAGGATGGGTAATAGGATGGCCCGTTTAGTGTAGAAAGTAGTCATGTATTCCTGGTTGTAGTCTTTGATCGTTTTTCTTGCGTCGTCGGGAGGGAAGGTAGAGGTAGGTTTTTTCCGTATTTACCAAAGAGCAATAAATATACCATTGGGAAAAGTATGGACGATCGGAGGATTTTCGAGCCGAAAATATGTCACAAATAAGGCTATTTTCACTTTGATCAGCAGGCGAGCAAAATGGAGAAAAGCCTTATTCAACGGGGCCTAAAGCATGGAATAAAAAAATATGTAATAATTTATAGTGTCGCTTTGAGTTGATCTGATATGTAACAAGCCAAGGCTTGTACAGAGAGCATTGGATTGGCCCCACTGGCCGACGGAAAAGCGCTTGCATCGGCTACAAATACCCCTTGGACACCCCTTAAAGCACCATTTGGTTGAAGGGGATGGTCTTTGGTCCGCCCGCCCATTCGACAAGTCCCCATTTGGTGGGCTGTCGCTAGAAAGTAGCGGTTAATTTCCCAGGAATAATTGGGTATTTTTTGGATAAATGCCTCCAAAGCATCCTTCTTAGGATCAAAATGAGGGCCTTTTTGATGTAACACATCGATCCCAACGGCCCCAGCTGCCGCATGTATCCGAACCGCTTCCTGGATACCCTTAATGAGGTGCTTCCGATCGTATGGGCTGAGCCGATAGTGGATTCGAGGTCGACCATCTTTGTCTACGCGAATGCGACCACCTATTTTATCACGTGTCAACACAATGAAAGAAGCACTCTGCCACAGACGCAGCATTTCCTCCTTGTATTGTCGACCATTGAGCCAATTGATGGAAGCTGCCATCAGGCCAGGGTGTACCGGAGGCGTTTCCAGCTTGACCCCAAAATTGCCATCCATCCGAGTGAACTGATCGCAAACTGCCGACATCATAGGTCCAAACCAACTTTCTGAGGCACGATCGTACAGAGCAGAGACGGCGGTTGTGGGGTGCAAATACAGATTGCGGCCCAAGTGTGGATGTTCAATGCCACTGCGCAACAGCAATGCCGGCGTGTAGATCGACCCTGCGGCCACGACCACTTTCTTGGCCTTGACCTCCAACTGCAGTGGTTGTCCACTTTTATCCTTGGTGCGCACCACCACACCAGTCGCCCTTCCCTGCTGAACGACAATGCGTTCGACCAAGGCATCGGCCAGCAGCGTAGCACCATTTTGGGCAGCATCCATCAAATAAGTCAGCAAAGCCGATTGCTTGCCACCCAATCGGTCGCCCAGCGGAGAATAGCCTTGGGCCTGCCAATTGGTTTGAGCATCCTGCCCGGGGATGGGGCGGATATTTCGAGGGACGATCTTTACCTTATAGTTCAGCTTTTCGCAGCCGTCCCACAACACTTGGTTTTGCAAGTTGTGTTTGTCCAAGGTTTCAGTAACTGCTGTTCGCTCTTCCACCTTTTCAAAATATTGCTGATAAGAGGCATCCAAAAAATGTGGATTATCGTACTCCTTGGCCCACTCCTCTAGTATATAATCTGGCGTCCGAAATGATCCTGCCCAGTTGACAGTTGTCCCACCGCCCACACAGCTACCTGCCAAAACGGACATGTTACCATCGACGGTCGTCAGTGCCGCTTGGGTATCGTAGAGGGAGCGCATCATTTCTCCTTCGCGTTGGTTGAATTGCTTAGCCTGATAGAAAGACCCCTTTTCCACGATGATGACCTTTTGACCGGCCGCTGCCAACTCTGCAGCCACGATGCTCCCTCCTGCCCCACTTCCTACGACAACGACATCGCAATCCCAGACTTTTTTCGAACGGGGATCGGCGGGTGCAAAGGGGACATCCGGATGCGCCTCCTGGTCGATGGGTCCTGGATATTTTAGTGCATGCCAATTGGGGTTGTGGGCTACACTGGCGGATGGACTTTTACCGAAATAGAAAAAGCCACAGAGTTTTTTCAAGGAAACAAAGCCCTTTCTCAGATCGCCAATTCGGCTGGCAGACCAACTTTGGAGCAAGCGGCTCTGTTGCGTTGGTGTCAACTTGTGAAAAGGGCGCAGCGGTCCCCACCAAGTGAGGCCAAGCATGGGAGAAGACAGGATGCGCATCAACAGCTTAAAGTCGCGCTGTTCTTCTTCGGTCAGATGTTGAAGCAGTTCGACGATGTCCCGATGAACATCAAGGTCCGATGCTTTGCGCTTCCAGAATGCTTGCTGGTCGCCTGGCTGGTCGATGGATGGAACCAATGCATCGCAAAGGGAAGTCAGCACCATCATTTCTTTGCTTGTCAATTGAAACATATCAGATACTGGCTTATTGAAGAATGATGGTGGAGCGTTGTTCTTCCAACTGTCCCAATTCCTTTTGGATCGTTTCCGACTGCGCCTGCAAAGAATGGATCATGCGAACCACGCGGTCGTGGACTGCCTTGACGGAACCGATGGCATTGAGGATGCGTTTTTGAACAACCCAATCAGAAATTAAATTATCGAAGAAAATATCTGCAAATCGGGCAAAGCTTCCGATGTTGAGTTGGAATTTCAGTTTGTTGACATCTTCGTAGACATCCTCCAATTCCCGTCCAAACTGATGGAGTAAATTCTGTGCAGTGGCAATGCGCTCGCGTGCGCTATCGATATTGCTGTGCTTTGCGTAGGAAGAATATTGCTTGCTCCCCATCACGTCCCAGTTGCCCCAATTGCGCGCCTTTTGCAGGTAAGCGATGATCTCGTCGAGTACCCTCACTACTTTATGCCCTAGTTCCAAAGCTTCCTTTACTTCCTTACCTCTCAGCTGGCGGTGATCCATTTCCCGGAGAATGGTCAAAAGTTTCTGCCCTGCTTCGGTATTGCCGTGGATGAGTTCCTCCTCGCGCTTTTGCATTAGGTATTTGGCCTTGGCATCAATCCCTTGGAGTTTCTTTATTTTTTCGTCGAGTACTTTGTATTCATACTCCATCAGGTCGACCTCCTTTTTTACCTCGTCATAATGCAGCGATGCCTGCAGGTATTCTTGCTTTTCCATTTCTATTTGCTCCTCCTTACTGCCCAATACTTGGTAAAAAAGCCCTTTCAAGCTTAGTTTTTGGAGCTTCTCGAAATCTTTGTGTTCCTTTTCCAAGACATTGGCGATCTTTTCGAGGTCGCGGTAGGCTTCATTGAGTCGGGTCGTCAGGCCATTCATATGGCGTTCGACCTTTGTTTTGGTGTGCTGATCTTGTAGTGCTTGGTGCAATTGCTCCTGTGTCGAAGACATAAATTCAAACAGTTGATTTGATCCGCTTGAAGATATGAAAAATTCGGGAGCCGTTGCACCAAGGCACGAGCGAGGATGGGGTAAGATTTACTCTTTTTCGATCTCGAAAATGTAAGTCAGCTTACCACACTGCTTTCTGGGAGCGGTGGGGTCGCGTTCGAAGCGGTACTTTGTGGTCAAGTTAACGGCCTTGCGAATGACGTCATTGCTTCTAATGGTGGAAGCTCCCTTCACCGGCTTGGCCATCACGACACGACCATCGCGATTGATGCACAACTCTACGACGATCTTACCTTCTAGCTTGGTGATTTTCTTCACATCTGCCCGATGGATTACGCGGCGGCTAAAAATACCATCTCCAGCCACTTCCCCATTGTTTTTTCCACGATCCAACTTGCCATTGTCTTTCTTTCCGGTGCCGTTGCCAGACTCGGTAGCCGTAGATGGTGCATCGCTGGCACTGGATTCGGAAGAAGGAGCCGTTTCTGCCTCTGCTACCTCGGAGGACTCCTCAACCGGAGCCGGAGTAGACTCTTCTACGGGCGTTGGCTTATCCATTGGGCGCTCGGCAGGTGTTTCTACCTTTGTCGGCGTCGTTTTTATTGGTGGATTTGGCTCTGGGCTGGTCAACACCTTCTTTTTGGGAGCAGGTGGTACTGGCCTGGGTTTAGGGACAGGTTTGACCTTTGGAACAGAGCGCTTTGTTCTTTGCCTCTTTTTTTGCGTCGTTTTTTTCACCTTTTGCGGCTTTGCGCCCTCTTTGGAAGCTGGCTTGAAGTCGGTGAAGTCCATTACGACAAACTCTGCTTGTTGCGGCTCTGGGCTTTGCAGGTGAGAAATCAGTGGGAGGATACCTAAAATGATCAAGGCAGATTGGATAAAAAATGCGATGATCAGCCCCCTTTTACGATCTTTCTTTTCGTTCTGAAGTTCTTGCGGCCTTGCGTTCATGCTGTTGTGTTTAAGTGGCTTTACCGTTAATGATTCAAGTTGCAATGTACTACTGAGGTCGACTATTTGCTCCTTGGGTTGTTCGTTGTCGTATCCTTGGTTTTTTAGGCAGGGCTATAACGCCCTTGCTACAAAACAATATTGCCCATTTCTAAAATCAATTTCCGTTAAGGGAATCCTAAATTCGCCAAACAAAAACTTAAGATGTAACATTTGGCTTACTAATGATTATTGCTTATTATACAGTCTCTTAAGACCTAATCTACTACTAAGTTCCTTATTTCAATCACCATTAAATCCTCAGAAATTATGTTAGATAAGCTAATGGATTCCATCGGTGGAGATGTCATCAGCTCCATTACAGAAAAGGCCGGGATCACAAATGATCAGGCCAAGCAAGTACTTCCTATTGCACAAGACAGCCTGCAAAGTGGTCTGATGGAGCAAATTTCCAGTGGCGGTATTGGCAACATTCTCGGTATGTTCCAAAGCAAAGGCGATGGGTTGTTGAACAATCCGCTCTTCGCTGGTATCAAAAACAATATTATGAAGGGTGTCATGACCAAGATGGGATTGCCAGAGTCTGTTGCAGGTATGGTAGCTGGTTCTGGTCTGAGCAGCATTGTGGGTAGTATTGCTGGCAAAGCTAGTGCGGCAGGCGATACGGACGATATAGACGAGAGTAGCCTTATGAACGTCCTGGGTGGCGGCGGAAGTGGCGGTGGCCTCGGCGATATGCTGGGCAACATGGCCAAAGATAAACTCGGCGACATAGCAAAAGATAAGTTGGGTGGTATCGGCAAACTATTTGGCTGATACTCGTAGCACATCGAATAAGAAAAGCCCGGACCTTCTGCCAGAAGGCTCGGGCTTTTTGGTACGCCCTCGCTCAGGCACGATAATTGGAACGTTACAACGAGTTTTACAAAGAAGTTCGAGTTGTGATTTGGGTTTAGTCCCACAAGTACAACTTGGGTTAAGAAGCAAAACATGTTCAAGAATCCTGTTCCAATGTTCTGCCTCCTGGCAGCATCGCTCTGTCTCTTGCTACCCTCCTGTGTCAGCCACAAGGACTTGGTCAGCATTAACGGCAACGAATCAGTCCCCAAAGACCTTCGCTATCCACAAGAAGTTTCCAATACCGTATTGTACAAATATCAGCCGTATCGCATTCAGGCTTACGATCAATTGATGATCCGAATCAACGCCTTTGATGGAACGACAGAAGATTTTCTGCAGCGCGAATTTGCCATTGAAAACAACAATAACAACAACATCGATTTTTCTCCGGAATCGGTTTACTTCAACAGCTATATCGTCAATGACTCCGGCTATATTTATCTGCCTATGTTGGGACGAATGGATGTTTCGGGCCACACAATGACCAGCTTGAAGCACCACCTTGACCAGGCTTACAGTCCATATTTACGCTTCGCTTCCACCACCATCAAACTCGCCAATATGCGGGTGACTGTTCTGGGAGAAGTTAACAATCCTGGTGTCCACACCTTGTACAATGAGCGAACCACACTACTGGACGCCATCAGCCTGGCAGGAGATTTTACAGACTTTGCCAACCGGGGAAAAATCAAATTGATCCGACAAACCAATCGGGAGGCCCATTCTGTTTATTTGAATCTCAACAAAGCGGATTTTCTGACAACGGAGTACTACTACATCCAACCTTCAGATGTAATTTATGTAGAACCGACCCGTAAAAAGGCGCTCGATGTCAGCAATCGCACTTTGGGCGTTGTGATCTCTGCGGTTTCCCTCGCAGCCCTGGTCATCAATGTTCTTTTCAAATGACGGATATAAGTAGTTCGTACAATTAAGTAAACTAATAATTTGCATGAAAGCTTTTCCACATACTTCATTTAAAATACTCGTCGATGCGACAGCATCGCCTGTGTTTTTAGCTTCGTCTGTAAAAAAATTTCTCTCCAACTTCTTGTTAACCCAATAGCTACGAGCTACTTAAGCAGTTCGTACAATTAAGTAAACTAATAATTTGCATGAAAGCTTTTCCACATACTTCATTTAAAATACTCGTCGATGCGACAGCATCGCCTGTGCTTTTGGCTTCGTCTGTGAAAAAGTTTCTCTCCAACTTCTTGTTAACCCAATAGCTACGAGCTGCTTATGAATACACAACCCAATAAACTGGCGAGCAGTACCATTTCGGAGGTCAACCTAAAGCTATTTGTCCGCAAATTACTAGAACACAAATGGCTTTTCATCATCAGTGTTCCATGCTTTATGATGCTGGCCTTGATCTACAACAAGATTGCATCTCCTGTTTATGAAGTACAGAGTTCGCTTTTGATCGAAACATCGGGCCAGAGTCGGATGTTGGGAGAAAGTCAGTACATGGAAGGTGGGCTCGGCCAAATTGGAACAGAGAAAAATCTCTACAATGAAATCGGTATTTTAAAATCTTATAAACTGATTCGACGGACCCTTCAGGCACTCGATTTCCGGGTCAGCTATCACGCCAAAAGTTGGTATAAGAGTAGAGAATACTATGGTTATTTTCCTTTTGAGGTTATCTTAATAGAAGATGCACCACAAGCATTTGACCTTCCCATCACCCTTCTGCCCCTAAGCGGCGAAAAATTTCGATTAAAAGCTCTTGGTAAAAAAATCGCGGTCAGCCAAGCGGCAAACAACAGCAATCGGGAAGTTTCAGAGATTGATTTCCAAGGTATTTATGCTTATGGCGACACCATCCAACACGCCTATTTTAATTTTATCATCCAGCGGGTAGACTACCCGGTCGAAGCTGCTGAGTTCAAAGACCAGGAGCTGTCTTTTGTGGTCCACGACCTGAACGACTTAGTCACCTCCTACCAAGACAAGCTAAAAGTTGAGCAATTTGACATACAGGCAAGCATCCTCAACCTACGAACCAAGGGAGCTGTATTGGAAAAGGAAGTGCGCTTTTTGCGCAAGCTCACCGAGCTTTTCATCAGCAGTAAATACCTTGAGCGCGTTGAAATAGCTGCCAGCAAGGAACGCTTCATAGAAAACCAATTGACGAGTATCGCCGATTCACTGGCAGATGCGGAGCGTGCACTGGAAAGTTTTAAAAAAGGCGCCAATGCAGTTGACCTGACGAGAACCGCCTCCAACGGATTGGATCGCCTCCAAAACCTAGAGGCCGATAAGGGTCAAATGGAAATCAACATCCGCTATTATCGCTCCTTGCTGGAATACATCGACCAAGCCGATGGCATTGAAAAAATCGTCGCTCCGTCTGTGGTTGGCATCAACGCACCTATATTGAATGAAAACCTCTTAGAGCTCAAGCGTCTGAATACCGAAAAAACCAGGCTGCAGTTCATCAAGGGAAAGCAAAGCTATGACCTGGAAATCATCGACCGGCAAATCAAAAACACCACCAATTCCCTAAAAGAAAACATTCGAAACCTGATACAGTCTTCCCGAATGGCGCTAGGCGGTAAAAACCAACAGATTGCAAAGCTGGAACGTACGATTGACCAATTGCCCAGTAACGAAAAGCAGCTGTTGAACTTTCAGCGGAAGCGCAACTTGTACGAAAATCTTTTCAATTACCTCAAACAGGAATTGGCCAAAACGGGCATCGCCCGGGCAGAAAATATTGCAGATACCAAGGTGCTGGACGAAGCCCGGATGGTAGGCAACGGCCCGGTGTCTCCCCAAAAGGCCATGAACTTAATCCTAGCGTTTTTGATGGGCTTAATGCTGCCCACGGCTTGGATTGTTTTCGCCGATTCTTTCACGGAAAGCATCCACGACCTAGACCACCTCAAATCGCTGACCACAATCCCAGTGACAGCAGCAGTTTATCAGGCTCGACAAAAGGGACCCACGCAACTCAACCTTCCATCCGAGTGGCAGGCTGAAGAATCATTTCGGAACGTAGCAGCCAGCTTGCAATTTCAATTGGGCAGTGCAGACAAAACCGTCATTGGTATCTGTTCTTCCATTTCAAAGGAAGGAAAAACCTATTGTACTGTCAACCTAGGCGCTACCCTGGCTAGGGAAGGCAAAAAGGTCTTGCTGATGGACCTAAACTTCCGCCATCCACAACTGTATCAAACAGAGAAGCAGCCACCCGAAAGTGGTTTGGTTGATTATTTAAAAAATCAAGAAGTACGACTGGAAAATATTTTGCATGCCGATCGCCAGGTGAATAACCTCCACTACATCCAAGCGGGAGCCTTCAATGGCAATCCACATGAGCTGCTCAATAGCCACCGACTGAAAGCCTTGTTGGAAGGTCTGAGAGCAGCCTACGACTACATCCTATTGGATACCCCAGCCCTTCAATTGGTAGCTGATTATCTACTGATTGCACCTTTGGTTGATGTCAATATATTTGTATTGCACAGCAAACATTCTCGCATTTCTTTTATCAACAGCTTGCAAGAAACCATTGACAAAGGGTCGTTGGAGCAATGCTTTTTGTTGTTGAATGGTTCGGCGGGACCTTTGCGGTACAGCTATCCATATCCACGGCCGGCTGAAGCTCGGAAAAAGCGCCTGAATCTGGCCGACAAGTTTCTACGAAGCAAAAAACGCCCGGCCTGATGAATTCGGAATTCGCCAATCCGTCCCTCTATGGAGAAACCAACCTAGACCTGATCTATGCCTACTTTGGTCTGGCATTCCTGATGAGTGCTTTCATCGTTTACAAAGCCAAAACAACTTATTGGGTAGAGTTATTTATACTCTCCTTTTACCTGATGACCGGCAATTTGAACGAAGAGTTGACCTTCGCTTTGCCAGGTATTTCCTTTTTTGAAATACAACCAGACCGACTGCTGTTTTTGTATTTTTCTTTTTTTCTGACTCGTCAGTTGTTTCAACCCCAAGCGTCCAACACAGGTACGAGGGAATGGAAGGTCCCCTGGTTTATACTGATGATTTTTCTTTATGCTGCTTGGATCATAATCTCACAGATCAGCCACCTGGTCGATCTGGGCGTAGAAGAAGTTATACTAAGTACGATCCACTGTTTGACAGTCATTGTTTTGATCTATGCGATGCGTCGGCTGGCCGATCGTCAAAGCCTGGCAGTGCTGGGAAAGGCATTCATCATCGGAGCAGTTGTTACTGCTTTGGTCAGCATCATCCAATTGGTGTACGACCCCATGTTCTTGCGCATTGGTGACCAGCGGATCGCCTTCGGCACGGTCCTGCGTTCCAACGGTCTTTTCAACAATGAATATTGCAATGCCTACTTTATGATCACAGCTTTGGCTTGGACCTTGATCAGCGTCCGGCAGCAGCGTATGCGCTTTTTGCTCATCGCCATTTTTACGCTGGGCGTCATTTCCTCTTTTCAACGAATGAGCTGGCTGATACTGAGCTTGGTACTGGTCATTTATGTTTTAAAAATCGAACAAATCGCTTTGGAGAAACTCGTTCTACTGAGCTTGTGCGGCCTGATTGGTTTAGTCAGTATTTTCATCATCTTCAACCGGGAAATTATGAATTCCGGATTGGTGAAAGAGCGTTTGTCCGAAGTACCAGATAGCCGTCTGGGGTATTACAGGATGGTCATCGACAACATCGGAAAGAAACCGCTGTTTGGCTATGGTGGCAAAAACAACGAGCTGTACTACTACAGCATGTTGCGGATCACCCACGAGCGCAAGCGGGCAACGGGCGAAGAGGGTGACATTCACAGTGGATATTTTAGCTCGCTATTTTATTACGGTGTACCGGGGCTTATTTTTTTCATTGCCTTTGTTGGGCTGGCCCTACTCTACTTTGGACAATTGTACAAGCAGCACATCTTTTTTGCTGTACCATTCTTACTGGGTTTACTGTATGCTATTGGCAATCTGACCAATACCCTTTTGTTTTCCCAGTATTTATCCATCATCTACGCCATACACCTCGGGCTTGGCTGGGGTGTAAGAAATATGAGGACGGAGAGTTTAGCTTCGTTGGGCAACTAAAACTGTGGCATGATTCACAAACTCAAGGCGATGATTGGCAAAGGGCATGAGCGAAGCGTTCGTGCACGAAAAAATATCCTGATGGCTATTGGCTTCAAGGGTATTGGCATGTTGATCGGCTTTGCTTATTTTCCTTTATCCCTGGCGTACCTGAGTCCTGCCAAGTTTGGCATTTTTCTGACTTTGACCTCTATGATTGATTGGTTTGGCGAGTTGGACATTGGCATTGGCAATGGCTTGCGCAACCGCTTGGGGGAGGCCATCGCCGATGGAGATGAAGAAAGTGCACGTGGGTATGTGAGTACTGCTTATTATGCATTGGGAAGTATATTTTCCGGTGTAAGCATCGTTTTTCTCATTGCTGCCTTTTTTGTTCCCTGGGCCGATTGGCTGCAAGCCGATCCAAGTCTCAACCGCGAGATCGCCATTCTGGCGGTCTTGATGTTTGGTGCGTTTGCCATCAACTTTGTCTCTGCACTGGTCTATGAAATCTTTTATGCCCTACAGCGAACGGCGATGGTCGATCTATTTTCCACCATCAGTAAAGTAGCCTTCCTCTTGGTCATTTTCGGCTTAATCTTTTTTACTTCCGAATCCTTGGTTTTATTTGGTGCTGCCAAAACATTCACCTTTGCCCTGGTACCACTTTTCGTGGGGCTGTATTACTTCCGAGGTGAATTCAAGCGCTTTCGGCCATCCTTAAAACTGGCCAATCGCAAATACTTCCGCACGTTGTTTTCCTTGGGTTCTCAGTTTTTCATCATCAAATTTGCGATGATCATCATTCACCAAACCAACAACATCCTCATTGCCCGCTATGTCTCGCTGGAAGATGTTACTGCCTATGAAGCAGCCTACAAATACCTTTCTATATTTTTGATGTTGTTCGTTATTCTTTCCAACCAATATTGGGCAGCTTGTATTGAGGCTTATCGCAAAGGCGACCTTGCTTGGATGCGCAATACGGTGTCGAGCATCATCAAGGTATGGCTCGGCACTTTACTGGTTTGTGCTTTGATGATATTGGCAGCACCTATGGTTTTTGAGCTGTGGTTGCAAGGCAAAATTGTTATCCCAATGGGTTTGACGTTTTCAGTAGCCGTATCCATTTCCATTTACAATTGGGTCAACCTTTTCAATTTGGTACTCAATGGTACTGGGAAAGTTCGCTTGCAGATGTATGCCTGGTTGGGAGCCAGCCTGTTGAACATTCCACTTTCGATATTCCTGGCCACTGGGCTCGGACTCGGCACAATCGGTATAGTATTGGGTACAGTAGTTTCTATGATTCCGTTGGCCATTCTATCGCCAATTCAGGTGAGAAAAATACTGGCCAACACCGATAAGGGTATTTGGACTAAGTGAGCGAGCTTATGAAAATAATGATGCTGATTGATAGTCTGGTTCGAGGAGGTCGAGAACGCCGCCTACTAGAGCTGTTGAAAGCTTTTTCCCAAAGAGAAGGCATTCAGACGGTACTTGTATTATTTTCCAGAAGGGTGGAATACGAGGAGATCAAACAAATGGACCTTCCTATTTACTATCTCGATCGAAAACCGGCCAAAGACCCTAGGGTGTTTTATCGATTGTGGCAATTGTGCAAAAAAGAAAGGCCCGATGTGCTGCACTGCTGGGGTTGGATGCCTGCCGTCTATGCCGTACCCACAGCCCTTCATTTGAATATTCCACTGCTCAATGCCAGCATATCGGATGCACCACACGACCTACATTGGGGAGACCCACGCTATTTCAGAGCCCGAATCACTTTTCCATTTTCCAAAGCGATTGTCGGTAATTCCAAAGCTGGCTTGAATGTCTACGATGCCCCAAAATCCAAGAGCTATTGCATTTATAATGGCTTTGATTTTCAACGCATAAAGCATTTAGAAGCGCCTGATTGCATTCGCAAAAAGTTAAACATCCAAAGCAAATACATCGTCGGGATGGTTGGTGCTTTTTACAAACGAAAAGATTATGTCACCTTTCTAAGGGCTGCCCAAGAGGTTCTTGAACAAGGGACAGATGTCACCTTTCTGGCCATCGGAGACGGCCCCACTTTGGAACAAATGAAAAACAAGGTCCCACCTGCCTACAAAGACCGAATTCTCTTTACGGGTCTGATGTCCAATGTTGAATCCATCGTCAATTGCTTCGACATCGGGGTGTTGACCACCTATACCGAAGGCATCTCCAATGCCATTATGGAATACATGGTATTGGGCAAGGCTGTCATAACTACTGGAAGCGGTGGCATTCGGGAGATCGTACAGGATGGCCACACGGGTTATGCACTACCTAGTGGCAGTTGGCTGCAGTTGGCCGACTATATCATACAGTTGCTCGAAGACGATCAACTACGGCAAGCAATAGGTCAACGCGGCAAAGCATTGATCTATGAGCAATTCTCATTGGACCGGATGGAAAAAGAATACCTCGACCTGTATGGCCTTCTTACCAATGGTAAAATTCCGATTTTCGCATGATCCGACTATTCATCAATTCCATGACTTCCGGAGGAGCCGAAAAAGTAGTGCTCACACTATTGGACCGTTTCCAGGCAGCCCAACAAGAGGTACAATTGATTTGCATCGAACACGAACAATTTTACGATGTTCCCGAGAGTGCTTCCGTTCAATATTTATCCACTCATCAGTCGATGGAAAATAGCTGGCAAAAAATTCCTTTCTTATTTTTCGGCGCCAGACGATTGAAAAAAATGGTCGTCCAACAAAAGATACCTATTGTCCAAAGTCATTTACTACGAGCCAGTTTCATCAATGTCATAGCGCGCTGGATGGGCAGTTCGCATCATGCACAAGTCGTCCTGCATTCCCGCATCAACTTTGACCACAAGCCCTGGTGGTACCAAATAGTAGCCAAATACTTGTACAAAAAAATATTACATCGCGCAGACTCTGTCGTCTCTATCTGCCAGAGTATGAAAATCGAATTGGATGATTACCTGGACCTGAGAAAACATCCGGCACACCACGCCATTTACAACCCCCACGACCTGGCCGACATCAGACAGAAGGCAAAGGCCCATATAGCAGATTTCAAATTTCAGAAAGAAACCGATTACATTATTTCCGTCGGTCGACTCGTTCCGGGAAAACGCCTGGATGATTTGGTTCATGCTTTCGCCGCCTTGCAACACAGCAAGCCCAACACGGCCCTACTTTTTATTGGCGAAGGCCCTGAGCAAGCCAAGCTACAAGCTTTAAGCGCACAACTTCACGTCAAGGAAAAAGTCCATTTTTTGGGATACCAACAAAATCCTTTTGCATACATCGCTCGTTCACAGATACTTGTTCTGTCCAGCGAGTGGGAAGGCTTGCCCAATGTACTCATAGAAGCCCTGGCGTGCCGAACGGCTGTGGTCTCTTCCGACTGCATCTCCGGTCCTCGCGAAATACTCCATCCGACTTCTAATTTGACAAAGCAATTGAGCAATCAGTGGGAAAAGGGTTCTTATGGATTTCTGTATCCGGTGGGAAAATGGCAACTCTTGAAGGAGTGTTTGGAGCGTTTGCTATCGAATTCTGAGGAACGGATGGCACTGGTGGCTGCGGGTGAAAAACGCGCCCAAGAATTTGAGGCCACCGGCATTGCACATCAGTATTTAAAAAGCTTTGGACTGGTGGCTGCCAAGTCTACTTCCTGCGCTGAACCAATCCATCGATAATTGTCAGGCCCGGTAGGTGTGTGATGGAATGTGTCCGATGGACCGATTTATCCCAGTCTGGCCGCACATGCTTCCATCGTTTTTCGCGATAAGTCGTCTCCGTCAATTCTTCAACAATATTGAGGTTGAAACCAAAGCCATATTTGCGAGCACAATCCTGTGAAGGTCGGATCAAGACCCCATCTTGCCAATAGAGATTTCCGGCTGGGCGCGCCCGGCGCACATCCGATACAATAGGGTTTTGAGGATGTGGTGTCCACTCCTTGGTCAGCGGGGTATCTGCATAAAAGAGAAACAGCTCATCGTGGTGACTGCTGCCCTCGGTCTCTGTCAAAGCAGTAAACAACCACCATTTATTATTGTGGTAGAAAAGGGTGGTGTCCATTGCACAAACATCTTCCATCAAATTCATCCGATGTGTCCAAGTAGTGGGAAAATCAGTACATTCATACAGCTGTACATTGTCCGCCTGATACGATTCTGGAATCATGTAAAGACGATTGTCGTATTCAAATAAAAAGGGATACGACAAATGATAGGGTTTGTCCAGAATCACCGATACCGGACCGTGGGAACCATCTTCAAAAAGCTCCATGACAGACAGATGTCCTTTATCCGTTTCAAAAGGTAATTCTTCAAAAAATAAGTAATACCGTCCGGCTCTTTCCAACAAGAAAGGGTCGGCCCAGAAGCGATCTTTTGGTGGCCATATCTTTTGGAAGGTCTCAAAGTCATAGGACGGCCCTTTTCCAAATTTGTATAGAAACAGCCATTGCTCGTGAAAACGGATTTTTTTCCAGACTTTATGAAAAAGTCGACCACCATGCAACAGTAGATTTCGGCTGACCTGCAGGCTGGTTGGTTCATGTAATTTGGGTGCCGTACCATTTTTAGGAACCCGGCTACTTGTTAACGTAGAGAGGAAAACGTCTTTCCCATGTTGCTGATACAATTGTAAGGCCCGGCTGAAGAAGGCTTGAATTTTCCAAAAATGTGGATGAACGGCACGGCTGATGGATAGGGACGGAACGACTGACCAGGATTGAAATAAAATATGTCCAGCTGTGCTTGCCTGCCGTTTGATCCGCAAGCCGGAAACAATCACCTCTTTGAGTTTCACAAACTCCCAATAGCCCAATAAATCGCTGTGTGGCGTTTCCTCTTCTCCATGTACA
>JBCCSZ010000043.1:0-34086 GCA_039199225.1 Bacteroidota bacterium
CGGAGATGCACGAGGCTGATGCACAAAAAGCCCAATCGGCCCAAGACATTGCTAGAGGGAAAGTTGGTCTATGTATGGACTTCGAGCACGGGTTTGTCTTTCATGGCTATGCCGATGTTTTCATCAATATGTCATCGGCTGGATTTACTGGCAAGGGAACCTTGGATTTGTTGATTGATCCCAATGCAAACAAGTGGCACATTTTCGTAGGAGGTTATCGCGATGGCAGTGTACAGGTGCCGACTTTCTGGAATCCGGAAGCCTCCGTTTCGCTTTATCCGGTCGAGGTAGGTTTCAAATACTGGGGCATCGAAGTAGCCATCGACGCTTACTTCTTGACGGGGAACGACATTCCGGGGCCGCCGCCCATTCACCCGGAAGCCGCCGCTTATTTTGGGGAACAAACCAGCAGTAATCGAAACATGCTAAATGGCAGTGCCTGCTCTGGAAGTACGGCGGCGCTTGGTACCGGATTGGCATTTGGATTGGGGATGGAATTCAAGTTTAACAAGAAAAACCAGCGAAAAATATTTGGTCTGAGAATAACGGTATACGACATAAGGATTCGAGGAATGTTCGGAGCGGATGTATCTCTGTTGAAATACAGTGAAAGTTCTCAGTGCCAGGAGGGTCAGCCATCCGATGGTCCTCATGGGATCAAAGGATTTCGGGCCACCGGACGGGTTTGGGCATTTGTAGATGCTTCCGGAAAGGTTTTGGGGGTTCCCATACCGAACATTGGCTTAGGCGTAAAATTGGAAGCAGATGTCTTTAACCCGTCCTACTTCGATGCTGTCGTGGTCATCAACTTTATTAAGAAATGGCGCTTTGGTGTAGACATTGGAAAAAAATGTGGCGTCCCCTGCGATTAGAAATTGTAAATAATTGTCAGTTATTTTACACAAACCCTGTTACCTTTTTGGTTTTTGGGTATCAATAGGCAAAGACAAATTCTAAGTCGAATTTCCAAAAAATTTTGAAGCGAAATCGGTGGTGGTAATTCATTGAAAAATGAATTGCCATCAGCCGAATCCCGATTGTTGTGCGGACTTTTACAGTGCCGTACGATGCTTATCATCCTGTGCTCTAGCTATTATTTTCTCATCATTCAAGGCGGCTGTGATCGTGAAAAGCCGGCAATACGAAAAGCATGGAAACTAAACTTCAACACTTACCAATTCGCGTTTTTTTATTCATTGGATTTTTATTCTTGTTTGGGGTAACTGGTTCGGCACAGCCGTATCCAGTTACTTCCAATATACAGTTGGTCGGTAGTACACTGCCCAAGTTGGATGCCTTTCAGACACGAAATTCCAATAAGCTTTTTTACACGATGATCCTCAATGATCAGACGGCAAGCAATTACGATGTACGCCTTCGCCTGACGATCTCTGGACGAGGTATTACTATGCGAACGGATTCGCGCTATCTGCCGCCACCCATTCGCTTACAGTACAATGTGCCGAGGGTTCTGACTTCTGTCGACCTTGCCGATTTTTTTGATCTCAACAATTTGGAATTTACTGGAATGACCAAACAGGAGTACCTTACCCGCGGATTGCCGGAAGGTACTTACTCGGTTTGTTTGGAAGCCTTCGACTACCTCCGAAGCAACGATCCGGCCATTGCCAATAATACCTGTGCCACAACGGCCCTGATTCTTCAGGACCCTCCCAGGATTCTTCAGCCCATCGGCAACCAGATCAAAAACGATCCCTTGTCGATGACCTTGAGCTGGCAACCTCAGCATACTTTTATCCCTTCTCCAACCTATCAAATGGAGATTTTCGAGGTGCCACCAGGATTGACGGATGACCAAGTACTCACAAGTACGGCCCCCATTTTTCAACAAACCACTCAGCTGACTCAATATCAATATGGACTGATCGACCCACTACTGCGTCTCGATCAGGATTACATTTTTCGGGTCCGGGTAATTGATCCGAGTAGGGGAGCCTACGTCAAAAACGACGGCTATTCGATGATTGAGCGCTTTCGAATTATTATCCCTTGCATCCAAGGCCATCCTTGTAGCGATGGCGACCCCTGTACGTACAACGACGCCATCACGCTAGATTGCAAATGCGTGGGTACTCCCTGGCAAGATTCGGATGGCGATGGCGTCTGTGATCTACGGGATATTTGCCCTGGTGGAAACGACAATATAGATACCGACTCAGATGGTATTCCCGATGATTGTGATATCTGCAATGTGGGAGCTAGCTGTGACGATGGCGATGAATGTACAACGGGTGATATGATTCAAGGCGATTGCGAGTGTTGGGGGTTGCGTTCATTGGATACCGACAACGATGGTATTTGTGATGCAGTGGATGATTGTATCCTCGGCCCCAATTCTGAAGATGCTGACTCAGACGGTATTGCCGATGTATGCGACGATTGCATCGAAGGCACTCCCTGTGACGACGGCGATCCTACAACGATCAACGATCGATTGGTTTGGAACAGCGACTACACACCCGGCGAACCCATTCCCAATTGGATAGACGCCTGCCAGTGTAAAGGAACGCCCACACCCTGTGATTCTGGCGATGACGATGGCGATGGCATTTGTAACGACCGAGATAAATGTCCTGATTTTGACGATAACATCGACAGCGACAATGACGGAACGCCAGATGGTTGTGAGGATTGCAATGACAACTTCAACATTACGGCTTCCTTGTCCGAATCCGAAGAAGTGACTTGTGACTATTGCTTCCAACTTGGGCAATTTGTGATCGGTCAATTCATGGTCATTACGGGACTGGCCATAGAGCTGCCCGATGGTCGGGAGGCAGTCATCTCGGGTGTGACGCCTGGTTTTGATTTCCCTTATTGTACTTCCAATGCCTCCTGCTTCGGAACGTCTTCTGACCTCTCCGACATGGCGAACGACTTAACCCAGTGGCTAATCAATGAGGGTCATGGTGGGGTAGCAGATTGGGAAACTTACAAGACCTTAAATCCCCGCTGCTACACAAAAGGTATGAATTCCTTTGTCGTATCTGGATCGCGAGTAAAGTTCTTAAAGAGTTACGGTTTCACCAAAAGTGAAGAGTTGACTGTGCTCGATTTTGAGGCGAGCAATTGTGTACAGACTCGTCCTGCCACTTATTCCCTGAGTGCGAATGTCGACGCTGGCTGTGCCAATCCAACTTTCTTGTGGAGCAATGGGGAGACAGATGCCAGCATAAAAGTAGAGGGTGATCCTTCCAGCTATTCTGTGGAGGTGGCATGTGCCAATGGCTGTACCTATTCCTCCGATGATCTCACTTGCATCCTTGGAATGCCTTGTGATGATGGCAGTGCTTGTACAATCAATGAAACGTACAATGCATTGTGCATGTGTGTTGGCGATTATGTCGGCGATCAGGACAATGATGGCGCCTGCGATCCACTGGATTTATGTCCTGGTGGAAACGATTACTTGGATGCCGATGGGGATGGTACGCCCGATGCCTGCTTCAATTGCAAAGAAGGCGAACCCTGTGACGATGGCGACCCCTGTACGATTGATGAGGAATACGACCAAGATTGTAACTGCATTGGAAAATTTCAGGATGACGATAACGATTCCGTTTGCAATGCCTACGATCAATGCCCCGGCTTCCCAGATTACCACGATATGGATATGGATGGCATCCCAGATGGCTGTGAAACCAGGGGATGTGTAGCACAAGGTCCAAACGGAAGTTGTCAACTCGTGAAGCGGTACTGCGATTGTGAGAATATCCGTAAGATTCCTCTGAACGTTCTCAGCAAAATGTATTTCCAGCATTACTTCCTGAATGCAAACCAACTCGACTCACTAACCCTGGAAGAATCGGGTGATGACATCAATTTTGAAATGGTGGACCTGGAAGGGACTCCTCTGGTGACGGTATTGAACTTGAGCAAGATTGGATATTACCACAGTGTTTCCGGGGAGGCGATCATGCGAGATTCAGATTTCGATGGTGTTTGTGATCTTTTTGATATGTGTCCGGGAGGGCATGATATGCAGGATTCCAATGGCAACTGTATTCCCGATGCTTGCGAAAACGATTGCAACCGAGATTTTAGTTTACAGCTTCAAATCATGTTTGATCGCGATTGTGATGATGGAAACGATTGTACCATCAACGATCAAATTCAGTGTGACTGTAACTGCATGGGGGTCATCTCTGATTTGGATGGCGATGGTGTTTGTGATGAGAACGACCTTTGTCAAGGTTTTGACGATACACAAGACATTGATGGCGATGGTATCCCGGATGGTTGTGACTACAATCCTTGTACGGATTCATCGGTCATTACACCCTGCGACGATGGCGACCCTTGTACCACTGGAGACCGGGAAATCATTGATCCCAATGATCCTACGCAATGCATTTGCCAAGGTACACCCGACTTAGATACCGACAACGATGGTGTTTGTGACAACGATGATCAATGTCATGGTTGGGACGACAGCATTGATACGGATGGCGATGGGATTCCCGATGGTTGTGACCTTTGTGAAAACAGTATGCTGGCTGGAAACATAGGAGAGCCTTGCGACGATGAAAACGTCTGTACCATCATGGATGTGTTGAGTTATCTGTATGATGAAGACGGCAATGTCGTTGGTTGCGATTGTATTGGTCAAGAGTATGATGCTGACAATGATGGTGTTTGTGATCCATTGGATAAGTGTCCGGGTTGGAACGATTTGGACGACTACGACGACGATGAAATTCCAGACGGCTGCGATCCGCGCTGGTACGAGATTGGTTGTCCGGAAGCCGTACAGTTTGCTTATGAAAATGCCCATGGCATCATTCTGTTTTTCAATGTAGACGATGTTCGATTAGAGGATGTACCGAATCCGATTGATATAACTGTTTTATACAAGATCACCTCCGAACCAAATGTCTATTCGGAAGACCGAATTGAATTAACCAGCTACCGTACGGTCAATGGACAAATTGAAGCCTACTATGAAGTGTTGGGCATCGATATGAATGCCATTGGTAATTCGAGCAACACCCAACTGACCGTTTCGTATTCGGAACATCAGTCCTGTACCTTTATTGGAAAGGGCTTCAATATTGTCAATCCAATTGATATTGAAGACCTTATTTCCTTGCCTTGTCCAAGTCAGTTTTCCATCAATGCCGAGGGTAACTTGGTTTTGGAATTGCCGCAGGCACCCTTGAATCCAATTAATTTCAATGACGTTCCAGAAACCGTTGACCTGGCGTTGACCATTGCTCCTGGCGAGCAGATCAATGTGACCGCCAATATTGTCAACATGGATTTTGAATCGCTGAAGCTAAAACTCTGGACAGACGTCCCGGTCGCCAATGTCAGCAATCCATCGGGAAGCGTCACCTTCCCGGGTGGTCCGGCCTGTGGCTATACAGGTGGTGCCATCGACACACCGGCTGGCTGCGCCCACTATCCTGGTGAACCTTGCGATGACCTGGACTCCCTGACCCACTCTGATGCCTACGATGCCAACTGTCAATGCTACGGTCAGCTCGGTCACGACCAAGACGGCGATGGCGTACACGACCTCATCGACCGCTGTCCTGGCCACCCTGACGATGTAGATGTGGATGGCAATGGCGTACCCGACGGCTGCGAATGTACCCTGCCCGTCATCGTCTCTGCCGAAGTTGTCAATGGCAACGACATCGAGGTTATTCTAGAACCCAACGACGACCACCAAAGCTATAAAATCCGCTACTACGTCGACACCCCACCCGGTGATTCGGTCGTGCGTTCCACCCTGCCGCTGACGGTCCCCAATGTCTTGACCGGCTATACCTATACACTGGAAGTGATAGCTGTTTGTACAGATGGCCATCCGTCCAATCCAACCGTGATCCAGGTTGATGTACCTTTTGATCCGGATGCTTTTTACTGTGGTTTGCCGCCGGCGGTGGATTTGAGTAATCAGGTGCCGTTGGAAATACTGCGCAACGGGGATGCATTTAGAGCTGGTGATTTTATGGTCACAGTGGATAAAGTACAGACTGGCTATGCCGGTAAATTTACTGGTACTGGATTTATAGAAGTACCATACCTGAATTTTGTAAGGGTCAATGTCACATTCCAAGGTATTTTTATCAATGACGAATACGTCATGGTAGATGGAAATGTCATTGTGACGGGCATTGGTGCTGCAATTATCAGTGAAGAGTTGGCGGAATTATTACAAGACATAGTAGATGGCCTTGAGCAAGCTGCTGATATTTTAGAGCAATTGGCGGATGCTTTAGAGCAACTGGAAATAATTGTAGCCCAGATGCAATCCATGGACGATTACTTCAATAATGGAGAAAACATCGTTCAAAACATTCTCAACATAGCAAACGAGATTCCATGCTTACCTGAATCGGCTACGGATTCTATTGAGATGGCTGTCAATTGCTTTGCAAGTGCTTCACAGGAATCGGATTTTGCAGGCTGTAAGCAAATATTGGAAGATGGAATTGCAAAATTAAAGCGCGAACTAGCGGAATTATATGATGCAGATTATCAAATAGTTTTTGAGAGAAAAATAAATCAGAATTTTGGTTTTGATACGCTGCAGCATATTGCTTTCAAAGATGAATACTCCAGAGTAACCATTGCAGATGAGTCGTATAATATTGCTTGGAAGTCTATTAAAAGTGGGGATGGGACAGATCAGGTGGTGGCGAAATTGAAAGGGGGTGGAAGTTTCCCTTCAAACGAAATTGCCTTTAAAGACGCCAACGATAATGTGGTTCCCACCACGGTTGATGGTGAAAAGAGACTGTTGCAACTGGCGGGAAAGACCCATGAAGACATCACGCAGATTTATGCCGTCCAGACACCTTCTGGTACGACAGATAAACATATTGCTGGGCAAATTGGAGTGATCTCCTACAACGAGAAACCGTTGGATATAAGCCTTGTATCTGTCAATGGCGTTACCTACCCATACAATGTCAATGATCTGACAGCGAAGCTGAATGCCATCTACAAGCAGGCTGTTGTACCTGTAAGTGTTTCCCTACATCCAGATAACTTGGTGGTGTCCGATTTTGACAACATCATGGATGATATTCCATCGAGTTCCAACAGAGGGTATACCTATGAGATGGAAGACATCATTGAAACCTTCGACCGGCTTAACACCGTCGATCCAGATAGGTATTATCTGTTTTTAGTGAATGCCAGTGATGATGTTGGGAAGTTGGGGACCATGCCATTTGGGCGGAATTTTGGATTTATTTTCAATGGAAACATCAGCAGTGAGGATGAGTATGTCAAAACCATTGCACACGAACTTGGACACGGAGCTTTTTACCTCCAACACACCTTTGATGAATACGACGAACTAGAAGAAGGGGATACAGATAACCTAATGGATTACGGTGCTGATCTTGAGGATGCATCACTCACGGGCAAGCATTTGCACAAACACCAATGGGATAAGATTCACGATCCTGGAGCAAGTGTTGAGTTGTTCGAAGATGATGATACGGAATACATAACGATCAACTTCCTGGACTCTTTATCGAGCTACGTAGTGGATGGTGCTCTTACATTCATTAACAATCTAGGAGGTACTGTATCCATTCCATACGACAACTTACTCAGCCTGACATTTGCAACCGGAGGGGAGCAATATCTTGAGTTGGGTTCAATGATACCAATTGGTAGTTTGACTTTCTTCAAGCTGAAGACAGGACAGTCTTACATGAATTGTGCAGATGGGAACTATTATTTGGAAGGTGAAACCTGTGAAGTCGGAGATGAGTATTACTACTCCTATCCACAAAGTAGTCCTAAAAAAGCAGTCATCATAAGACCTTGCTACATCAATGGTATTTCTGCGATAAATGTTGTGGATATAGAAGAAAGCAACTTTCCAACACCTTCGACTTCAACGGCAAACTACGATTTATTGTTGCCTTATTTCTTTGCAGCAAATAACGATAACTACACGGATTTAAGGTATGTCCATCAGGGCAAAATTATGCGGGTGACCAGTGCCGAGAATAAGTTCTTTTCTCTATCACCAGAATTTAGATACCCACTTTACAGAAGATTCATAGAGTCTTATGGCGAGTATGCAGAGTACGACAAGATCAGTAGCTTTTACGTCAATTCACTGGCGTTAGTCCTCCATAAGTATTCTAGTAATTATCAAGAATGTGATGAGTGGGGTGAGGTACTGAAGCTTGCTAATATTTCTGAGTTGTTGAACCGCTTTAATCTGGAAAATGATCCAGATGGTCGACCCATTGAACTGGAGCACTACACACCTCCTGCCACAGAGGGGGCAGATTTTGATGAATTGAGATTTAATGGATTTTTGAATCTGATTGAAAGTCTTAATTTCTTTGAAGGCGGCGGTGACTACACAGAGGCACAGGCGTTCAACTTCATCTCCTTTTATCTAAACCGTACTTACCTGATGCAAGGTTACCAGGACTGGATCAACAGTCTTGGACCAGAGGATGCCGAAACTTACTTTGATGTCATTAAAAATGCAGAATACCAATTAATGCCATGCGAGTATGCTTCGTTGAATTTCAATTATCCACTGCTTAAATCACTCATTCGATACATTGTTGACCATAACGAGATATGGCTGGATAATGATGAGGAATGGCTCATCCTTAAGCTGTTGGATAAGATTGGATCTGAGAATTACAGTGACTTTTTATCCTACCTTGAGTCCACCAATTTGGAAGCTCAGACGCCTTCTGATAGTTGGTTGTGGAATACGCTGATCGAGCGGGTCGATGACTCCTGGCTTGATAAAAATGGTACCAAGTTCATGCGGAAGATAGTGGATATGTTCACTTATTCCCGCAATGAGACGAATAGTTTCATTTATCAGAGATGGGAGGACTTAATGGGCGACGTCGATGATGTTGAATCAGACAACATGGCTGATACTGTGACGGTGGCTACAATGAAAAAAGCTACCATTCCGGTCATCCCTTACAATTATACAAATGTACTTCAGAGGATTGCGCCCAGATTTTCGACAATGGGTAATAGAGGCGTGAGTATTCCAATGCCGAATCCATATCTGTTAACAGATGTGAATCTCGACGAAGATGATGGGGATATGGACATCATCACGGAGCTGAAGTTTAACATACTTGTGCCAGGGTATACAGTGGAAAGTATCTCCAAAAAAGATGTTAAACCCTTTGATTTACTGATTGTCGATCGCTCTTCTTCTTTTGGAGTAACGAAAGAATTTACGCGCGATAGTAACTTCCTAGTCGTACCAGCATGCCTGTTTTACTTTTTCAATGAAAAGGCGATCAGTAAGTCGACTAAGGACATCATCATTACATCACTGGATATTGCATCCCTTGCACTGCCTGCGGGACCTCTTGTCAAACTGGTCAGAGTCGGTAAATATTTGGTGTATGCGGATCGAGCCTCCTCCATACTGAGTATCGCATCCACCCTTACAAGTGAAACAGAGTATCAAAAATATTCTGATATTCTAGGAGCGGCCAGTGCATTTTTAGGGTTGACTGACTTGACCTGGCGGGGCGTGACGAAATACAAGGTGATGAAGGTCAACAAGACTTTTGATAAGCTCGTGGAGTCTGTGAGCAAGTCGAAGATTGACAATACAATGGTGGAGAAAGCAAACGATTTCACAGTCCTGTTGAATTCCATCATTAATGCATCTGATCTTTCCATAGACGCCTTAAAGCTTAGTGATAAACGCGTTGATGAGCTTGCCCGAATCTTGAGCAATGAAGATGCTTTTGCTTTAACAAGAGGTGGTGTTCCTCTGGTAGACCCACAGTTGGTTTCGACAGCACTATCCAGAATTGGTCGTACTAATTTTCAAGACTTGGAAAATGCCCTCCGAATCCTAACGGCAGCTCGAGGCTTTCCAGAAAGTGCTCTGGTTAGTAAAATTATGCAAGGGCTCAGCCTTGAAGATGCAGGCATCTTGTCGACGATTCTTCACAATCAACCTGAACTAGTAGAAGCTTTCCACAAGTCTGTCAATAGCGGAGGAGATGATCTAGTAGACGTATGGAAAAGCTTCAAGGCAGCAGGTGAAGAGGTAGGAAGTGTCTATCATACAGTATTCGATCAGTGGAGCAATACCAAGCGTGCGACATTCCTCGGTAATCTTGGTGATGGCTTACCAGAGCTTCGTAAGATTTTTAAAGACAATCCAACAGCGATTGATGTTTGGGACTTTTTGAGGCAGGTAGATTCTCCTGAGTTGGCAATGGATGCTTATGCAGTCGGGAAGATTTTTGATAATCAGCCTTTGTTTGCTACCTTGACTTCGAATATTGATGTAGCGACCTCTTTTTTCTCTATGAGAAATTTGACTTACGCTAATAATTATAAATACGTATCTGATCCGCATCAATACCGGATAGATCAACAATGGAGAAGGTTTCTGGAAGAAGGCAGTGATTTAGCCCATATTGCGAAATATGAAGATTATTTTTCAGTGGTGGTGGAAACGGGTATTTACAGAGAGATTGCAAAGAATAAATTTCTTTCTGCAGGGACATATACCACAAAGGTTCAAAGGGCCTTAAAAGGAGTTAATATCTTTTTCGGTACTCAGACTATTACCATCAATGGTGTGACAACAACGGAGCCTTTCATAGCATTCTCTGGAGGAATAGTGGCCCGACGATTGATGGCACAAGGTATTACAACCCTGAATGGTCGGAAGTTGATTTCTCAACCACCCAGGAACAACTCCCCTGATAGATTTGTACTTGCTTTAGAGACTCATTTGATGAATCAATTGGATTCGGAAATTGCGGTACTTGATGAGTTGATGCGTCGATTATACCAGCAAAATATTCCTCAACTTGATTGGCGGATTCAGAGCCAAAGAGAAGCGATCAAATCTCTAATACAGCTTGAGGAACTGACTAGTTTGATGAATCCTTGTACATCATGTGGAAATGCATTAGATGATGTTTTTGGTGACGGATACGCTGGTTCTGTTAGATTTGGAATTAGATATGAAGACCGACGGCCAAAATAATACTGTTTGTAATATGAAATATGAATTTTTGAAAAACGCACAATCAATCTTTGGTTCAAATCCATTTTTTGACGTGCGAGAAAATAAGGGTTGCAGCCCAGAGGAGGTAAAAAGCCTTAAGGAATTTTTGCAACCATACAAGTTTACGCTACCAAAAGTGATAGAAGAGGAATTGTTGCTATTTGGAAAATTTGTTCACAATTGGGATGGACTCTTTTTTAACATGCAGTTAGCATTTTCTGATAAAGAATTTGATTATTTCGAAGAGCTTAAAAGAGGTTTTTGGGTGCTGCAAGCACCCGATACCTCTATACAAATAATCGGTTTAAAAATCGAAGAGTTATCAGATGATCCTCCTTTGCAATCTAAATGGCCTGGTGACGATGACGATGATAGCTACGAGCTAGAACTTCTGGCTACCTCTTACAGCAAGACGATAACTTATTTTGGAAAGTATTACATGGATAAGTACACATCATTCTATCAATCCAATCCAAAAGCTTATGAATACAAACAAAGTATTATTGAATTGTATTCTGCCGTAGAGTCTTTATCAGAATTTCACGATTCAATCTCAAATCCTGTATCGAATCCATGGAGATACCCTTGTCGTACAATGAGACTAAACGCTGGAAGAATACACTCTTCCCCTTCGAGAATTCCTGAAACGGCAAAGGAGATTCATTTTATCTTTAAGCGACCGGAATTTGTAGAGTTACTCCAAAATTCGGTAGAGGTGAGGAACGCATTTGAATTTTTTCAGGAAAAGGCAAATACCCTTATCACTTAAGTCATTACTAAACAACAATCATTCAGCACAATGAAAACATACTTAATTATTTTTCTCACTGTACTAGCATACAACCTCCAAGCCCAATCCGCCTCCAAAATCCTGAAGCCGCACTTCAAGAAAATCCAAAAGGCGAAGGCTTCTCAGCTCTCCAAAGCGCAGATGCTGACACTGACCAAGAACGCGGATGTCTTTCAGGCATTGGGGGCTTACACTCGCTCGGACAAGGATCAGGTGCAGCGCGAAGGGGTTCGACTCACCGCCTGGATCGGACAGCGGCACCAAGGGGCAGGGCAACGCAAAACGGCTGTCCATTTGCTGCTGGAAGTGGCCAAAACAGCGGAATCGACCGTGCAGTATCAAGTGGCCAAAGCCCTGCAACGCTTTCGGCAAGATGATTTTGACGAGCTGGCGCGCAAGCTGCTGGCCGAACACCTACAGCGCAAACCACAACACCTCGATAAGTTTCTCCTGACAGCGGGCTTTCTGGGGATGCAAGACGAACTGGAGGCATTGCGGCCCGAGTTTAAAAAACGAAATTCGCTGCGCCGCTCCCTCAATCTGGCACTGACGCGCTGTGGCAACCAACAGAAGATCGAATCGATGATGAACAATGTGCGCAAAATTCCAGTGGACGATGACTTTGTGTATGAGGTTGTCCCCATGTTGGTATACACGCGGCAACGGCCGCAGATGGATTACTTGATGGAGCTGGTCCTGAGCAACCGGCGGGCCTGCCGACCAATCGGCGAAGATGTCGATGGTTACATCCTTTGTGGCTATCGCGTCATTGAGCAAATCGCGCCGGTGATAGAGGACTTTCCGGTGGCAGTGAATGAGCTGACGGGCGACCTGGCGGTCAAAGATTACAAAAAGGCTATGAAAGATGTCCGTACCTGGCTCGAAGACCACAAAGATACTTACGTGCTGAAAGAAAATATTTTTTAGATAAGTTCTCGATGTAAAATCCAGCTATTCGATAGAGCTGTTGAAAACTAAAACAAACACAGTTCCTGTCTTTAGCACTACTTTTTAACGTCCTATTTTTTCTGAATTTATCCGGCCTCCGGGGCGGGATGAACACAACTAAAGACTTATGAAACTCAGACTTTTAACCTTGTTTTTGTTGCTTTTCAGCGGCTTTCTGGCGCTTCCCGGCCGGGCGTCCAACAAGCTGCCACTGCGCAAGGCGCCTAAAGCACCCGACCTAACAATGAAAAAGCACATCCCCTTCGTGGAGGATTCTTTGGCCGCTCTGGAGGAGTCCTTACTCCGAGTGCCGGTCCACAAAAAAGCAGACGGTTTCTTCTTTCCGGAAATCGACGAGCAATTTATTTCGAGCATGTCCGAAGAGGCAGCCGCTCCCAATAACAATCCGGTAGTAGATAAAATGGGGGACATCCTCGAAACGGTTGGCAACGGAAGCTACAGCGCCAAGGTGCGAAAGGCCAAGCAAGTCATCGAGAAAGCGATTGATATTGGCAATTTTCTGACAACCCTCACCGGGGAAAATCTCGAGAAGGCAACTTTACCCATCATCATTCCCAAGACAATTGGCAACGTAACGGCTTACCTGGTGATCAACGAAATTGTACTCAAACCGCAATGGGCCGAATTGGAGGTCTATGTCGGGATGCGCATTCCATCCAAGAACAGTTCCATCCGAACGGAGCTGGACATCAAAGGTATTCCGGGTGATGGATTGATCCTGATGTTTGCAGCTTCTGGTGTAAAGTTTTCTTCCGAGGCGGGCATCATTGGCGACGCTACCATCGGCCTGTTGAGCAAGGTGTCTTTCGAAGTAGGAGGCAAGAATAAAAAGACAGCCATCACCTTACTTCCTTGGAATACACACGAAGCACCGCCCGACACGGTCCAAAATCCAGAGAACTTTGGAACCTTCGTGACCATCGATTGCGATGGTGTCAAACAGTTTGGTATAGAGGCTAGTTTTTGTTTCAGCCGCGAATGGATATTGCCAACCGATGAATTTGGTCACGAGTTGCCAGAGTTAGATGCAAACGGAAAAACCAATAGGGTAAAAGCGCATCTCGCACTTAAGGTTGAGGATTGGAACAACATGCTTTTTGAAAATATTAAATTGACGCATTTTGTGCTAACGAGCTTCAGGGACATGAGCTTTTATGTGGGGAATGCCAATGTCGATTTGAGTGATTTCAGCAACCCACAAAGTCTCACTTTTCCAACGGGCTACGAACATGGCTTGCCGGAAGACAACCTGGAATTGTGGCGAGGGGCTTACATCGAGACATTGGAAATCACCCTGCCCGATCCATTTAAGAAAAAATGCATCACCTTCGGCAATGGTCCGCAAGATCAGGACACTTCCATGTGTCGCATCAAGATCAGTGGCAACAACATGCTGATTGACGAAACGGGTGTCACGGGTGGTTTCAGCATTGAAGGGGAGGCGCCCTTGTTGAGTGGTGGTTTGATGAATAAAAAATGGGCTTGGTCCTTGGATTCGGTTGGCATTCAAATCTTACAAAGTGAGCTGAATGGCTTTGGCTTTAGGGGGGAATTGGGTGTGCCGATTATGAAAAAAACAACCCCGTTGGAATATCGCGCTCATGTCAATTTTAATCCGACCAATGGAACTGATTACGAGTATAAGTTCAATGTCATACTCGGTGAGGAGAAGTCTTTTCCGCTTTGGAAAGCAGGTCGGGTGACGCTCAAAGGAGGTACAGAAATCATTGTGTCTGGCCAGGTGGAAGACAACAAGGTGGTGGAATTTCTGCCAGTGGCTAGGCTGAATGGTTGCTTGACCATTGGCAAGCCGGGGCAGCTTTCTTCTGGGGAGAATGGCAGCAAAATTGCGATTCCGGAGGTGCAGTTTCAAAAACTCGTTCTCAGAACGCAAGCACCTTATCTTTCGCTTGATCCCAACGGTGGATACATCGGTGTATCTGGAACCGGAGAGAACAATCTGTTCAACTTTCCCATTTCAGTCGATGATCTCGGCATCACCATTACCAATGGCGGCACCAAAGCTGAATTGGGTATGACCATTGGATTGCAACTCGTCAACAGCGGCGATGGGGGCCTGAGTGCGGACGGTACCTTCCGGGTGGTCGGTAAGCTGGTGACTGAAGGGAGTGGAGCGCAGTACTGGGTATACGATAAGTTTGAGTTCGATGGCGCCCACGTTTCGCTCATCCTACCCAAATTCAAGATTGAAGGAACCATCAATATCTTTGAGGGACATGAAAAATATGGCGATGGCTTCAGTGGAAAACTTTGTGCTTCGATTTTGAGCAACGACCAAGATTCTCCTGCTTGTAGCGACAACTCTTCTTCCTTGCGAATTGATGTATCGGCTATTTTTGGTAGAACGGCAAATTTCCGTTATTGGCTGGTTGATGGTTTTGTCACCGGTGATGCAGTAAGGATTACGCTCTTACCCTCGCCACTGGTCATCAATGGATTTGGAGGTGGAGCATTCTATCACATGAAGCCCTCCGGTTATGAACCCTCCTTGGGTGGGGAGCCGGCCCAACCAGGCGTCGATGCCTCTGGTATTGTCTACGATCCCGATCCTTCGACGAAATTGGGGCTAAAGTTTGCCGTCGGATTTACAACGACCGGAAACACCCTCAAAGGAACGGCGACCTGTATCATACGATTTGGTGAACAGATGTCTTTGCAGAACATTACCTTCTGGGGCGTAGCGGATTTCATCCAAGGCGTTCCCGGTGGCGAGGACAGAACCTACCCGGATGTCGACAATGAAGTGGCTAGGGTTGCCTTGCCGCCTGCTATGATGCAAAGCTCCATCGCCGCTGAGGTGCTGGCCGCTTACGACGTCATCAAGGCCAAAGTGGGCATGAGTCTCGACTTCGACCACGGTATACTACACGGCTACGCAGATGTCTTCATCAACTTACCGGATGCTGGCTTTGTTGGCTATGGCGTGCTGGACCTCCTAGTTGATCCGGGAGACGGATGGCACCTCTTTGTCGGTGGCTATCGAGATGGCTCTGTAAAAGTACCGACCTTCTGGGACCCCACAACAGAAATCTCCCTCTACCCGGCATTGGTGGCCTTCAACCTCTGGGGTTTCAACATGATGGCCGACGTTTACTTTATGACAGGGACTGGCATTCCTGGCCCCCCTCCCTTGCACCCGGAAGCTGCGGAATACTTCGGCGAAACGCCCACCACCAACCGCGCTGCATTGGACAATGTCTGCCCCCAAAGCAAAGCGGCACTAGGAACCGGCTTGGCATTTGGAACTTCCGTTTCGTTCAAGTTCAAAAAGAAAAAGAAGAAAAGAATTTTTGGCGTCAAAATCACCCTCTACAAGTTTGACATCAAAGCGATGTTCGGGGCCGATTTCGCCTTCCTGAAATACAGCTCCGACTCCCAATGTCAAGATGGGCAACCCAGCAGTGGTTCCCACGGTTGGAACGGATTCAGAGTGCGCGGAACCATATGGGTATTCGTCAATGCCAAAGGAAAAGTCATGGGCATACCCCTACCAGAAATCGGTCTCGGCCTAAAAATGACCACCGACTTCAAGGACCCCTCTTACTTCGATGCCATCGTCGTCATCAACTTCATCAAAAAGTGGCGCATCGGCTTAGACCTAGGAACAGAATGCGGTGTCCCCTGCGACTAACAAATTAAATCCCTAATACCCCAACCCTCTGAGAGCTGGAGGAAGACTGACCCCAAGAACCACAGGCTTCCTCCAAGCTCTCAAATTTTTTTATCCCCACCTGTTTCAGTTTACAGTAGGCAGTATGCATTTTGCAGTAGACAATTTTCAATAGGCCGTTTAATTCTCCCCGCTCCAAGGGAAGCTCACCCGTTCACCGCTCACCCGTTCACTCGCTCCCCGCTCCAAGGGAAGCTCACCCGTTCACCGTTCACCGCTCACCCGTTCACCGTTCACCGCTCACCCGTTCACCGTTCACCGCTCACCCGTTCACCGTTCACTCGCTCACCGCTCACCCGTTCACCGTTCACTCGCTCACCGCTCACCAAATCACCCAGCCGCAGGCAATCACCAAATCACAAAACCCCCCAACCACCCCTCCCCCGATAAGGATTTCAAAAAATAATTCCGGACCTTGCAGGACTAAAAATGAAATCCATGAAATACACGCATTATTTATTCCTCGGATTACTCCTGTTGGGCTGCCAAGCGGAGCCAACCGCCGAGCAAACAACGACGCCCAAGGAGGCAGCGCCTCAAGCCAGTATCGAAACAACCGACTTTGGAGATACCGCCGATGGCACCGCACAATTGTACACCTTGAAAAACAAGCAAGGCATGCAGGTGACGCTGACCAACTACGGCGGAATCATTCGCTCTGTGGAAGTGCCGGACAAAAAGGGGCAATTGGCCGATGTCGTCTTGGGGTTTGATAGCCTGGGCAACTACCTGCTTGAGCATCCTTATTTTGGGGCTTTCGTAGGGCGCTACGCCAATCGGATTGGCAAAGGGCGCTTTCGCATCGGTGAGACAACATACGAATTGGCACTCAACAATGGGGAAAATACTTTGCATGGTGGGCGAAAGGGCTTCGATAAAAAATTGTGGCAAGCCAAGCCATTGGAGGAGAAAGAAGCCGTTGGGGTAGAGCTGACGGGAACCAGTGTGGATATGGAGGAAGGGTATCCGGGCAACCTGCAGGTCCGCCTGCGGTATTGGCTCAACAACCGCAACGAGCTCATCATGGAATATGAGGCTACGACCAATAAAACGACCATTGCCAATTTTACCAATCATTGCTATTTCAATCTCAAAGGTGCGGGCAATGGTGATATTTTGGACCATGAGTTGATGGTGGCTGCCGATCAATTTACGCCAGTCGGTGAATCGCTCATCCCAACGGGAGAATTGCGCTCGGTTGAAAATACGCCTTTTGATTTTAGGCAGGCCAGAGCGATTGGTGCGAGGCTGGATATGGAGAAAAACGAACAGCTCAAGTTTGGCAATGGCTACGATCACAATCTTGTATTGTCCAAGAAAGGACCTGATATGATCTTGGGTGCGACGGTTTACGAACCAACTTCTGGTCGATACCTCGAAGTATTCACAACAGAACCTGGCATACAATTCTACTGTGGCAATTGGTTGGATGGAAGTATGATTGGGAAGGGTGGTAAGGCTTACAAACGTCACTACGGGCTGTGCTTGGAGACGCAACATTTTCCAGATTCTCCCAACAAAACCAATTTTCCATCAACGCTCCTGGAGCCGGGCGAAACTTATCGAAGTCGGACGATCTACAGATTTTCTACAAAAGAGTCCATCAGTTCGCCGCAGTAGAAATGATTTCTTCGGCAAGTTGTTTGGAGACAGTGTCAGAGTCGATGAGTGGACTTTGGATGTCTTTCGGGATGGTAAAATAAAAGGTGGCGCCTTCCCCTGGTTTGGATGTTACCCAAATGCGGCCGCCGTATTCACTGATGATTTTTTTGCATGTGGATAGGCCGATTCCTGAGCCTTTGTACTTGTCGCGACTGTGTAAGCGCTGGAAGACGACAAAGATTTTTTCGTGAAATTCTGGATCGATGCCGATGCCATTATCTGTGAATTTGAACTGATAGTTGTTCGACATAACGTCGCAACTGATGTGAATGCGTAGCTTTTGCGGACCACAGAATTTCAAGCTATTGGCAATCAAATTTTGAGTGATCTGAAAAAAATGTGTTCGATCGAAGTGGATGTCAGGCAGTGGGTCTATCTGAATATCGACATCCTGTTTTTGCAATTGGAATTGAAGTGTCTGAGCGACATCTGCAACTACCTGACCAGCATTGAACTTCTTGAGCTTTTTGGACTTTCCATTGATTTTGGAATATTCCAACAGGTCGGTCAACAAGGTGTGCATTTGATTGACTCCCTTGGTGATAAAGCCCATGTATTCTTTGATCGAATGATCCTGATCGACAGGTAGCTTCCGTTTGAGCAAGGTGGTGAAGCTGCTGATGTTGCGCAGGGGCTCTTTCAAATCGTGCGAAATAATGTAGGCATACTGCCGGAGGTCTTTATTGGAGACAATCAGTTTTTCATTTTGCTGAAGAATTTGCTGGTTTTTGGTTCGCAGCATATTGTTCATATCTATCATATGCCTATTGCGATAGCGGAACATAGCTAGTAGTAGCAAGGCCGCCAGTCCAATACCTCCAAAGATGCTTCCCCAGAGCAAAATGCGCATGCGGAAGATTTCATTGTCTTTTTTGAGTAGTTCTATTTCCTTGATACGTTCGACCTCCTGTACTTCAAAATTCTTTTTGAGTGAGCCTAGGCTGGCTGCGAGTTCGTCATTGAGAATGGAGTCTTTCAGCGCAATGTGCTTGTCGATGTATTCTTTATAAGAGGCAAAATTCTCCAACTCAAAATAGATATCGGCATAGTGTTTATAAAATCCGCTGATGGTGTTGAGCTCCTTATTATTTCTGGCAATGGCGAAGCTCTCGTCAAGTGCTGCCAGTGCCAAATCGAACTTTTGTTCTTCCTTGTAGACCACTGTGATGCCTTCGAGTGCATAGCTGCGCAGTGGATTATGACCCAACTCGGTGGCCAGCTTTTTGGCAGAAAGAAAATACTGCAATGCCTTTTTGTTGTCGCCTCTGTCGTGTTCTGTTGCGCCCATGTTGATCATGGTCCAGGCGATGTCCGACTTATTATCCAGCTCTTTGGCAATATCCAATGATTTTTTGGTGTAGTTGTAGGCTTTGTCTAATTGCTTCAAATAGCCGTATGTACCACCCAAGGCGCGATAGGCCCGATAAGTACCTTTCTTGCACTTTTTATCAGTCCAGATTTCCAGCGACTGCAAATATTGCTCTAGGGCATGTTCGTATTGTTGCTGATAAAAGAAATTGGTTCCGATGCCGAAGTGGACTTTTGCGATGTTTTCTCTGTCTTTGAGGTCCTTAAAGATTTGGAGTGCTTTGAGCTGTAGGTCATAGGCACTGGCATGCCGACCGAGTTTGACTTCATTGGCTCCCTGTTGGTTGTAGGCCAAGGCAAGTAACTTCTTGTTGTTCTTGATCTGAGGAATGAGTTCCTCTAATATTTCGTATGATTTTTCATATTGTCCTTCTGTTTGAATGGTATAAGCCAGTCCAATTTTGGCTTGGTAGGTAATACTGTCGTTGCCGCATTGTTCTCCAATGGCGAGCGCCTTTTCATAGTAACTTCTAGCGGCCATAAAATCATCCAAATGCCAGATCGTATAATCGCCATTATCGATTAGCTGGCGAGCTTTTTCTACAGGATGAGCGTCCTCTGGAGCCTCTTTGTTTGGGCTGCAATACTTGTTTGCTCCGGCTGAATGCACCAGAAACAAAAAGGAAAAAAAGAACCATAGTAAATGCTTCATTCCAACAAGAGAGGTTCGTATACAGGGGGAGAATCAAATTGGCTTAATCGCTTTTGTACAATTGACAAAAACCATGCACATTTTTCAATAACAGAATAGAAGACTGAAAGTACATCGGCACAAAGCCGATTTATTCGTGGAAAGCGTATGAAATTCTAAATGGTTGAGTTGTGTAAAAGGTCGGAAAGTAGGATGTAAACATGCGTCATGCAGATTGCTCTGGATGACACATGTTATGTTGTGTTGAATTCAGCGAATCAGGGCCATCCTGGGCGGTAGCAACATGAGTATCCACCCTTCAAACAATCCTTCTGCTGATCTTCGACCTTCTTAATTTTTAGGTCCTTCAGTTTCTTTTTTGGCATTTCTTTCATGGTTGAATTTTATAGTTTATAAAAAGGATTTATATCGAGAATTATTGAGGGGGGAGAGAACATTGTTAAATGTGGGTAGTTAGTTAAGTTGCAAAAACCATGCACATTTTGTCAACAACCGTAAAATTGTCTTCGGGTGAGCTTATACAACCTATGTACGTTCAGCAATAGAGTGGAAGGGGATTCTACTGTGTAGACCAGCTGTTTTTTGAAGTGTGTCTGCCGTGTCAGATTAGGAATGGTGTAGGCGAGCGCTTTGAATAAGCTTTTGAATATCAGTCCATTGTGGCATGGGGTGGTGGTTTAAGTATTCGGCTGTAAGCTTCTTGGTCTGGCCGAATTCCAACAATTGTATCTTTCGCTTTAGTCGGTTTTCCAATGCCGTATGAAACTCCCTGAAAGGCATGCAAAGGCATCTTTGAAATAATTGTAAGCAAACTTTCTGTTCGTCGTTCAAATACTTCCAAAGTTGCTCATGGTAAATCTTTTCGGCCTGCCTTTTCGATAATTGCTCCATACCGTGCTTGTCTTTAGGTCTTTTCTATTGCGAATTTAGGGATAAGTGGGGATTAATGCCATGATTTTATGGTCGTATAAGCAATTTATTTACTGTTTAAAGGCAATATGCACTCAAAATAAGCGCTTACCGTGTTATTCGAGCACGCAATAAGCTGGAAATACATTTTACCATTCTCACTTAGGGTAAAATAGCTAGAAATTGTGACTAAAGTTTGAGTATAAAAAACTGATTACAAGTATTTTATGTAGAATTAATTTTATTTTGAGCTATATGGTATAGTCTTAAAAAGTTAAATTCTGCCTATCCTAGACTTTTGCTTAACTATACATTTACGACGATTTCAATAACTAGTGACACAATGATTCATCCTGCCGGATGTCCGTAAGAGAGAGTATCTATATTCCGACAAATAGATTGTGACTTTCTTTACCGTAGCAACCGGTAATGCTCTTCAATTTGACAAGTCGAAATGGCGGCAAGGAATAGCTCCGTGTATAAAAAGCCTGCTGGAGCACAACATGCATGCTAACCAGAGACTTGCTTGTTCCATACCTGTCTTTCAGTGGGGAGACAGGTATATTTTTATGTGGCTGGGAGCAGTTGTGTTTGCACTTCACCAAAGCCGACCCGAATGCCTTCTTTTTCGGCATAACCTCGCATTCTCACCGTATCCTGGTCTTTGATAAAAACCCTTGTCGAGCCGTCCGATAATTTCACCGGGCGCGTACCAGCCCAAGCCAGTTCCAGCATTGACCCATAGGAATTCTTCTTCTTGCCGCTGATGGTACCCGAAGCCATAACATCCCCTACCCGTAGATTGCAGCCATTCACTGTATGGTGAGCCAATTGTTGCGCCATGTTCCAATACATGTATTTATAGTTGGAGCGACTGACGATGGTTTCTTCGCCACCGTCTGGCTGAATGCCCACCTCCAAGTGTACATCGTAGTTTTTGAGACCTTCGTACTGTAAATAGGGCAACACCTTGGGGCGTTGGTTAGGGCCTTTTACCCGGAAGGGGTCGAGGGCTTCCAAAGGAACAATCCAGGGAGATATGGAGGAAGCGAAGCTTTTACCAAGGAAGGGACCCAGCGGCACATATTCCCATTTCTGGATGTCGCGGGCCGACCAGTCATTGAACAGGGCCAAACCAAAGATGTGGTCTTCAGCATCGGCCGTTGAGACGGAGGTCCCTAGCGGATTGCCTTTTCCAACGACAAAAGCCATTTCCAACTCAAAGTCGACCCGGCCCGAAGGACCATAGATCGGTTTTTTGGCATCCTTGGGCATCAACTGACCCTTGGGGCGATGAATGGCTTGTCCACTCACAATAATTGAGCTGGCGCGACCATGATAGCCCACCGGGATGTGGCGCCAATTAGGCAAGAGCGCATTTTTGGGATCGCGGAACATCTTACCAACATTGGTGGCATGCTCAATGCTGGAATAAAAATCGGTATAGTCACCAACTTCAATGGGCAAATGCAGTTGGGCTTTTGACTGGTCGACAAAAGCTTTGCTTTGCTTTTTTAGCGGAGAGCGGGCAGCCGTCAACAACTGCTGAATCTTGGCACGTATCTTTGTCGTTTTTTCCTTGCCCAAGGCTATGAAAGCATTTAGGGAAGATTGCCGAAAGACTTTCTTATCGATCTGTAGCTTATCGAAATGGCCAAGCTGAGCAAGCGCAGCAAGGTCTAGGATTTGATCGCCGATGGCCACCCCAAGCCGGGGCCTTTGCCGACCAACGGAGAAGATGCCATAAGGGAGATTGTGAATACTAAAGTCAGCATTTTCTGCAACGGGAATCCAGCTTTTTAGTAGGGTCATGGTCTTATTTGGTTTTTGTGCAAAGATAGGATTTTCCATTTCCCAGCCGAGCTTGATCGCTATTATTTACCGTACAATCCTTTGGCAGGCAGCGCGAAGCAAACATTAGGGCGAGTGAAGGCCCCAATTGGTATTTAGAAGATTGGCCATGGGGCGCTTTAGGTAAGGATACTCCACTTTAGACAAATACAAGCCTTGCGGATAGGCAGCATTGAAGTGTGGAGGTGCATCGCCATTTTGCAAGCAATCGCTGAAGGCTTTCTCCGTCATTCGTCCGTAGGCAAGCTCGAGTAAATTGGCAACGACAATGCGCACCATGCCCCGCAAAAAGCGGTTGGCGGATAATCGGATACACCACTGGTTTTTAGAGGGGTGGGCAAACAGCCTTGCTGCCGTGAGGGTACAACGGGTGTGTTTGTACAGATCGGGTTGCTTACAGAAACCTCTGAAATCGTGTGTTCCCAAAAGCTGTTGGACAACAGAATCCATGCGAGCAATGGCGAGCTTCTCTGGGGGATAATAAGTGCTGAGCGGCGACAGGAAGGCATCCCGGAAAGTGTGGAAGTAGTAATCATAAGTTCGACTCACCGCGTCGTGCTGCGCGTGAGCATCCCTAGGTACCTCAATCACTTCTGAGATGGAAATATCTGTTGGCAGTATCCGATTTAAGCGACCGACCAAATCAAATTGGACGGCCTCCGCTATTTTGATGTGGCAGAAAAACTGGCTGGCGTGAACCCCTGCATCAGTGCGTCCGCAAGCAATGCAATTGATCTTCTGTTTAAAGACTTTTTGCAATGCCTCCTCCAGGTTTTGTTGAACGCTAGGCGCATTGGGTTGACGCTGCCAGCCACGGTATTGACCACCGTTGTAAGAAAGGCGAAGAAAGTACTTCGCCATTATTCTACAACCACATGCTCCAGAGAGCTTACCTCCGCTACACAAAAATAGCCGAGAGCTTCTTCTGTCGAGTTGGGATCGGTATTTTCAATATTTGTAAAGACATTGGCCAGCGGTTCTGCAAAGATACCACCATCTCCCAATGTCATTTGCGTACGAGCCTGCTCCAAGAAATAAAAGGCATCTTCTGGAATGGCATGTAATTCGACCAAAATGACATCGCCCACTGCATAAGGGGATACGTCACTATCGTCTACAGCATCATCGCCAGTGTCTGGAATGCGATTGATGGCCTCCCGGATCGGAGGAATAAAAATCAGTCCATCTACTTCTGCACCAGCCGAGAAAGCAGCATCGTAAGCGATATTGATCTCTTGGGGCTTATTGAGAAACTGCCCATTTTTAAAGGTCTTAATCCAGTAACAATCTCCTAGACCTGGCAAATCCCTGGAAAAGAATTGGGCGTAGATGCCTTCTGGATTACCCAATTCTGGTTCGCGTACTTCGGTTGTGATGGAGTCAATAGGAGCCGTTGGATTCAAAACAGAAGTGGCCGTATAGTTCTGACCATCTGCTGTGGTGATCGATAGGGTATAGGTCCTGCCGATTGTTCCAAAGGCTTGTCCATTGGGTTCCCAGGTGTAGTCGCCATCGTCATTGTCGTCTGTAAAATTGAAAGTGACGCCCTCGTTGTCTGTGATTGTAACGGTTGCGCCAATGACATTTGGTGATGGTGCATTATCTAGGTAAGGACTGGTTTGGCGCAGTTTTACGACCTGGGTTTCCAGTTTGGTGGTGATCCAGGCATCGACTACTAACTGAGGTGTACCTTCCTGGAGATTGACATCGATGACATCCGTACAGGAGGCCAGCGCAAGAATGCTCAGTAGAAAGGTAGCAAATATATAATTCTTCATGATTGGATTTTTTTGATCTTTGGCAAATTAGAACTTGAAATTATAGGCAACCGAAGGAATAAAGCTTCCGACAACAGACAAGCGGATGGCCTCTGTCTGAATAGGATCGCCATTGGCTGGACGAATTTCCTGCTGTTGGAAATAGATGGAGAAGGGGTTGCGTTTGCTGTAAAGATTGTAGATGGAGAAAACCCAATTGCCACTCCAACTTTTGCCCTCCCGCTTCTTTCCGGCGAGGGTGGCAGATACGTCGAGTCTATGGTAAACTGGAATTCGCACATTGTTGCGCTCCCCTCCGGAATTGTGTGGAATGATGTATCCTTGTTGCTCTATCCGATTGGTCGGGAAGGTGGCCGGCGTACCAGAGTTAAGCACAAAGTTGGCAGAAAGCGACCAACGCTTATTTAGGTCATAAAAAAGTGTGGTGCTCAGGTTGTGCGTCTGGTCGAACCGCGATGGATACCAATCGTTTTCATTGATACCATCGACCCGCCGTTCTGTTCGAGCCAAGGTATAACTGAGCCAGCCGGTCAGTCGACCCTTCTTTTTTTCAATCTGCAATTCGAGACCATAAGCCCTACCATCGCCCGTCAGCAGGTCGCCTTCCAAAAACTCATTGAGCAGCAAATCGGCCCCGTCGATGTATTCCACCATATTTTGGAGGTCCTTGTAGTAGATTTCTGCAGAGGTTTCAAAGGTGTTGTTCTTGAAATTGCGGAAATAACCCAAAGCGATCTGATCGGCCAATTGTGGCTTGATGTTATTGGAGCTGGGCGTCCAAACATCCAATGGCGTAGAGGCCGTCGTATTGGAAATCAAGTGTATGTACTGTGCCATGCGGTTGTAGCTGGCCTTGATGGAGCTTTTGCGATTCAGCTGAAACCTGACCGAAGCCCTGGGCTCCAAGTTGGTATAGGTCTGGATGCTTTCCCACTGATCGAAATCCTCAGAGGAAATGGGTAGCCTCCGAATGCCGGGAGTACCTTCCTCAAACTCATAGGCCGTTCCATCACCCGTGTAATTAAAGTAGGAAAGCCGCAGGCCATAGTGCAAGGTCAAGCGGGAATTGATCGTCTGTTCATTCTCGATAAATACGCCTGCTTCGATGGCATATTTCTTACTCAAGCTGATGTCCGATATTTCTCCTTCACTGACACCGACGGCATTGCCTGGCTCAAACACATAAGCAATCCCTTGTCCACCAAAGGTGATGAGATTGGTTGGCGTCAAAAACCAAGTGAATTCTGGCTTGAGGCTGTAATTGATGATCCGGGCATTCCAATCGAAGCGGTTTTCGGAGTCGTCGCCAAATTGAAGCTCATAATCGTAATTACTGTAATAGGCGGTGAAGTTGGCGAAAAGCTTGTCGCTGAACAGGTGATTCCACCGCAGGGTCGTGGTGGCATTTCCCCAGTTGAAGCCGGCTCCGCCTCCAAAGCCAAAGTTGTCCCGACCGAGGTAGGCCGATAAGTAAACCCGGTTTTTTTCGTTGATTTTGTAGTTGGTCTTAAGCGTGAGGTCGTAGAAGTTGAGTTTGGTATCAGATAGATCGTCGTTTAGGAAGGGTCTGGCTAAAATGTCGATATAAGAGCGGCGAGCAGCCACGATGAAAGATGCCTTGTCCCGAATGATGGGGCCTTCCAAGGCCAAGCGGCTGAAGATGAAACCCACACCCCCCGAACCGGAAAAGCGCTTGCTGTTACCTTCTTTCATCCGGACATCGAGGATGGAGGAAAGTCGTCCGCCATATCGCGATGGAATACCTCCTTTGTACAGCTTGACATCTTTCACTGCATCGGGATTGAAGACCGAAAAGAAACCGAATAAGTGAGAGGAATTGTATACAGGAGCCTCATCCAACAACATCAGGTTTTGATCGATGCTACCGCCCCGAACATTGAAGCCGGAAGCACCTTCACCTACAGTGGTTACGCCTGGCAGCAATTGAATGCTTCGAATGACATCGACCTCCCCCAACAGAGCCGGAACTTTCTGGATGGTTTGGATATTGAGCTTGTTAGTACTCATCTCAATATTGGTCACATTTTGATCTTCCCGTTCTCCGACCACTACGACCTCCGTCAGTTCGAGGGCCTCCTCCTTCATTTCCACATCCAAGGTTTGACTTTCTTTCAAATCGACGGTAACTTTTGCTTGATCGTATCCCAGGTAAGTAAATTCAAGGGTGTAACTTCCACTTGGAATGGACAGAGAGTAAAAACCGTAGGCATTGGTGGTTGTCCCTTTTTCAAGTTCTCGGACGTAAATGTTGACACCGATCAGTGTTTCTCCATTGCTGGCATCCTTGACATAGCCTTTGACCGTTGCATTTTCAGCGGAGGAAGGTTTATCTTGGGAATGCGATACAAATGGCAGGCTCACCATCCACATCACGACGAAGACAACCTTTAGAAAGCGACTCATAAATGTAGATTTTAATCAAAAAAAACGCTAAAAATTCTAGCGCGTGTTCAGATATTCTAGGAACGAACAGAAAGGTGAATTGTTTATGAAGCAATCTAAGTTATACGGAAAGAAACATTCGGTTTTGTGGCAAACATTTGACTTGGAAGCTCTCTTCGGAATACTTGTTCCCTTTTTGGAGAGAAATCGCAACTTTTATCACGAAAAATTGATTCAGCCAATATGGCAATTGGATACCGCTTTTCTAATAATTAATCTTACATTTTTGCTTTGCATAGCACACCTCAATGACCCCTGCCCCTGGCATTGGATCACTAAGTGTTTTTAAAGACCATTAGAAAGAATGAATCAAGCTATGCTTTGAGCAATTCCCAGCCTTTTTCATACGTACGACCCCAATACTTCTTTTGGATTTTTTTTCGCTTGAATCTTCCGCTTGTTGGGTCTATTTCCAGTCGCTGATTGCCGGTTCGGTAAGAAATATTCATGTAGTGGCACAATTGCGTGCTGATGGCGCCCTCTTCGATGGGTGAGTGGAGTTGTGCTTTTCCTCGAATGCTCTCCAAGAAGTTCTGGATGTGCAATGTGGTCATACCGCCGCCGCCCCCTAGGGCAATGCCCGCCTCATCGCCGGCCCCCTTGCGTTCGCGCACAACCTTTCCATTGCGGTCATACAGTATATAGCCGCTGCGATCAACGTAAACAGCGCCTTCTGTGCCATAGATGACTGTGCCGCGGCCTCGCTTGTGGCCATAGGTGCCGTAGCCACAGCGGCTTTTACCGTCCCATTGCACCGTTTTATTGCCGGGGAACATCAGATGAGCATCCATAGTATCGTACATCACCCAGGGGTCGTCTTGAAAATGTTGCTTGGCAGCATTTACCCAAACAGACTGCGGATATTTGACCTGGAGCGCCCAGCGAGCAATATCTACTTCGTGCATGGCATTGTTGCCTGTCTCTGCGGTCCCCCAATTCCAGAACCAGTGCCAATTGTAGTCGCCCAATATGTCCAAAAAGGCCGTGCGAGGGGCTGGCCCCTGAAACAGTTCCCAGTCCAACCAATTGGGGACCGCCACCTTTTTGGCAGCAGGCACGCGGCCGCGGGCATTGTTGTAAAATGCTTTGGCCGTATACGCCCGACCGATGGCCCCCTTGTGGATTTCCTGAATGATTTCCCGGGTCTCAGGAGCAGAGCGCTGCTGATTTCCCATTTGAACAAGCTTGTTGTACTTCTTCTGAAAGGCGACGAGAACTTCGCTCTCCTTGGGGTTGTGACTACAGGGCTTTTCCACGTATACGTGCTTGCCATTTTGTAGCGCCATCAGCGCTGCCGGTACGTGCCAGTGATCGGGTGTAGCGTTGAAAATGGCATCCACCTCTTTTTGTTCTACAATCTTCCGGAGGTCTTTTTCTCCTTTGGGGCGCCTACCAGTCAGCTCTTCCACCTTGGTAACCGCTTTTTCCTGCCGACGACTGTCCACATCACAGACATAAATCATATCCACCAAATCAAGCTGTGCCAAGGAGGCTGAAAGGGCAGAAAACCTGCGATTGCAGCCCAGCAAGGCTACCTGAATGCGCTCGTTGGCGCCTATGATTCGATTGTAGCTCTTAGCGGGCAGGCCGAATAATACCCCGGTGGTACCAAGGGCTGTCTTTTTCAAAAAATTACGTCTGGAATTGGTTGGTGTCGACATGGCTTTTTGTTTTCTAGAGAACAGGTCGGAAAGAAAGTTCAACTGCACTTTGGCAGCATTCCTTAATCAAAACGATCGGATGGAACAAATGCCCTGAATGGAGGTCTTGCAAATTGAATAAAAATTCTTCTATCCAAATAAACACTAACTTAGATAACAAAGTATTAAATTGGCGCCGAACAAAGCAGTCGAATACAAGGACTTTTCAATATTTACTTTGCTATTAACTTCATTTGTGATTCATGAAAAAATTATTGGTACTCACCGGAGGGGGCGATTGCCCGGGACTCAACGCCGTCATTAGAGGAATTGCCAAAGCAGCCAAAGACCATGGCGGATGGGAAACTTATGGCAGCATCGAAGCTTTCAATGGTGTCTTTAAAGAACCCCAGGAGATCGTCAAACTGACCCGCAGCAGAATCGCTGGCATCCACGTCAAGGGAGGAACCATCCTCAAAACGACCAACAAAGGCAATCCGCTGGATTATCCGGTTCAGCAAAAGGATGGCAGTTGGAAAACCATGAATCGCAGCAAGGAGTTGGTTCGCAAAATCAAAAAACTGGGCTTCAGCGCCGTTATTAATATAGGGGGTGATGGCAGCCAAAAAATCTCTCAGGCTTTGTACAAGGAAGGGCTCAACATCGTCGGAGTTCCCAAGACGATCGACAATGACCTGTCGGCCACCGATCTGACTTTTGGTTTTACAACGGCCGTTCAAATTGCTACGGAGAGTTTCGACCGTTTGGTGACCACTGCTGAAAGCCACCACCGGGTGATGATTATGGAGGTCATGGGGCGCGATGCAGGTTGGATTGCGCTGCATACGGCTGTGGCAGGAGGGGCAGAGCTTTGCCTGATTCCAGAAATTCCCTTCCGGCTCGATAAGGTGCTGCAAAAAATCAAAAAGCGGATTCGAAAAGGGAAGGGGTTTGCCAATATCGTGATTGCAGAAGGGGCCAAGCCGGTCGATGGTGGTGTGATCGGCAAAAAAGCTCTGGACATTGGAGACCAACACATCAAATTGGGGGGAATCGGCAATTATCTTCGCGCTCAATTGGTTGAAAAGGGTTGTCCGGCACAGGTTCGCACCACCATACTGGGACACACACAAAGAGGTGGAACGCCCGTCGCTTTCGATCGCATCTTGGCTTCTGCCATGGGGGTCAAAGCCTTCGAATTGGTCGAAGCAGGCGATTTTGGAAAAATGGTTGCCTTTCACAACAACGAGCTAAAGGCCGTTACCCTCAAAAAAGCCATTTCGTCCTACAACCACATTGCCAAAGATCACTACCTCATCAGTGCCGCCCGCAAGCTTGGGATTTCTTTTGGCGACTGATGGCTCTTTGAAGGATGTAACATGATATGCTCTTTTTTAATGTGAAATTCACTCGGGTTCACTATATTGGGGCGAATTTACTAGAATCACAAGCCCCTTATAGAGGCTGTCACCTTATTTACTTAATTCATAAATAACGAGCTATGTTAAAAAAGTTGTCATTCCTGTTCTTATTATCCCTATTGGTTTCTTCCTCTGCCATGGCAGTGGTTACAACGGTCGGCCCTACTAAAGCTGAAAAAGAAACGACCGTTGAGAACAATCGGGCCGCGGCTGTTTTAAATTTGTACAAGGCGATTCAAGCGGACTTGCTGGCTAAAAAGGAAAGCGAAGGCTTGACTAAAAAAGAGCAGAAAACGCTCAAGAAGGTCAATCGCAAGATGAAAAAATGGGAGAAGAGAGCCGCCGTTGCTGGTGGTAAAAAGTGGATTGTTGCTCTCTTGTTATCCATATTCTTGGGTGGCCTGGCGATCGATCGCTTCTACCTGGGATACGTCGGCTTGGGAATCGTAAAGCTCATTACCCTCGGTGGATTTGGCGTATGGGCATTGATTGACTTGGTTTTGATCGCCATTCGCGCCCTCAAGCCAAAAGATGGGGATTACGTAGACTAATCACAGATAGATTTTTCTTTCGAGTAGCCACTGGATTGACAAGGGCTGCTCCGTTTTCACAACAAATCGGTATCGGAGTCCTTCGGTACCGATTTGCTGTTTGTAGTCATCGTATTGCTTTTTTCTTTGGCCAATTGGGTAAACTTGAGCGTATTGGTCTATCTTTGATCTATAAACGCTTTATTCAAGTTGTGGTCGATTTGGGAGCAGTCATTCGCCTCTCCTTTGCCAAAAGAGCTGTGATTTCTTGCAACGACCTCCACAACTTATTTTAATTAATCCAAACACCTTAGTAGTTATGAAATTTGTCGTAAAACACATCAGCTTCCTTTTATTATCATTTAGTCTCTTTGTCGGATGTCAATCCAATCCTGCTGACTCTGCCGAACACAAAGAACTGGTCAAGGAACATGAAAAAATGGAAGCAGAGCACAAAAAGCTGGCCGACCAACACGCCAAGATGGAGGAAATGCACAAAAAAATGGTCGAAGCGCATGGGGAGGTCAGTGATCCTGCCATTGATTCCATTCACACTGCTCTGGAAGCTCGCCATACCGAGCTGATGAAAAAGCATGTGGAAATGGTCAAAAAGCACGAAGCCATTCTAGCAAATCACCGCGAATTAGAAGAAAAACACGCTACGGGCAAAGTGGACAAGGCGACCCTAAAAGCAGACCACGAAAAGATGAAGAAAGACCACGAAATGCTCATCGAAGAACATGCGATGATGGAAAAAGAGCACCAACAAATGAACAGTGATCACGAAAAGATGATGGCTGATCACAAAGGTCAAACAGAGGAGAAATAGTGCCTTTGGGCCACCTACTGTAACCCATCCAACTGCTGGCTAACCCACAAAGACAAGACGTGCGCTCCCGTGGCGTTCACATGCTCGCTGTCAAACCAATAATCTGGATCGGCTAGTAAGGTCTTGGGGGGTATTAAGACTGTTCCGTAGCTCGAGTAGCGATCAATTTCTTTTGGTTTTTGTTGGACCGAAGCATAGGCTGGCAAATACAAGAAAACCAACTGAATTTTGTTGGATCGGCAGAGTTGGTGGATTTTGTTCAGGTAGGCGCGGGGGTACTGCATGTAAAAACGTCGTTCCAGCGAGCTTGGATCGGGCTGTTCTTCCTCCTTCGCATTGCCCGCAAGTGTTTCCAATGCGGCCGTATCTTGCAGCGGAGAAAAACCAAAGGCACCTTGGTGTCTTTGGTTTTTTGCTAGTGGTCCATACCAATCGTCCTGCTGCAGTTCTACCTTATAGCTCAGGTGCGTTTGCATGTCGCTGGCCAGGTCCTTGTTGAATAGGGGATGGGCGAAAACCACATCGCGGGTGTCGGCTAAATAAGGAAAAATCGGATGACTGTACCGATCTTCATCCTCGCGCACTTCCAGCACCAAGGTGCGAAGCTGCTTTTGTTGTAAGATTTCCTTCAGTAAAACATAGCTAAGGTTGCGTCCCAAGCGGCAGTATCCAAAATTGGCAACGCTCAAACGATGGTGGGCCAACTGCGCTTCAATGAGCTGGTCATCGATGCCATTCAAGGTATGGGAAGAGCCTAAAAAGGCGATGTCGACTGGCTTACTTTGTTTGTAAAGGCGATCGTGTATCCACTGGCCGTGTTGAAAACAATCGTCTTCCAAACCCTTGTATTTCAGGTATTTGTCGGTGGGTAAAAAGAGCAACAAAGCCACAATCGGACTGAGAAAATAAAGGATATTTTTATACAATCTTTTCACAGGCACTCAGAATTGAAAGTAGATGAATTGGGGTTTTACGCTGAAATTGCCGAGGAATAAAATACCCATTAACAAAGCATAGTAACAAGCGTATCGGATGGGCTTTTGTTGGGTTTGTACCCATTCGTTGAAATCTGCCTTTTGCAACTGCCACTCTACGAGAGTAAAGAGAAAAAAGACGATCGACAAGGCCACAAAACGTCGGATGGGATAAACGGAAAACAGGGAATGGTACCAAGCGGACGTATAGCTGTCTAGCTGAAAGATGGCACTGAGCAGCTCGTTTAGATGACCCATATCTTCTGCTCTAAATGGCATCCAAAACAAAACTACCAACAAAAAGACCAATGGCATTCGCCAGCGCCCGGGTCCCTCCAATTTAAACTGCCTTTCAACAATCAAAATCAGGCCGTGCAATGCGCCCCAGATCAAAAAGGTAAACTGCGCCCCATGCCATAGGCCAGACAGGACGAAGGTGAGGAACAAATTTCGATGTACCTGCCATTGCTGCCCACGATTGCCCCCGAGCGGAATGTAGACATAATCTCTAAACCAGGTGGACAAGGAGATGTGCCAGCGGTGCCAAAACATCCGCAAGGAGGTAGAGAAATAGGGCGTCTGAAAGTTCTGCATCAGCCGCATGCCCAAGAGGCGCGAACAACCAATGGCAATATCGGAATAGGCCGAAAAGTCAGCGTAAATTTGCAAGGCAAAAAACAGACTGCCAAGTAAGGTCGCCGGCCCACTCGATGCTTCGCCTGCTACCAATAGCAGATCGGTCATTTGGCCAAAGTTATCGGCAATCACCGTTTTTTTGAACAGCCCCCACAATATCAACCGGAGGCCCCCCACAGCTTCTTGATACTGGAATACTTTTCGGCCTTCAAACTGCTTCAACAGCTGGCTGGCGCGTTCGATCGGCCCGGCGACAAGCTGCGGAAAGAAGCTGACAAAAGCAAAAAAGGCCAGAGGGTCCCTCGTTGGCTCCAATTGTCGTCGGTAGATGTCGATGGTGTAGCTCATCGTCTGGAACGTATAAAATGAAATACCCACTGGTAGGATGATTTCCAGCGTATGTGTTTGGATTGGAAGATCAAAAAGTGCGAGCAATTCACGAAGAGAATCGACAAAGAAGTTGTAGTATTTGAAAAAGCCAAGGAATCCCAGATTGACCAGCAGGCTTCCTAGCAGCAAGGCTTTTTGGGCGCTTGCCTTTTCCGTCTTACCCATAGCTTGCCCAACCCAGAAGTCTACGCCAGAACTGATGATGATTAAGCCCAGAAACCGCCAGTCCCAACAGCCGTAAAAAAAGTAGCTGGCAGCGATGGTGAAAGCATTGCGAAAGCCGGGATGCAACTTCCTGTTTATCAACCAATAGAGATTGAAAAACAAGAGGAAAAAAAGCGCGAAAGAGATCGAGTTAAAGATCATAGGGCTTGCGGCAGTCGTCGTCGAGTGCAGGACATTTGCGCTGCCGCCACAAGGTGGAATAAATTTGCTATATTGCCAAACAAATTCAGATCAATGAAATTCGTCCTTCTCTTTGTATGCAGCTTCTTCTTAATTGGTTTGCAA